>JAVYIN010000005.1:0-345000 GCA_035968315.1 Nitrospira sp.
ATCGGGCCTATCTCGACATGGGGCTCCAAGAAGTGCTGAAGCCGTTGCGGGCGCAGCAGGGCGGGGTGCTGATCGATGTGAAGAGTGTCTTTGACCCGGCAACGGTGCCGGCGGGCATTAGGTATTGGCGGCTCTAGGGGAAATAGTGCATGGTAGGGGCTGTCAGCGAGTGCCGTAGGTAGTGAGGGTACTCTCTATAGAGCATATTCTTTCAAGGGCAAGATCTCTTGTTGGCCGCTTATAGGAAGTTAGATATTCCCCTACTGTAGATCGAATCAACTGACGTTGGACGTGATATTTTCCGAACAAAGGACTCCTATGAGAATACTGGTTACCGGTGGAGCGGGATTTTTAGGCAGCCATTTATGCGAGTCTCTCGTTGAGCAAGGCCATACCGTGGTCTGCATGGATAACCTGGTGACAGGCCGGGTGGAAAATGTGGCGCACCTGATGGGAAACGAACGGTTTTCCTTCATGAAGTACAATGTGTGCGACTATCTCCATATTGAGGGAGGGTTGGATGCCATCCTGCATTTCGCCTCGCCGGCCAGTCCTCAGGATTACCTTGAGTTGCCGATCGCCACGTTAAAGGTGGGAGCGTTAGGGACGCACAAAGCCCTGGGTTTGGCCAAGGCCAAAGGCGCCAGGCTGCTCCTGGCGAGTACGTCGGAAGTCTATGGCGATCCGCTGGTCAATCCGCAGCCGGAGTCCTACTGGGGCAATGTCAATCCGATCAGCCCCCGCGGCGTCTACGACGAAGCGAAACGGTTTGCCGAAGCCATGACCATGGCCTATCACCGGTATCATGGGGTGGATACCAGGATCGTCCGTATCTTCAATACTTTTGGCCCCCGCATGCGTCCGCATGATGGGCGAGTGGTGTCGAACTTCATTGTTCAGGCGCTGCAAGGCAAGCCGCTCAGCGTGTTTGGCGATGGTGCGCAGACGCGCAGTTTCTGTTATGTGGACGATTTGGTACGGGGCATTCTGGCCTTGCTGATGATCGATTCGGACCGGAGTGTGGAACAACGCACGGACCGCAAGTTCCTCCATGCCAAAAATAACGGCGAGGGCGGCGACAGCATCCATAATCCGGTGAATATCGGCAACCCCCGCGAGTTGACGGTGTTGGAGATTGCCAAGCTGGTGATCGAGCTGACCTGCTCATCCAGCCAGATTACGTACCATCCGTTGCCGGCCGACGATCCCAAGGTGCGGCGGCCTGACATCACGCGCGCACGCACGCTGCTCAAGTGGGAGCCTCAGGTGCCGCTGGAGGAGGCGTTGGTCCGTACGATCAAGTATTTCAAGCAGGTCCTCGCTTAACCAGACAGATTGAACAGGCGAGATAGGCTTTCCCCGCCCGTCTCGCCTGTCCCGCCGTTTTCGCCCGTCGCGCGGCACTGCTTGACCCCCTTCAAACTCGCACGGTATCCTGTCCTCCGCGTCATATTTTATGGAGAAGGGTTAAGCATGTCATCTGATCTCGAACCGCAGCGCGACACGGCCGTAGTTTCTGCCGAATCAACGGATCTTCAAGACGTTCCGCTTCAGCCGATTCCAGAGTATGTCCAGGAGTTGGTGGCGCGAGCCAAACAGGCGGCTGGGCGGCTGGCGACGTTCTCCACAGCGGTCAAGAATCGGGCTCTCGAGGCGATGGCCGATGCCTTGGATGAAAAAAAAGAGCAGCTCCTCGAAGCGAATGCAAAGGATGTCGAGGCCTTTGGCTCAACGCCGGAGAAGAAGGCGATGGCTGACCGGCTCCGGCTCACGGACAAGCGGATTGCGGAGATGTCAGCCGGCATCCGGGAAGTCGCGAAGCTGCCCGATCCGTTGGGCGACATGCCGAAGATGTGGACCAGGCCGAACGGGATGCAGGTGGGGCGTGTGCGGGTGCCGATCGGCGTCATCGGCATCATCTATGAATCCCGCCCGAACGTCACGGCCGATTCCGCCGCGCTCTGCTTGAAGTCCGGCAATGTCTGCGTCCTGCGGGGCGGCAGCGAAGCGATTCATTCGAACACCGCCATTGCGGCGGTGCTGGCCGAAGCGGCAGAGAAGGCAGGCGTGCCTCCCGGCGCCATCACCTTTGTCGAACGGCCTGATCGGGAAGTCGTGCCGGTGCTGCTGAAAAAAGACCGGTATATCGATTTGATCATCCCGCGCGGCGGGCCATCGCTCATGAAGACGATTGCCGAACATGCCACCATTCCGGTTGTGAAGCATGATGCCGGGATCTGCCACATCTATGTGGATGCGGATGCCGATCAGGCGCAGGCCGAATCGATTTGTGTGAATGCCAAGGCCCAGCGGCCTTCGACCTGTAATGCGATGGAAACCTTGCTGGTCCATCAATCGATTGCCAGGACCTTTCTCCCTCGCCTCATGGACAAGTTGACGGCCGCCAAGGTGGAAGTGCGCGGCTGTCCGAAGACCTGCCAGCTCTTGCCAGAGGCGAAGCCTGCTGCTGAGGATGATTACGGGAAGGAATTTTTGGACCTGATTCTGGCGGTGAAGGTGGTGAAGCATATGGACGAGGCGATGGAACACATCGCCAAGTATGGCTCCCAACACACCGAAGCGATCGTGACCACCGATTATCAGCGGGCCATGCGGTTTTTGCGCGAGGTCGATGCGGGGGCGGTGCTGGTGAATGCCTCCACGCGGCTCAATGACGGCTATCAATTCGGTCTCGGCGCCGAAATCGGGATCAGCACCTCCCGCATCCATGCCCGGGGTCCGATGGGGTTGGAAGAATTGACCTGCTCGAAGTTTGTCGTCATGGGGAGCGGTCAGATCCGCGAGTAAATGCCAGACGATCCCGTTCGCACCGCATTCTCGTTTCCCGGAGCGATCCAGTTTCCCGACAACCGTGATCTGGCTCAACGGTTCGACCAGGCCGGCGGGCGAGTCGTCCGTCAGACTTCCGGCCATCTGGTGTTCTATCGGCCGGACGGGCGCCGCATGCTGGCCGCTGATCCTGCCGGCCACCCGCTCCATGAATGCGAATGGGGACAGGATGCGAAAGGGGCTGCCGTTCTTGTGCGGGCCCGCTTGCGGCTCGACTGGGGGCGGTGGGTGGGGCTGAAGCCGGGCGGCTTGGTGAATGAGACGCGGCTTAATCTGGCCACGAAGCCGGGCTGGCAGCGGCTGAAGGCGGAAGACCTGCGGCAGATGGCGGCGCAGGCGATGCGCGTGCCTATTGAAGAAGTTCGGTTCTTTTACGGGGACGACGATCTCGTCATCGATGCGCATGGCCAGGCGACGATTCGGCATCGCAAAGACGCCTTCTATGTGCTGGAGGACGGCTCCTTCGACCATGCCCGCTTCATGTCCTGCATGGGGGCGATGCATTGGGACCGGATTGATTTCCTGCCGGTCGTTGAACTCTTCAAATCCTTATTGCCTGGCACCGGCTCCGCCGCGTTTGAACTGATTCGCGGTCTCTACGACGATCAGAACGAGGGCCAGCCAAGCCCGCGGCCCTTGCGCTATCGGGGCATTCCCACCTATCCCTCGGAAGCGGCCTTTGCACTCTTCAGCAGTTTCTTCACGGCACAGGCCCCGGGCGGGGGAGAGCCGATGGCTTTGTTTATGGATCCGTCGCGCGCCCATCAGCTCACGTGGCTGCCGTCGCGCGCCCTGCCCTTGCGCTATTTCGACGAGGCTCAGCGCCTCTGTGTGACGGTGCGGGGCGGCCAGTTGGTGAAGGCGACGTGTGCTGACGATCCAGCAGGACTGTCCTATGCCAATCCCAAGGGGCGGCGAGTGGCGGCCTGGGATCGCATGGCCACGATTGTCGATGGGCGTCTTCGGTTGAAGGATCGGGATCGTACGACGGAACTGAGCCTGCCGCAGGGCGCCGGCGGGTCTATGGCCACTGAAGGGGGAGCCACCGTCAGTTCCGTCGATTGGCGATCGGTCTTTGTGCAGGGCGTTCCGGCCGTTGAGCCGGGGGAAGTCTTTGGGGCTGTGCTCTTGTATCCGCAGGATGAAACACCGGTCGGAGAACTGGCGGCGCAACCGTTTGTGGCGGACTATCTGCAAGATCTGGCGGAACAGGACCGTGAGATCGGCCAGATTCTCTTGCGGGCTGAGCGGATATTGATTGAGAACGGCGACGCGGTCATTTCGACCTGCCTCCCATTCGATCGTCCTCGAGACGTGTCCGTCACCGTCTGGCATCCGGCCTTTGCGTACAAGCAAGCCCAGCAACTGTGGACCCAGTGCCACGAAATCCAACGGTGGGAGTGGCTCCAGCGGACACAGTTCACGCTCGCCAGTGCTCAGCCTCCAGTGACATCGGTCGGCGCCTCCCATGACCTTGCCTATGTGTGGGTTCCCTATGCTGAATTTGAGCAGGCGAGTCTGCTCGTGGCCCGCCTGCGCCTGCTCGCCCAGCGGACCAAGACCGGCGGGAATGCCTTCGTCGTCGGCCCAGCGCGTCTGGGAGACGAGTTGCCGAAGGCCGGGTTTCAGCTGTGCTGGCAGGAAGCGGTGGAGAGGCTTCCGACGTTTGCCATGCACAAGACGATTTTGCCGAAAGCCAAGCTGCGCAGCGGGCTGACTCTCTTTCACGTCCGCCGCATGTAACCTCTTGCGCCGATCCGCCTCCTTCGATTACTGTCATCCTCATGAGCGAGCCGACCCAAGAACAGATGCCTGCCGAAGAGGCGGGAGACAAGATCGTCATCTACTGGGAGCGGGAGTACTCCACGGCCTTTCCCCCGGAGCGGCTGAAGCTGGATTTCCATCCCCATCGGCCGATGTTGAATAATATGACGCTGGATGAGCAACGGGCGCTGGCCGCCAGCGGATACAAGGTGGTGCCGGACGACTGCGGGCCGGTGCGCACCGTCGGCAGCTATGGCTGGCTCATCCGCTGCCCCGCGGATATCAAATTGCGCCGGACGGCCGAGGGGGTCAAGTGGCAATCGCCGCCGATTCAACCGGAAGAGCGGCTGCTGGGCTACAAAACGTTCTCCGGCATGTATGTCGACCTGATTCTGAACAGCGGGTATCCTAAACTCTGCTGCGGGATTCGCTTCTACTATCCCAAGCACGTTGGCCTCATGATGAAGGATCTTCCCAACCCCTTCTTCCACCTTCCTGATCGGACCTTTAGTATCTGGGAGGGGATTAAAACGCAGGAGTATAAACGCACGCCGAACCAATATGACTGGCTGCCGGATTACGAAGCCTTCACCGCCAATTTTCTCCTGCAACTGCACAAGCCCACCACGATCAAGCGCGGCGACCCCATCGGGTTGGTGCTGCCCGTCCTGCTGCCCAAGCAATTCACCCTCGAAGAAATCACGCGTCCATAATCGTGTCCCCTTAGAATAATCAGCTATGCCGGCGAGGCTGTCCGCTGCCCCCTCGAATCCCTGCCTTGACAGGCTTCTGAGCCGTCAGTAAGATGCAGCTGCCTTTAACGCTCATCCTGCGAGGTGAGCAAGGAGACGATATGAGAACCCAACCCGGCGATGGCCGGATTCACGACGTGAACCTTCTTGCCCGCTCAGGCGAGAGGGTTTTTTTATGTCCTCAAGAAGACGTGAAATGTAACGGGTGACGAGTGATGGGGTGGGGGAAAATCTAGCGGGTGGAGCGTCAACAGTGACTACGGATAAACAGAACGAACGGTTGATCATGGATGCCGGGGATATGGGCCGGGCGCTGACGCGCATTGCCCATGAAATTCTTGAGCGCAATAAAGGCGTGAAGGACCTGGCGCTCGTCGGGATTCGAACGGGCGGTGTGCATCTGGCGCACCGGTTGGCGAAGCGGATTGAAGAGATCGAGCGGGTGGCGGTGCCGATCGGCGATTTGGACATCACCCTCTATCGTGACGACTTGTCGCTGCGCAAGGAGCAGCCGGTGTTGCGCACGACCTCGGTGCCGTTCGACGTGTCGGACAAGGTGGTGGTGCTGGTGGACGATGTGCTGTTCACGGGGCGCACGATCCGCGCGGCGATGGATGGGTTGATGGATCTGGGCCGGCCGGCTGAAATTCAGCTGGCGGTGCTCGTGGATCGCGGCCATCGGCAGCTGCCGATCAAGGCCACCTATATCGGAAAGAATCTGCCGACGTCGCGGGAAGAAAACGTGCAAGTGCTGTTGGAGGAACTCGGCGAGGATGACCGGGTGGTCATTTTTAAGGCCGGATCCTGAAAGGGCTGTGCGTGTGGGATCGGAACGTGAGCGGAGGTTGCCATGAGCCTCAAAGATAAACACCTCCTCAGTCTGGCTTCTCTGTCGGTGGACGAGATTGCCTTGATTCTCGAGACGGCGGACTCCTTCAAGGAAGTCAGCGGCCGTGAGATCAAGAAGGTGCCAGCGCTGCGCGGGCGCACCGTCGTCAACCTGTTCTTTGAGCCAAGTACGAGAACGCGCACCTCGTTTGAATTGGCCGCCAAGCGGCTGAGCGCGGACGTCATCAATTTTTCTCCCTCGTCGAGCAGCGTGGTCAAGGGGGAAACCCTGCTCGATACGGCGCGAAATATCGAGGCGATGCAGGCGGATATCATCGTGCTGCGCCATTCGTCGGCCGGGGCTGCCGAGACCTTGGCGCGCGGGGTGAAGTCGTCGGTGATCAATGCGGGCGACGGCTGGCATGAGCATCCGACGCAGGCGCTGCTCGATCTCTATACGATTCGCGAGCGGGGGCTGCCGTTTCAAGGATTGCGCGTGGCCATCGTCGGCGACGTGGCGCATAGCCGGGTGGCGCGCTCCAACATCTTGGCCCTGACGAAGCTCGGCGCCGAGGTGCGGGTGGTGGGGCCGGCCACGATGATTCCCTTCGGCATTGAAAAACTTGGCGTGACGGTATTTCACCATCTCGACGAGGGGTTGCAGGATGTGCAGGTGATTATGATGTTGCGGCTCCAGCTGGAGCGGCAGGGGAAGGCGCTGTTCCCGACCATCCGTGAATATGCGCGGCTGTACGGATTGACGGCGGAGCGGGTGAAGCTGGCGGATCCAAAGGCGATCGTCATGCATCCCGGGCCGATCAATCGCGGGGTGGAGATTGCGCCGGACGTGGCGGATAGTCTGTCGTCGGTGATTTTGGATCAGGTGGCGAACGGTGTAGCCGTTCGCATGGGCGTTCTCTATCTCATGTCAGGAGCGAACTAAATCGTGGCAATTTTGATTAAAGGCGGGCATGTCATCGATCCGGGGCGCGTGAACGGGGTGGCGGATGTGTTGATCGATCAGGGCAAGATCGCGGCCGTTGGGACGAACCTGCAGGCTCCGGCCGGATGCACGATGATTGAGGCCAAGGGCCAGCTCGTGTTGCCCGGCTTTGTGGATCTGCATGTCCATTTCCGCGAACCGGGATTCGAGTACAAGGAAACGATCCAAAGCGGCAGCGCCTCGGCGGTGGCGGGCGGATTCACCACGGTCTGCGCGATGCCGAATACCAAGCCGGTCAACGATAATCAGGCTGTGACGGAATTCATGATCGATCGGGCGCGGACGGCGGGACTGGCCAATGTGCTGCCGATCGGAGCCATTACGAAAGGCTCGGAGGGGAAGGAATTGGCGGAGATCGGCGATCTGCGCCGGTCCGGCTGCGTGGCGATCTCGGATGACGGCAAGCCGGTGATGAACAGCCTGGTGATGCGGCGGGCGATGGAATATGCGCTGGCCTTTGATCTGACCGTGGTGGACCACTGCGAAGATCTGCATCTGGCCGAGGGCGGCTGCATGAACGAGGGGATGATCTCTACCGAACTGGGCTTGCCCGGCATTCCTGCCGCGGCGGAAGATGTGATGGTGGCCCGCAACTTGTCGTTGTCCGAGCTCACCGGGGCGCGGCTGCATCTCGCCCATATCAGCACGGCCGGGTCGGTGCGCATGGTGCGCGAAGCCAAGGCGCGCGGGATCAAGGTGACGGCGGAGGCCTGTCCGCACCATTTCACGCTGACGGAAGATGTGGTGCGGGGCTACAACACGCTGGCAAAAATGAATCCGCCGCTCAGGACCGGCGGGGATGTGCAGGCGATCAAAGAGGGGCTGCGCGACGGCACGATCGATGTCATTGCCACCGACCATGCGCCGCATGCGACGCAGGAGAAGCAGCAGGACTTTACCGAGGCGCCGTTCGGGATTGTGGGCTTGGAAACCGCACTCCCGCTCACGCTGGCCTTGGTGGAGGAAGGCGTGCTGACCTTGGAGCAGGCCGTGGATAAATTGACGGCGGCGCCGGCGGTGGCCTTTGGATTGAAGAAGGGGACCTTGGCGGTCGGCGCCGACGCGGATGTGGCGATCGTTGATCCCAACGAATCCTGGAAGGTCGATCCCAGCAAGTTCAAGTCGAAAAGCCGGAATACTCCTTTTGCCGGGTGGACCGTGAAGGGGCGGGTGAAGACGACGATTGTCGGGGGGCGAGTCGTGTTCGAGGCCCCGGCGGCGGAGCGGGCGTGACGGATGGAGGGCCGGGCCTTTCTCTGGACGTCGCGAGTAGGTCTCACGCTGGAGTGGCTGGCGTTGGGCCTGTGGGTAGGCGGATTGGTAGTGCTGGTGGCGGCGGTGATTCCCGCGGTGTTTAATACGTTTGGCGGGCAGGATTCCGGAGGATTTTTTCTCACGCGGGCCTTTGAGGGCTTCAATCGCGTGGTGCTGGGCGCGATGGCGGTGTTGGTGGCGGGCGTGGTCTGGCGGCATCGAACGCAACATCCGGTGATGGCCCCCACGCGGGCCGAGATGATGGTGCTGGGGGCGATGGTGCTGATTGCGGGGATCATCATCGGGGTCTTGCATCCGCAAGCCGCCGCGCTGCAAGCCGAGGCGTTTGCGATCAAGGATGAGGCGGCGAGGAAGGCGGCCTTTGCCGCATTTTTCAAGATTCATATGCCGGTCCGGGCGTTGTACATGGTGAATTTGTGTCTGGGCATGGTGCTCATGGGCATTCGCGTCAATCACACATTGCGATCGGGTAAGGGGCAGGCATGAAGAAGGCGCTCTTGGCATTGGCGGATGGCACGGTCTTCGAAGGGCGCGCGCTCGGTTACGAAGGCGAGACAGTCGGTGAAGTGGTGTTCAATACCGCGATGACCGGCTATCAGGAAGTGCTGACGGATCCCTCCTACAAGGGGCAGATCATTACGATGACCAGTCCCCACATCGGGAACTATGGTGTGACGCCGGAGGATGTCGAGTCGCGCAAGATCTGGGCGGAAGGGTTTGTCGTGATGGAGGCCAGCCGGCTAGCCAGCAATTGGCGCAGCAAGGGGTTGCTCCAGGATTATTTGGCGAAGGCCCAGGTGGTGGCGATCGAAGGATTGGATACACGGGCGCTGACCAGGCACCTGCGCGAGCATGGCTCGCAGCAGGGCCTGATCACGCATCTGGATGGGGATCGCGCGCGCGCGGTCCAGAAAGCCAAGACCGCTCCCGGCATTGTCGGGCGCGATTTGGTGGCGGAGGTGACTTCGGCGCGGTCGTATGCCTGGACGAGTGATTCCGGCGAGTGGGCGCCCGATCTCGGAATGAGCGCCGCGCGGCCGGCCACTCGCAAGCCCTGGCGGGTTGTGGCCTATGATTTTGGCGTGAAGGAGAACATTCTTCGGCGCCTCGTCGATGTGGGCTGTGAGGTGACGGTGGTGCCGGCTTCGACGCCGGCGGCCGAGGTCATGGCCTTGAAGCCGGACGGGGTGTTTCTCTCGAACGGTCCCGGCGATCCGGAAGGCGTGCCCTACGCCATGGAAGCGGTCCGGTCGCTGATCGGCCGCTATCCGATTTTCGGCATTTGTCTCGGGCACCAAATTCTGGGATTAGCCTTTGGCCTGAAGACCTACAAGCTGAAGTTCGGCCATCATGGATCGAATCATCCGGTGATGGATCTGCGGACGAGGAAAGTGGAGATCACCTCGCAGAATCATAATTTCGCGGTGCAGATTCCGGCCTCGTTCAACGGGGTGCCGGACCGCCCGCTGACGGTGGACACGAAGATGGGGCCGGTGGCCATCACGCATGTGAGCCTGAATGACCACTCGATTGAAGGCATGGCTTGTGTCGATCAGCCGGTCTTCTCCGTGCAGTATCATCCTGAAGCCTCGCCCGGTCCGCATGACTCGGCCTATTTGTTCGAGGAATTCGTCCAGTTGATGGAGAAACACCATGCATAGCCGGTTTGCGATGATCGTGCTGATAGCGCTGCTGATTTCCGGATGCACGTTGAATTTCCCTCTGTTCCCCGGACCGGGTCCGCTCCAGGAAATGCCGGTGAGCGGCAAGGGCGACGCCAAGGTGTTGCTCGTTGAGATTTCCGGAACGATCAGTTCTCAGGATGGAGAGGGCTTGGCCCAGACGCCAAGCCTCGTGGCGAGCGTCAAAGAGCAGTTGACGAGGGCCATGCAGGACGAGAAGGTGAAGGCCGTGGTGCTCCGCATCAACTCGCCGGGCGGGACGGTGACGGCATCGGATATTATTCATCACGAGCTCAAGACGTTCAAAACCAGCCGGAAGATTCCCCTGGTCGCGTCCATCATGGACGTAGGGGCATCGGGGGGCTACTATATTGCCGCGGCGGCGGACTCGGTATTCGCGCATCCCTCCTCCGTCACGGGCAGCATCGGCGTGATTATGCTGACGGTCAATGCGCATGGGTTGCTGGAAAAAGTCGGACTCGAAGCGACGGCGATCACGTCGGGGCCTCGCAAGGACATGGGCTCGCCGTTCCGGATCATGACGACGGACGAGCGCGCGATTTTCCAGGGACTCATCGATTCCTTCTATCAGCGGTTTTTGGCGGTGGTGCAGGAAGGCCGTCCGCAGCTTCAGATGGACCAGATCAAGAAGCTGGCCGACGGACGCGTGTATACCGGAGAGCAAGCGAAGACGTCCGGGTTGGTGGACGAGATCGGGTATCTGGAAGATGCGGTTGAGCTGGCAAAGAAGAAGGCGGGATTGACGGAGGCCCGGGTGGTCATGTACCGGCGTCCCGGTGAATATTCGAATAATGTCTACTCCAAGCTGATGGCGCCTGGTCCCTTAGCCGGTCTGGGCACTCTCGATCTGATGGCGGTTGTCCGTGGCGGGACGCCTCAGTTTATGTATATGTGGATGCCGTAAGGGAAGAAGGGTTGGTCTGGTCTGTTCGGTCTTTCTCGTCTCTCTGGTCAGTGGGAGGGAAAAGCAGCTAAAGGCAATGGCGTAGGCCAATGAGACTGACCAAATAGACCAAACAGACTGAATAGACCAAACAGACCACATGAACCAGACCGACCAAATGGACCAGACAGACCTGATCGGCCGCCGTGCGGCGCTGGTGCTGGGGGCGCGCTGGGTCGCGGGGCTCTCTGCGGTCTTGGGGACCTGTTCGGCGGTGAGCGTGCTCTCGTTGGTGACGGGCTGTTATCGGGCTCCGGGGACGGCGCGCGATCAGCTCATTTTCTTCTCGGAAGAAAAGGAAATGCAGTTTGGCCTGGAAGCCTATCGGGAAGTGTTGCGGCAGGCCCGGCTCAGTGAGAATCAGGAGATCAACGAGCTGGTGCAGCGGGTCGGCCAGCGGATTGCCAAGGCGGCCAACAAGCCGGAGTATCAGTGGGAATTCGCCGTCATTCAGGATGACAAGACGGTGAATGCCTTTGCCTTGCCCGGCGGGAAGGTCGCGGTGTTTACCGGCATTCTGAAACATACGCAAGGGGAGGCCGGATTGGCCACCGTGATGGGACACGAAGTCGCGCATGCGCTCCAGCGCCATGGCGTCGAGCGGATGAGCCGCAGCATCATCGACCAGATCGCCCAACTTGGCGCGATTGGCGCGGCGGTGGGAGCGCACGGCGGCGGCGGGGCGATTGCCGGCGCCTTGGGTGCCTACGGAGTGAATGTGTCGCTGCCGTTCAACCGGAAGCAGGAGTCGGAGGCGGACTATATCGGCCTGCGCCTCATGGCGGAAGCAGGATACGATCCGCGGGAAGCCGTGCCGTTTTGGGAGCGCATGAGCGGGTGCCCGAGGCAGATGATCGGGAAGGTCTGTTTCCGCGCCCAGCAATCGATCCCGGAGTTTCTTTCGACTCATCCGTCGGATGCCACGCGCATCAATCAGATCGAAGCCTGGCTGCCTGAGGCCTTGCAACATTATCATGGGGCCGCGACAAGTCCGGTGCCGCCGGCTGCGCCCTATCGGCCATTGATTGGACCGATGCCTGAACCCAGTTAGTGTGTAACGAGAGGATTCATGCCCAGACGTACTGATATCAAGTCGATCTTGTTGATTGGTTCCGGTCCGATCGTCATCGGGCAGGCCTGTGAATTCGATTATTCCGGCACGCAAGCCTGCAAGGCTCTGCGGGAGGAAGGGTTCAAGGTCATCCTCATCAACAGCAATCCCGCCACCATTATGACCGATCCGGAACTGGCCGACCGGACCTATGTCGAACCGATCACGCTGGATGTGGTGGAGAAAGTCATCGAGCGCGAGCGGCCGGATGCCTTGCTGCCGACGATGGGCGGGCAGACGGCGCTGAATGCCACGATGGGGCTGGTGAAGCGCGGCGTGCTGGACAAGTACGGCGTGAAGCTGATCGGGGCGTCAGCGGAGGCGATTCATAAAGCCGAAGACCGGGAAGCCTTTAAGCAGGCGATGGAACGAATCGGTCTGAAGGTGCCGGAGAGCGGGACGGCGCATACTCGCGACGAGGCGACCAAAATTTTAGAGAAGGTGGGATTCCCGGCCATTATCCGGCCGTCCTTTACGATGGGCGGCACCGGCGGCAACATTGCCTACAATCGGGAAGAGTTCGAAAAGCTGATCGACTGGGCGCTGGCAATGAGCCCGGTCAGCCAGGTGCTGATCGAGCGGTCGTTGATCGGCTGGAAAGAATATGAACTGGAGGTCATGCGTGATCTCAAGGACAACGTGGTCATCGTCTGTCCGATCGAGAACCTGGATCCCATGGGGGTCCACACGGGAGACAGCATCACCGTGGCGCCGGCCATGACCCTGACCGATAAAGAGTATCAGCGCATGCGCGATGCGGCGTTGCGGATTATTCGCGAGATCGGCGTCGATACGGGCGGCTCCAACATTCAGTTCGGCCTGAACCCTGACAACGGGGAGATGATCATCATCGAAATGAATCCGCGGGTCTCGCGGAGTTCGGCGCTGGCGTCGAAGGCCACCGGATTCCCGATTGCCAAGATTGCCGCCAAGCTGGCGGTGGGCTATACGCTGGACGAAATCACCAACGACATTACCGGTGTGACGAAGGCTTCCTTCGAGCCGACCATCGATTACGTGGTCGTCAAGATTCCGCGTTTTGCGTTTCAGAAGTTCAAGGGAGCGGACCCGACCCTGACCACGCAAATGAAGTCGGTGGGCGAAGTGATGGCCATCGGCCGGACCTTCAAGGAGTCGCTCCAAAAAGCGATCCGTTCGCTCGAATTGGATTTGAACGGACTGGCCTCGCGCCTGGGGATCGATCGGGGCATTCCCGCGGAGTTCAATCGAACAGAGGCGTTGGAAAAGATTCGGAGAACCTTGAAGACCCCTTTGCCGGAGCGGCTCTGGTATCTCGCTGACGGGATCAGACTTGGGATGACGAATGAAGAACTCTTTGCGATCACCAAAATCGATCCCTGGTTTCTCGAACAGATTCGCGATCTGATCGGGTTTGAACAACGCCTTCAGACCCAGGCGGGCAATGCGTCGGCGGCCCTGGCCGGCGGGCTGCTGTGGGAAGCCAAGGAGTGGGGATTCTCCGACGACCGGATCGGCCAATTGCTCGGCGTCGAGGCGGCTGTCGTCCGCAAGGCGCGCATGGGCTCTGGGCCATCCGCTCGGTCCGTTACCTATAAGCGGGTGGATACCTGTGCGGCGGAGTTCGAGGCGCATACTCCCTACCTCTATTCGACCTACGGCAGCGAGTGTGAGTCACGGCCTTCCGATCGGAAGAAGGTGGTGATCCTGGGCGGCGGGCCCAACCGGATCGGGCAGGGGATCGAGTTCGACTACTGTTGCGTGCATGCCGCGATGGCGTTGCGCGACGAAGGCGTCGAAACGATCATGGTGAATTGCAATCCCGAAACCGTCAGCACCGACTATGACACGTCCGACCGCCTCTATTTCGAGCCGCTGACGGAGGAAGATGTGCTGAACATCGTCCATCGGGAGCAGCCGCTGGGGGTGGTGTTGCAGTTCGGCGGGCAGACGCCGTTGAAGCTGGCCTTGCCGCTCTCCAAAGCGGGGGTGAACATTCTAGGGACGAGTCCCGAGGCGATCGATCGGGCGGAGGATCGGGAACGGTTCCGTGATTTATTGAACAAGCTGGGGCTGCGGCAGGCCGAGAGCGGCATGGCGCGTTCGGTCGAAGAAGCGGTGCAGATTGCCGGGACAATCAGCTATCCGGTCATGGTGCGGCCTTCCTACGTGTTGGGCGGCCGGTCCATGCAGATCGTCTACGATGAAGGCGGGTTGTTGGAATACATGCGCTCGGCGGTCAAGGCCTCGCCGAAGCATCCGGTTTTGATCGACAAGTATCTTGCGGATGCGATCGAAATCGACGCCGATGCCATTTCAGACGGCAAGACAGTCGTCGTCGCCGGGATCATGGAGCACATCGAAGAGGCGGGCGTGCATTCCGGAGACTCGGCCTGTTCCTTGCCGCCCTATACCTTGGATAAGGCTCTTGTGAACGAGATCGAGCGGCAGATGAAAGCCTTGGCGATCGAATTGGGCGTGGTGGGGTTGATGAATGCCCAATTCGCGGTGAAGGACAAGACGGTCTATGTCCTTGAAGTGAATCCGCGCGGGTCGCGCACCGTGCCGTTCGTCAGCAAAGCGATCGGTGCGCCGCTGGCGAAATTGGCGATGAAAGTGATGCTGGGCAAGTCTCTCTCCGAATTGGGTTTCACGGCAGCGCCGCAGCCGAAGCATCTCTCGGTCAAGGAAGCGGTCTTCCCGTTCAATAAGTTTCCGGGTGTCGATGTGCTGCTCGGGCCTGAGATGAAGTCCACCGGCGAAGTCATGGGTATCGACAGCGATTTCGGCTGGGCCTTTGCCAAGTCGCAGGCGGGAGCTGGTTCGAGTCTGCCGAAAAGCGGGACGGCGTTCATTAGCGTGAAAGATACCGATCGTCCTGCGGCCTGGGATGTGGCCACGCGTTTGCGGAAGTTGGGCTTTCAAATTCAGGCCACGAGCGGAACGGCAGGGTTCTTGAAAGAGCAAGGCGTGGAAGTGGAAGTGGTCCATAAAGTCAAAGAAGGGCGGCCACATGTCGTCGACCATATCAAGAACGGAATGGTTGCTCTGGTGGTGAATACGGTGCGAACGGCATCCGCCCATACCGATTCGCTGTCGATCCGACGTGAAGCCCTCCAGAAGGGGGTGCCGTATTACACCACGATGCGGGGTGCATTGGCGGCTGTGATGGGGATTGAAGCCCTGACAAAGAAAGAATTGTCCATTCGGTCGCTGCAAGAGTATCATCGGGGCTAGCTTGGGAGGAGACCAGAGAGACCATGCCTACACCGATTACGAAAAAAGGATTTGAGGCCCTCAAGGCGGAGCTGGATCGCCTGCGGAAAGTCGAGCGGCCCAATGTGATCGAAGCCATCGCCGAAGCGCGTGCCCATGGCGATTTGAGCGAGAACGCCGAGTATGATGCGGCCAAGGAACGGCAAGGCTTTATCGAGTCGCGCATTATCGAGATCGAATCGAAGCTGGCCGACGCGCGGGTGGTTGAGATTGCCGCCGGCCGGATCACGGAGACGGTGGTCTTCGGGTCCACGGTGCTGGTGATCGAGCAGGAGTCGCAATCCAAGAAGCAGTATACGCTGGTAGGGCAGGACGAAGCCGATATGAAGTTCAACAAGATCTCCATTCAGTCTCCGGTGGGCCGCGCGTTGATCGGCAAGCGCGTCGGCGACTTCGTCGAAGTCACCACGCCGGTGAAAATGGTCGAGTACGAAGTGGTGGAGATCAAGTTCGAGGAACTGTGACGTGCCGTCGGCACTCCCGCTCATCACCCTCCTGACCGACTTCGGTGAGCGCGATTGGTTCGTCGCCAGCATGAAAGGGGTGATCCTCTCGATCAACCCCGCAGCCCGCATCGTCGATCTATCCCATCACATCACCCCGCATCGCATCGATGAAGCCGCCTATTGTTTACGGTCCTGCTACAGGTATTTCCCTGAGGGGACGGTGCATGTCGCGGTAGTCGATCCGGGAGTCGGGAGCGGCCGCCGGGCGATTCTCGTGAAAACGGCTCGGTACTATTTTGTGGCTCCGGACAACGGCCTCTTGACGCCGATTTTCACCGAGGAGCCGGACGCCGAGATCTGGCAATTGGAGAACCGGCAGTACCGGCTGGAGTCGCAGGGCGCCACGTTCCATGGCCGGGATGTGTTTGCGCCGGCTGCCGCCTGGTTGAGCACAGGACTGCACGCAGGGGTATTCGGACCGCCGGTATCCGATCCGGTCACGATCGATTGGCCTCAGCCGATGGTCGAAGGAGCCAGGGTGCGGGGGCACATTGTATACGTGGATTGCTTCGGGAACGCGATTTCCAATATTACCTCGGCGCATGTCATGGCCGTTCAAGCTGGCATCGGGAGTGCGTCTGTCACGATTCGTCTCTTGGATCACAGGATTGAGGGGCTGGTGGGCAGCTATCAGGCAGGCCGGTCCGGCGCGCCGTGCGGGTTGATCAATAGCAACGGGGTGCTTGAAGTGTTTGTCAAGGAAGGGAGTGCGGCAAGCCTGTTGGGCGTGAGCGTTGGCGCGCCGATCGTGATTTCTCGTGAGTAAAAGGCGGAATTTAGTGGGCGAAGCCGCTTCAAAGGGCTACATATAAGTACTTGGCTCTGCTAGTCAGTGATGGTTCTGGTAGAGGAGCGAGCGAATGAGCATTCTTGTGACCGGCGGGGCCGGATTCATCGGCGCTAACTTTGTCTTGGATTGGCTGCGGGACGGCCGGGAAGCCGTGGTCAATCTGGATAAGCTCACCTATGCCGGCAATCTGGAGAATTTGGCGTCGACCCAGGGGGACAGCCGGCATCAGTTCGTGAGGGGCGACATTGGCGATGCGGCCTTGCTGGCGAAGCTGCTGGCCGAGCATCGGCCGCGCGCCGTTGTCAATTTCGCGGCGGAAAGCCATGTCGATCGCTCCATCCACGGACCCGAAGATTTCATCCAGACGAATATTGTGGGCACGTTCCGGTTGCTGGAAACAGTGCGCGGTTATTGGAGCGGACTGCCGGAGGAGGGAAAGTCCTCGTTTCGCTTTCTGCATGTGTCCACGGACGAGGTGTATGGCTCACTAGATACAGCCGCCCCTGCCTTTACCGAGGAGCACCGGTATGAGCCGAACAGCCCCTATTCCGCCAGCAAAGCCGCATCGGACCATCTCGTGCGGGCTTATCATCACACCTATGGGCTGCCGGTTGTCACGACCAATTGCTCGAATAACTATGGGCCCTTCCAATTTCCCGAAAAGCTGATTCCCCTGGTGATTCTCAATGCGCTGGCGGGCCAGCCGTTGCCGGTGTATGGGGATGGCCAGCAGGTCCGCGATTGGCTCTATGTCGGAGATCATTGCGCCGCGGTCCGGCGAGTGCTGGATGCCGGCCGGGTTGGCGACACTTATAATATCGGCGGGGGAAATGAGCGGGTGAATCTGGACGTCGTGCGAACTGTCTGTGCCATCCTGGACGAATGGCATCCGAAACAGGGCGGTGGCAGTTACCAGAGCCAGATTACGTTCGTGAAGGATCGCCCCGGGCACGATCGCCGGTATGCCATCAACTCGGAGAAAATCCGGCGTGAACTGGGATGGACGCCTGCGGAAACGTTTGAGACCGGCATGCGGAAAACGGTGCGGTGGTATCTCGACCATCAGGCCTGGGTGGGGCATGTCACCAGCGGAGCCTATCGCCAGTGGGTGGAGCAACAGTACAGCCGATGAAGATCGTATTGCTCGGCAAAGACGGCCAAGTCGGATGGGAGTTGCAACGGTCGCTGTCGATCTTGGGCGACCTGGTGGCAACCGAACAGGTGGATCTTGATGTTGAACGGCCTGACAGCGTGCGGGACTGGATCCGTCGGCAGCGTCCCGCGGTGATCGTGAACGCGGCCGCCTACACGGCGGTGGATCAGGCCGAATCGGAGCCGGACAAGGCGCGGCGCATCAATGCCGACGCGGTGGGGGTGCTGGCGGAGGAAGCGGCGCGTCTCAATGCCTGGCTGGTCCATTACTCCACCGACTATGTGTTCGATGGACGGAAACCCGCGCCGTATGTGGAAGACGATGCGGCGCACCCGCTCTCGGTGTATGGCCGGACGAAGTGGGAGGGGGAGGAGGCGATTCGCGCCCTTCACGCGAAGCACCTTATTTTCAGAACCAGTTGGGTGTTCGCCGCCAGAGGAAAGAATTTTGTGAGAACGATCGCGCGGCTGGCCAAAGAAAAAGAGACGCTGCGAGTGATTGCCGATCAATGGGGGGCGCCAACGAGTGCGGAGTTGCTCGCCGATGTCACGGCCCTGGCCATCTCCCGGATCACGGGCAACGGTCAGGACGACCGCTACAGGGGCACCTATCACGTAGCGGCGGCCGGTGAAACGAATTGGCATGAGTATGCGCGGTATATCGTCGCCTTGGCGAAGGAACGAGGCGCGGCGGTCAAGACGGCGCCGGATGCCGTGGTGCCCATTCCGACCGAGGCCTACCCGCTGCCGGCCCAACGGCCGCGAAATTCCCGGTTGAATACGATGAAAGTCGCAAGCACATTCGGCCTGTTTCTGCCAGATTGGCAGGTGCATGTCCGGCGGTGTCTGGATGAACTGGCGGCACAGGGGGCGTTATGACACGCAAGGGCATTATTCTGGCGGGCGGCACGGGGTCTCGTTTGCATCCGGCCACATTGGCGGTTTCCAAACAGCTGCTGCCCATCTTCGATAAGCCGATGATCTACTACCCGCTCAGTACGCTCATGCTAGCCGGGGTGCGGGACATGCTGGTCATTTCCACTCCGCAAGATACGCCGCGGTTTCAGCAGTTGCTCGGGACTGGGGAGCAATGGGGGCTTCGCGTGTCCTATGCCGTGCAGCCCTCGCCGGATGGCCTGGCGCAAGCCTTCATCATCGGAGAGTCGTTTCTGGGGACTGATCCTTCGGTGCTGGTGTTGGGAGACAATATCTTTTACGGTCATGATTTTCCCCAGCTGTTGAATCAGGCCATGGCACGCCGAAACGGTGCCACCGTATTCGCCTATCACGTGCAGGATCCCGAGCGGTATGGCGTGGTGGAGTTTGACGCCAGCGGCCGGGCTATCAATCTTGAAGAGAAGCCGGCGGCGCCGAAATCCAACTATGCCGTCACGGGGCTCTATTTCTACGATGCCGAGGTCGTGGCGTTCGCGAAGCAGCTGAAGCCCTCGGCGCGCGGAGAGCTGGAGATTACCGATCTCAACCGGCTGTATCTTGAACGGGGGCGGCTGCATGTCGAAGTCATGGGGCGCGGCTATGCCTGGCTGGATACCGGGACCCATGAGTCGGTCTTGGACGCCAGTCAATTCATCGCGACGCTCGAACACCGGCAGGGGCTCAAGGTCGCGTGCCCTGAAGAGATTGCCTATCGCAACAAATGGATCAACGCAGGGCAATTGGAGAAGCTGGCGCAGCCCCTGTTGAAAAACGGGTATGGGCGCTATCTGCTGCGCGTGTTGAAAGAGCCGGTGTTTTAAATGGGAGGGTGTGTGTGGCGCTCGATCTCATCGCACACATGGGCGGCGAAGGGGAGCGAGCAGGTAAAGGCCGGTGAGACGGCGTTGAGCACATGCATTGATCGGCGGTCTCCCTCCAGCACGAAGTCCATCTCCAGTTTCTTCGTGGTGATGTCGAGCAGCTGGGCTCTGATGCCCGGCCGGCCCCACGTCACATAGTTGTTCTCCTTCACGCCTTCGGCCAGTACCGAGGCAAGTTCGACCATCTTGCTGCGGGAATACTTGGCGATCTCCTCGACCGCCAGACGCCGGTAGTCGAATTGCGCGCCGGTCAGCAGGCCTAATCCTCGGCCGGCCACTTCCATCAACTCGCTCAGCTTGAAATTGCTCAGCCCTTCGTAATTCTCACGCCAAAAGGCCGGAATGGCTGTGGGGCCGATCTTGGCTTTTCCATCCGCCGTAATTGTGAAGTGGACACCAAGGAAAGGATTGCGCAAATCGGGAACCGGATAGATGTTGGTGCGGAATGAGCCGGGCGGTTCATTTGAGTAGAGATAGAGTCCCTTGAAGGGCAGGATCCGGTACTTTTCGGAAAAGCCGTAATTCAGCGCGATCTTGTCTGCATAGAGTCCGGCGGCGTTCACGATGTAGCCGGCCGCGATCAATCCTCTGTTGGTCCGGATGCCCTGCTCGGTCCGGCTCACGTAGGCGGTGCCAAGGTGCAGCTCGATGCCTTCCTGCATGGCATCTCGCTGCATGGCTTCGACGACGTGAATCGGATTCACCGTCGAGGTGCGCGGCGAAAACAAGGCTCGCTGAAATGTTTTGACGCGCGGCTCAATCTTCTTGGCCTCCGCCTCGCTCAATTCCTGAAGGTCGATCCCATTCGTCCGCCCGCGCCGCAGGAGCTCATCGAGGGACGGCAGGTCGCACTCATCCTTGGCCACGACGAGTTTTCCGCATCGATTGATGGGAATGCCCTTGTGCTCGCAATAGGCGGTCATGCGCTCATTGCCGAGTTTCGTGAGTTTGGCCTTGAGGCTGTCCGGCGAATAGTAGAAGCCTGCGTGGAGCACGCCGCTGTTGCGCCCGCTGGCGTGGGCGCCGAATTCAGACTCTTTCTCGATGAGGCCGATGCGCGCATCGGCCTGGCGCGCTTTCAGCTCTCTGGCGATGCTGAGCCCGATGACGCCGCCGCCGATGACGAGGACATCATACTGTGTCATGGGTGCTCACAATGGATTGCCGGATGATCGAGACCATGCGTTGGAGCTCCTTCAGCGTGACAGCCAGCGGAGGCATGAGGACGAGCACATTGCCGATGGGGCGCAGGATGAGCCCCCGGCGGCGCGCCTCCATCGTGACCCGGTGACCGATCCTGGCGGCGAGCGGGTAGGCTGTCCGGGTGGCGCGATTCTGGACCATCTCGATTCCCACCATGAAGCCGCGTTGACGAATGTCGCCGACCTGCTCCAGCTGTGCGAGGGGGCGCAGAAAGCGGGTGAGCGCGGCAATCTTGGGGCGCAGTGCCGCCAGGGTGTGTTCTTTCCGGAAGACCTCCAGATTCGCCAGCGCCACGGCGCAGCCCAGTGGATTGCCGGTGTAACTGTGGCCGTGAAAGAAGGTCTTGAAGTCTTCGTATTTTCCCAAGAAGGCGGTGTAGATGTCTTCGGTCGTCAGCGTGGCGGCAAGGGGCATGTAGCCGCCGGTCAATCCCTTGCTGATGCACATGAGATCCGGCGTGACGTCTTCATGCTGGCAGGCGAACATCTTGCCGGTCCGTCCGAATCCGGTGGCCACTTCGTCGGCAATCATGAGGACCTGGTACTGCGTGCAGAGCTCGCGGACTTTTTTGAGATAGCCGGGAGGCGATGTGATGATGCCGGCGGCGGCTTGGACAAGCGGCTCGATGATCAGCCCGGCAAGATCGCGATGGCGTGTCTTCAAAACCTGCTCAAGAGGGTCGAGGCATGCCGTGCCGCAGCCGGGATAGGTCAACTTGAGCGGGCAGCGGTAGCAATAGGGCGGATCGGCTTCGACGGTCGGGAACAACAGCGGCTTGAATCGGCCGTGGAAAAGCTCGATGTTGCCGACGCTGACGGCGCCGAGGGTGTCGCCATGGTAGGCCTGCTTCAAGTGGAGAAAGGATGTTTTGGGTCCGGCGTCGGGGTGGTGCTGTTGCCAGTATTGCACCGCCATCTTTAGGGCGACTTCAACGGCGGTGGAGCCATTATCGGAATAGAACACGCGGGTCAGTCCCTTGGGCGCGAGGCGGATCAGTTCGCGCGCCAGCTGAATGGCCGGTGGATTCGAGAGGCCGAGAAAGGTGGAGTGGGCAATCTTGCCCAGCTGGGTCTTGATGGCACGGTCAAGGACCGGATGCCGATGCCCGTGAAGGTTCACCCAGATGGAGGATGTGCCGTCGAGATACTTTTTCCCCTTCGCATCGATCAGGTAGGAACCTTTTCCGCGCTCGATAATGAGCGGCTCCTCCTGTGCCCATTCCTGCATCTGGGTGAAGGGGTGCCAGAGGTATTGGCGGTCCCACTCAGCGAATTTGTCAGGGCTGGTTCTTCTGGCCATGCGAGTCTCGACATCGGCGAAGATGATCGGAAACGGTGTGCGTCGAAAGGCGCGAGAAATCGGCGCGTGGCGCGGATTATACGGGCGCACCGCCGCTTTGACAACCTGGGGGGCAGTTACTATAATGAACCGATTTTATTCAGAAAAGAGCCAGGATTTGCAAAGTCTTATTCGCAACTTTTCGATTATCGCTCATATCGATCACGGCAAATCGACCCTCGCTGACCGGATCCTCGACGCAACTGGCGCGGTGACTGCCCGAGAGGCCAAGGAGCAGATCCTTGATGCCATGGACCTGGAACGGGAACGTGGCATTACGATCAAGGCTCACGCGGTGGCGATCAAGTATCGGGCCAACGATGGGAAGATCTACTCGTTGCATCTGATCGATACGCCGGGGCACGTGGACTTTACCTATGAAGTCTCCCGCAGCCTTGCCGCGTGCGAAGGAGCGCTCTTGCTGGTGGATGCCACTCAAGGGGTGCAGGCCCAAACCATCGCCAATGTGAACTTGGCCATGGCGAACAACCTTACGATCATTCCGGTCATCAACAAGATCGATTTGGCCAGCGCCGATGTCGAAGGCACCAAGCAATCGATTTCCGACGTGCTCCAGCTCGATGCCAGCGATGCTATGCTCATCAGCGCCAAGGAGGGCAAGGGCGTGCCGGAAGTGCTGGAGGCCGTGATCGAACGGATTCCGCCGCCCTCCGGAAATCCCAACGCCCCGCTGAAGGCGCTCATTTTCGATTCCTGGTTCGACAATTATCAGGGCGTGATCGTCCTGACCCGCATCGTCGATGGGTCCGTTCGCCCCGGCATGAAGATCAAGGTGATGTCGAACGACCGGGTGTTTGAAGTGATGGAAGTCGGGCAGTTCACGCCGAAGCGCACGAAGAAAACCGAGTTGTTGACCGGCGAAGCCGGGTATGTGTGCGCGAATATGCGGGAAGTGGCGGACGTGAAGATCGGCGATACGCTGACCGATGCGGCGCAGCCGACGAGCACGCCGTTCCCCGGCTACAAGGAAGTGAAGCCGCTGGTCTTCTGCGGCCTCTATTCGACCGATACCGCCAAGTACGAAGATTTGCGGGATGCGCTCGTCAAGCTGCGGTTGAACGACTCCTCCTTCATCTATGAGCCGGAGACCTCGCTGGCGCTCGGCTTTGGATTCCGGTGCGGCTTCCTGGGGTTGCTGCACATGGAGATCATTCAGGAGCGCTTGGAGCGGGAATACGGGCTGACGCTGATCACCACGGCGCCGACGGTCGTCTATCGCGTGATGACCACCAAGGGCGATGTGCTGGAAATCGACAATCCCGCCGACCTGCCGGAGCCGAGCAGCATCGAATCGTTCGAGGAGCCCTTCATTCTCGCCACCGTCATTACGCCCGAGCGGTACATGGGGTCGATCCTCAAGCTCTGCCAGGAACGCCGCGGCATTCAGCGGGACATTCACTTCCTCGATCCGACGCGCGTGGTCATCAGCTATGAGATGCCGCTCAACGAAGTGATCTTGGACTTTTACGACAAGCTGAAGTCGCGCACCCAGGGCTATGCCTCGCTGGACTACGAACTCCTGGGCTATCGGGAGTCCAAGCTGGTCAAGATCGACATTCTGCTGAACGGCGAGGCGGTCGATGCCCTGTCATTCATTACCCATGAAGAGCGCGCCTACTACCGTGGCCGGCAGATGGCGGAGAAGATGAAGGAACTGATCCCGCGGCAGATGTTCGAAATCGCCATTCAAGCGGCCATCGGGAATAAGATCATCGCCCGCGAAACGATCGGCGCGATGAAGAAGAACGTCATCGCCAAGT
Source organism: Nitrospira sp. (assembly GCA_035968315.1). NCBI lineage: Bacteria > Pseudomonadati > Nitrospirota > Nitrospiria > Nitrospirales > Nitrospiraceae > Nitrospira > Nitrospira sp. Next base: position 24,072 of record JAVYIN010000005.1, read on the forward strand.
GCTACGGCGGCGACATTTCCCGCAAACGGAAGCTGCTCGAGAAACAGAAGGAAGGGAAGAAGCGCATGAAGTCGGTGGGCAGCGTCGAAGTGCCGCAAGAAGCGTTTCTCGCCCTCTTGAAAGTCGGTGACGAATGAGCGCCGAGCCGACCCCGCCCAATCTGGATGAGGTGACGGGGCCTTCGGCCGCGGTTCCCTCCGGATCGCCGGATGCCGGCACGGATCGGCCCGGCGCCAAATCGATCGTCCGAGAATATGCCGAAGCCATCGTCGTGGCGATGCTGCTCGCGTTTGCCATTCGCGTATTCGTGGTGCAGGCCTTCAAGATTCCGTCCGGCTCGATGATTCCCACGCTGTTGATCGGCGATCACATCCTGGTCAGCAAGCTGTCCTACGGCCTCCAGTGGCCGGCCGATTGCAAGCTGCAACCGGCTTTCCCCCCGGTGAATTGCTACACCTCCAGCACGATTGTGGCGTTCGGCAAGCCGCAACGGGGCGATGTCATCGTGTTCCGGTTTCCGGAAGACGAAGAGAAAGACTTTATCAAGCGCATCGTGGGCGGGCCTGGCGATACGGTGCAAGTCCGCAATAAAGTGGTCATCGTGAACGGAGAACCGTTGGACGACAAAGGGTTTACGCAGCGCATCGATCCCGGCATCATCGACGGCACGGTCAACCCGCGCGACAACTTCGGCCCGGTGACCGTTCCGGACGGCTCGTACTTTGTCATGGGCGACAACCGGGATCAGAGCCTCGACAGCCGGTTCTGGGGCTATGTGCGCGAAGAGAAAATTCGCGGCAAGGCCTTTCGGATTTATTGGTCCTGGAGTGGGCAAGGCAATTGGACCGAGTGGGTCCGGTGGGAGCGGTTCGGCAAGGCGATTCAGTAGGGAGGACGCAGCGCAGGCCATGGCACCTCAGGCATCCAACAGCTCCAAGCAGCAGGCGTCTCCCAAGGCGCTCCGCCAGTATGTGCAGCGGTTTCCCCAGGCCTGTGTGCTGGTCATCGGGGATTTGATTCTCGACCATTATGTCATGGGGCGGGTCAGCCGGATCTCTCCCGAAGCGCCGGTGCCGGTCGTGCATGTGGAGTCCGAGTCTCTGCGCTTGGGCGGCGCGGCCAATGTGTTCAACAACATTCTGGCGCTGGGCGGCAAGGCCGATCTCTGCGGCGTGATCGGCGCCGATGAAAGCGGACGGTTGCTGCTGAAAGAGCTGGGAAGCCAGCGGACGACTCAGTCGTCCCGCGGCGGGGTCATCATCGATCACGACCGTCCGACGACGCGGAAAAGCCGGGTCATCGCCCATAATCAGCAGATCGTGCGCTATGACGTCGAGGGCCGGCAGGAGCTGAAGGCCGCGCTGCAGAAACGCATGTTGCGGTATGTCGAATCCCGCATGCGGGAATTGTCCTGCCTGGTCGTCTCAGATTACGCGAAGGGGGTGGTCACGGCGCAGCTCATGACGGACCTGACGCGGCTGGCCGCCTTGCGCCGGATTCCCATCATCGTGGATCCCAAGGTCGAACATTTCAGCTACTACAAAGGCGTCACCGTGATGACGCCGAATCATCTGGAAGCCACGCAGGCGTCCGGCCTCCATGGGGATGACGATCAGACGGTCGATCAGGCGGGGGCGCTGATCCGGCAACGGCTGGGGTGCCAGTCCGTGCTGATTACGCGCGGTGAAAAGGGGATGAGCCTCTACGAGGGGGACGGCGCCTCCTGGCATTTGCCGACGCAAGCGCGCCAGGTTTACGATGTGACGGGGGCCGGCGATACCGTGATCGGCACGCTCGCACTCGCCCTGTCGACCGGCGCCAGCATGCGCGAAGGGGCGACGCTGGCCAATTATGCGGCCGGGATCGTCGTCGGCATGGTCGGGACCGCCACCGTATCGCCCAAGCAGCTCCTGGAGGCTGTGGGGAATGGGTAGGGCCACGCAACAGGTCATCGTCGTCATTCCCGCGCGCTACGGGTCGTCGCGGTTCCCAGGGAAACCGCTGGTGCGGCTGGGCGAAAAGCCCATGATTCAGCATGTGTATGAACAGGCGGCGGCCTGCCGGTCGGTCAACGAAGTGCTGGTCGCCACGGACGATGACCGGATCAAGCGCGCAGTGGAACAGTTCGGCGGGCGCGTCGTGATGGTGGCCGGCGACTATCGCACGGGCACCGATCGCGTGGCGGCCGTCGCGCGCATGTTTGCCGGCGAGTGGTTTGTCAATTTGCAGGGCGATGAGATCCCCCTGAATCCGGAACTGCTGTCCGACCTGATCGAACCGTTTATTCAAAGCGGCGCGGAAATGGGGACGCTGAAGCGGAAGATGGATGCGACGGACGATCTCCAGAATCCGGGCATCGTAAAAGTCGTGACGGACCTGCGCGGCTATGCCTCGTATTTTTCGCGGGCGCCGATTCCCTGGGTGCGCGACGATGCGAGTCGGCGGGTGGTGAGCGGGCTCCACTACATCCATCTGGGCCTCTATATGTATACGAAGGAAACGCTGCTGCGGTTTGCCGGGCTGGGCACCAGCCAGCTGGAGGATGCCGAGAAGCTGGAGCAGTTGCGCGCGCTGGAACACGGGATTCGCATCCGGGTGTGGGAGACCCAGCATGCCTCGTTGCGCGTGGATGCGCCGGAGGATGTGCCGGACGTGGCGGACCGGCTGCAGCAGTACGATGCCATCAAGCGGGAACTGAGCCGGAATCGAGTGGTGCCGAGCCGATGAGACAGGTGGGCGCGGAGCAACGGGCGGTCGCCGATCGTGGGGGCAACCATGAGTAAATTTATTTTTGTGACAGGCGGAGTGGTATCGTCGCTGGGGAAGGGGCTGGCTTCGGCCTCCATCGGGAATTTGCTTGAGAGCCGCGGGCTGAAGATTACCTTCTTGAAGCTCGATCCCTACATCAACGTCGATCCGGGGACGATGAATCCCTACCAGCACGGCGAAGTGTTCGTGACCGACGACGGGGCGGAGACGGACCTCGATCTCGGCCACTATGAACGGTTCACGTCGCTGTCGCTGACCAAGGAAAACAACTATACGACGGGGCGGATCTACAATTCCGTGATCACCAAGGAGCGCCGGGGCGATTATCTCGGCGGCACGGTCCAAGTGGTGCCGCATATCACGGACGAGATCAAGCAATGCATCATGCGCATCTCGAAGGGCATGGATGTCACGATTGTCGAGATCGGCGGCACCGTCGGCGATATCGAGAGCCTGCCCTTTCTCGAATCCATCCGGCAGATGCCCTACGACGTGGGGCGCGAGAATGTGTTGTACGTCCACCTGACGCTGGTGCCCTATATCGGGGCCGCCGGCGAACTCAAGACGAAGCCCACCCAGCATTCGGTGAACAAGCTGCGTGAGATCGGCATCCAGCCGAACATCCTCTTGTGCCGCACCGACCGCTACATTCCGCCGGAGATGAAGGCCAAGATCGCGATGTTCTGCAACGTCGAGAAGGACGCCGTCATTACCGCCAAGGATGTCGAGACGATCTACGAAGTGCCGATCGTGTTTAGGAAGGAAGGGCTGGATGAGCTGATCGTCCGGCAGTTGCACATCGAGACCGGCCCGCCGAATCTCCGCGAATGGGATGCGATGGTGCAGAAGATCAAGCATCCCAAGCATGAAGTGTCGATTGCGCTGGTCGGCAAGTACGCGGGACTGAAAGAGTGTTACAAGAGCCTGGCCGAAGCGCTGGTGCATGGCGGCATCGATCATGAAACCAAGGTCAATATTTCCTGGATCGAGTCCGAAGATGTCGAGCGGCAAGGCACGGAGCGGATCCTGCGCGAGGCTGACGGGATTTTGATTCCGGGCGGGTTCGGAACGCGCGGGGTCGAAGGCAAGATCCTCACGATCACGTATGCGCGCGAGCGCCAGGTGCCGTTCCTCGGGCTGTGTTTGGGCATGCAGTGCGCGACCATCGAGTTCGCGCGGAACGTGGCGGGGCTGGCGGGCGCCAATAGCGCCGAGTTCGACGAACAGTCGCCCCATCCGGTGATTCACTTGATGTCCGATCAGCAGGGCGTGAGCGACAAGGGCGGGACCATGCGGCTCGGCTCCTATCTCTGCAAGCTCGGCGAAGGCACGCTGGCGCAAAAGATGTACGGCGTGAGCGAAGTGCGCGAGCGGCATCGCCATCGCTATGAATTCAATAACGCCTATCGTGAACAATTGACGGCCAAGGGATTGGTCTTGAGCGGCCTGTCACCCGATGGACGGCTGGTCGAGATCGTCGAGCTCAAGGAGCATCCCTGGTTCCTGGCCACGCAGTTCCATCCGGAATACTGTTCGCGCCCGCACCGTCCGCATCCCTTGTTCAGTGGATTCATCGGTGCGGCGTTGCGCCGCAAGTGCGGCCATTAACGTGAGGTGCTGAAACCAGCTTTCAGCTTTGTTCTCGGTTCGTCGAAATCCTCAACGTGCCTCTGAGGGTACGCCTCCGGTTTCGACTCACCTGCGGCCTCGCTGAAAAACTGGTTTGAGCACCTCATGGGAAGAAATAAGGGAAAGCTATGGCGAAGGAAGTCGAGATAGGAAACTTCAAGGTTGGCGCGGGAAACAGGCCGTTTCTGATCGCGGGGCCTTGTGTCATCGAGAGCGAACAGCTGGTGATGGATACGGCGGGCCGGATTGCCGAGATCACCAAGTCCCTCGGGATTCCCTACGTCTTCAAGGCCTCGTTCGATAAAGCCAACCGCACCTCGATCAAGTCCTATCGTGGTCCCGGCCTTGAGCAGGGGCTGGCGGTGCTGAAGAAGGTCAAAGACCAATTGGGGCTGCCGGTGCTGACGGATGTCCATACGGACGAGCAGGCAACTGAGGCGGGGAAGGTGGTCGATGTGCTGCAGATCCCCGCGTTTCTCTGCCGGCAGACCGATTTGCTCATCGCCGCGGCGAAGACCGGCAAGGTCGTCAATGTGAAGAAGGGGCAATTCCTCTCACCGCCCGAAATGGCCAACGCCGTCAAAAAGGTGGAGGAGTGCGGAAGCCAGCGCATTGTGCTGACCGAGCGCGGCTCGTCGTTCGGCTACAACAATCTCGTGGTCGATATGCGCTCCTTTCCCATCATGCGGAGCTTCGGCTATCCCGTCGTGTTCGACGCGACCCATAGTGTGCAGTTGCCGGGCGGCGGGGGCACCAAATCCAGCGGCCAGCGCGAGTTTGTCGAGCCCCTGGCCTGCGCGGCGGCCGGCGCCGGGGTGGACGGATTTTTTATGGAAGTGCACCCGAACCCGGACGAGGCGTTGTCAGATGGACCGAACATGGTGCCGCTGCATCAACTGACATCTTTGCTTGAACGGGTGCTTCGGATCTGTGAGGCCGCAAAACCACGGAACTGATTCCGGGGTCCACAGGTGTTTCATGGAAGTCCATTCCAATCAGGATAGGCCTTCTCCGATGGGCCCAACAGGGTTCGATTGTATCAACTGAAATCTTTGCTCGAACGGGTGATGCGGATATGCGACGCAGCAAAACCACGCAATTAAAGCCCAAGCCAAAGCGGGCCTCCACTCCCAAGGGGATCAAGAGCCTGGGGAGCCTGGGCGACGGCAAGCGGGTGCTTGAAATCGAGGCGCGTGCCGTCCATGCGATGGTTGAGCGCCTGGACGAGTCGTTCGCCAAGGCGGTGGATGTGCTCTTCCGGTGCAAGGGGAAGGTCGTCGTGTCCGGCATGGGCAAGTCCGGCCTGATCGGACAGAAGATCGCGGCGACGCTCGCCAGCACCGGCACCTCCTCATTCTTTCTCCATCCTGCCGAAGGCGTGCACGGTGATCTGGGTATGCTGGCTCGCCGCGATGCCTTGATTGCGATTTCCAATAGCGGGGAGACGGCGGAACTGTTGCAGATCCTGCCCTACGTCGAGCGCATGGGCATTCCGGTCATCGGGCTCACGGGCCGGATGAATTCCACGCTGGCGAAAAACAGCCATGTGGCCCTGGATGTGTCGGTGGCGGAAGAGGCCTGTCCGATGGGGCTGGCGCCGACGGCCAGCACGACCGTGACGCTCGCCATGGGCGATGCGTTGGCCGTTGCGCTCTTGCAGAAGCGCGGGTTTCAGGAAGAAGACTTTGCCCAGTTCCATCCGGGCGGGTCCCTGGGCCGCCGGTTGCTAGTGCGGGTGAAGGATCTCATGCACGGCGGCGCCAATCTTCCACAAGTCGAGGAATCCGTCGCCGGGACGACGGCCATGCTGGAAATGACGGCCAAGAAGCTCGGGATGACGACCGTCGTCGATCAGGCCGGCAAGCTTGCGGGCATTATCACGGACGGGGATTTGCGGCGCTTCATTCAGCGCGGCGGAGATTTTGCCAAGGCCACGGCGCGCGAGCTGGCGTCCCGGAATCCCAAGACGATCGGCCCCGATGTGCTGGCGGCCAAGGCCGTGGAAATGATGGAGCGGTTTTCCATCACCACGCTCGTCGTCACCGAAGGCGATCGCAACATCCGCGGCGTCATTCATTTGCATGATCTCTTGAAAAGCGGCATCGTTTAGTAGGATGCTGAAAAAGTCCGCCAGCGTCGTTCTCGCCTCGAACGCATCCTCAACGTACCCCTGAGGGTACGCCTCCGGTGCATTCATCGGCTGCGGCCTTGCTGAACGGCCTTTTTGAGCATCCTGCGTGCTTCTCTTGTTGCTCTCTGTGGGTAGTGCTATCACCATTTTGGTAAACCCATTAGTTTGTCTCTAGTCTGCTAGGGGATGTGATCTGGCTATGAACCGCGTCTTGGAAGTCTGGCGGGAAATCGGACAGGAGTCGCTCAACCTCCCCAATCTTCTCACGCTCGTCCGCATCCTGCTGATTCCCGTCTTCGTGGCCCTCTTTATTACGCCGACGCCGGACCGGTCGCTGAGCGCGGCCATCGTGTTTGTGGTGGCGGCGGTGACGGATTTGCTGGATGGCTATATCGCCCGCCGAACGGGACAAGTCACGAAGCTTGGGAAGTTGCTCGATCCGATTGCGGATAAGCTGCTGGTGCTGTCGGCCTTGATTCTCCTGGTCAATATCGACCGGGTCAGCGCGCTCGTGGCGATTCTCGTCATCGCGCGTGAAGTGGCGGTCACCGGCATCCGGGCCATTGCCGCCGGTGAGGGCTTGATCATTGCCGCGGAGGCCACCGGCAAATACAAGATGGCGCTGCAGGTGGTGGCGATCGTGTTGCTGATTCTTGAAGGGACGGGGCTCGCCGAACTGGGCAATCTCCACCTCGCCGGCAGTGCCACGCTCTACCTGTCGCTGGTGTTGGGCTACATCTCGGGCGGGCAGTATGTCTGGAGTTTTTGGAAGCAGGTTGTCGCCAAGGGCCTGTAGCCGTGAGCCGTAAAACGTCAGGCGTAAAAGGTGGCGCGACGGGTGAGTCAAGATTGTCTGGGCGGTGTGTGGCAGCGGTAGTTGTATCGGTGCGGCTCTCCTCTAAGTATCGGAAATATCCATGGACATGAATTGGCTGCTTGGTGCTCTGATTGTGGTCGGATATCTGCTCGGCGCGGTGCCCTTCGGCGTCGTGGTGTCGAAGGCGATGGGGCTGCCAGATCCGCGCACGGTCGGGAGCAAGAATGTCGGCTTTACCAACGTGCTGCGAGTCTCGGGGAAGAAGGCCGGCCTGCTCACCTTGGCCGGCGATATGGGCAAGGGGTGGGTCATGGGGTATGCGGCCACACAGCTGCTGCAAGACGAATGGACCATCCTGCTCGTGGCGCTCGCGCCGTTTCTCGGCCACCTCTTTTCGCCGTTCCTGGGCTTTACCGGCGGCAAGGGGGTCGCCACCGCCTTGGGTTCGGTGCTCGGCGTGGCCCCCGTCATTGGTGTGACGCTGCTGCTGGCCTGGCTGGGCGCGGTCGCGCTCTGGCGCTATTCCTCAGGCGGCGCACTGACGGCCTTCGGCCTCTTTCCGCTCATTGCTGCTCTCGCCCGTCCCACGGTGGGCTTTGTCCTCTTCTCTGTCATCGTCAGCGGCCTCATCGTGTTCAAGCACAAGGGGAACATTGAGCGCTTGTGGAACGGGACGGAGAGTAAGATCGGACAGAAGAAACCGTAGCAGACTGTCAGGATAATAGGCCGGTCGGATTGGCTGTGCACGCCAGATCCGAGTCAGAATAGATTCCCGTCCCACGCTTGTTCAGCACCGTTCTTCGTTCCGCCGATCGCCTTCCCGGCGCGGCGCGCCTGTTCCAGACCGGCGCGAGCCAGCGCATCGACACGTTCGTTGTCCGGATGCCCCGCGTGGCCCTTCACCCAGCGCCATTCGATCGTATGGCCGGATGCCAGCGCATCCAGGCGGCGCCAGAGATCCTCGTTCTTGACCGGGGCCTTGCTGGCCGTCTTCCAGCCCCGCCGCTTCCAGTTGTGAATCCATTCGCTGATGCCCTTCTGGACATACTGCGAATCGGTGTAGACCAGCGCGGTGACCGGCTCTTTGAGCGATTGCAAGGCCTCAATGACGGCGAGCAACTCCATGCGATTGTTCGTGGTCGCGGGCTCGCCGCCGCAGAGTTCCGTTTCGGTTTCGCTGATGCGCAGCAGCGCGCCCCATCCGCCAGGACCGGGATTCCCGCTGCAGGCACCGTCTGTATAAATTTCGATCATGTGGTCACACTCACAAGCGTTCTGATCCGTTTTAATTCTAGTTCAGTAGAGGGCGGCGTACCATATTGGCCGCCCTGTCGGGTGGCCCATCCATCCTCGAACAGTTACGATTAGATAAGTAATGGAAAGTAGGCCTTCAGTGCAAGGCGTTAGTCTTGCAGATCCCCTTATCCGGCCTCGTATCACGGGATGTGGGACGAACAATCGGAGGAGCAGGCATGGCCCAACAGATGTCAGCACTTGATCATTATGAGCGCGGGTTGGTCCTCAAGCAGGTGCAGATGCTCCCTCAGGCGATCGAGGATTTTAAAAAAGCCTCCCTCAGTCCAGACTGTGCCGGAAAAGCCCATGTCCAAATTGCCTTATGCCTCAAGGCCTCCGGGCGCCATGAAGAAGCCGTGATGGCATTCCGGCAAGCTGCCGTGTCGCCTACGGTGTCGCCCGAAGAACAGCGACACATTCTCTATCATATGGGGCAGACGCTGGAATTGCTGGGCCGGCATGCGGAAAGCCTCGAAGTATATGGGTGGATTAGAAAAGAGGCCCCTGGATTTCTCGATGTGGCACAACGGATCAAGTATCTGAGTTCCGGCGGTCGAGCACCAGTTCCTCAGTCCAAGGGTTCCTGGCATGTCTGCATGGAAGAGGTGAAGAAGCGTGGCCGGCAATTAAAGCCTCATGTGAATGCCTTGTTGGAGCAGACCGGGCAATGGCTTAGTCGGCAGGCGAAAAGTCTAAAGGGGCATCGCTTGTTTGAGAGAGCGAGTGCCGGTTCCTCAGGCCAGCCTATACGGCTGGTCCAGCAGGCCCGCATCTCGAGGCAGCCAGGCCAACCGGCGTCATGCGCTCGCGCGGCAGATAAGCGGCGGCATGCCCGCGCGCCGGTCTGTTTGCAGAGTCATTTTTCTGCAAAAAGTCGAAGGATGACTGGTGAGGGCGTGTTGCGTGACCTGTCACCATGGGGCTGTCGTGTCACAAGTTTTGCGGCGGTTCCGGTAGGGGAGCGCGTGGAGTGTTGCATCTTCCTGCAGGGCATGGCCAACCCGGTCGTCATTGAAGGCGCTGTGGTGCGCTGGATCAACTCGCGCGAATTCGGCCTCTCGTTCACCAGCGTCCGCCCTGTAGTCCAGCGGCAGATCGAGAAGCTCTGTCGAGCGCAAGCTGCGTGACGGGGGCATCTCGCACCGTGACGGAAGGCGCTCCGAGCCGCCGAGGATAGGCCGCTCGGAGTGAAACGGAGAATATCCCCGATTCCTATCCCCGCCGTTATTCGACTTTTTCCCGCAGCTGAGCCGTGAGGTCTTCGTAGATCGATTGGCGAGGGCCAACGGCCATGAGGCGAATGGTGTGGCGGGCTCGGTCGGTGGCATAGACGATCCGAAAGCGGCGCACGCGAAACTTCCAGAGTCCGCGCAGTTCGCGGCGCAGCGGCTCCCCGCATTCCGGATCGATGGCAATCGCGCGAATCGCGGCTTTGATCGATCGTTTCAGATCGGGATGGAGCGCGCGGATGACCTCCGCCACATGCGGAGGGATGATGGGCTGAAAGGGCTTCACGCAGTGCGGCGCTTCTTGGCGGGCGCAATTGGTTCCCCGAACACGTCCTCGAACGAGAGACCTTTCTTGCCGGTTCGGTAGAAGGCCTGGCTCTCGGCGATCTGGTGCATCATGGCCGGATCGCTCAGCACGTCGAGCGTCTCTTTCAGGCGGGCATACTCCTGCACGTTGACGAGCATCGCCGCAGGCCTGCCGTTCTTGGTGACGATCACCTCTTCCTCACGTTCATCGACGCCGGTGATCAGCTCCGGAAGCCGCGTCTTCACTTCTGACAAGGGCAGCGTTTTTGCCATGGGATACCTCAACTGAAAAGATGACCAGAATTCTGGTCGTGATGATACAGCCGCAAGCGGGGTGCCGTCAAATCAATGGGGTCGTGGCCGGATGGCATCATGCCGAGTAATCAGGAAAGATCCCCCCGTCCGTATTCCAATCCCACTTCGCAATAAGTCAATACTCGTGCCTGACCCTATGTAATGACCCTTGTGTGATCGCAAGACCTGCCCCGCAATATATTATGGAGAAGTTTCCTGTTCCTTTGTTTTGATCGAATCTGTCTATGACCGACCAAAGAAGCTGTCTGCTGCTCCACTTTTGAAAAACTCCGTGAAGCCGCCATCGAAATTAATATATCGGGGTGTAAGAATTTGCGCCCGACCAAGGTTTGTTGACGCCTCCTCCGATTTTGATTTATCGCCGTTAACCACCATGACAAGATCAGCTTTCTTTATCTTTTCCCTCAATAGATTTAGGAATGGTTCCTCTGTGCCTCGCCATCCAATGACGAGAATTTTAGTTACCTGAGGCAGCAAGGATTTCAGTGCTTCAACATGGTATGCAGGGCATTCGAACTGTAGCTTGGATTCAACGGGGATGGCGAGGGCAGGAAAAACTGCCCGGTCCTGCCTGGGTGCCGGTGGGGATTCACCGACGATTACATATTGGTTCGTTATGAATTCGGGCGAGTATGAATTAATTACGGAATTAGCAATGTCTACCCGCTTCCCGCGAATATCTATAGGCGCAGTGCTCAGCCGACCCCAGCTAACGGAGCCGTGAATCTTGATAAGTGGCAGATGGTTTTCAATATATGACGGAAAATCGTTGAATGTACATCCAAACTGCTCCAATGCTCCATCCAATAAAGTGTCATAATTAAAAGTTACGAAGCCGGCGCGTTCGCCTGATTTCCGAATGTGGTCGACGAGTGCAAGATAGTTGCTGATGGATTGTGTTTCTTTTAGCCACGTTCTTGGTAATTCGAAAAGTATTTCTTGTAAATAGTAGCGGATTGCCGCGAGTTGCTGAAGACGGGTGGGGTAATTCGCTGCTTCAGTTTGGAGTTTTTGTAACTGCTTTTCGACGGTCCCTTCTGGCATGTCTCGCAATTGTTGAATAATAGGAAGGCATTGTGGGTATTTGTTCATCACGTTGCCAAAGTATTGGCGATCACCAAATAAGTCGTTTGCTATTGGGGGGCGTTCGGACATCGAGTTGTACCGAGAGTCACTGGCTGGCCGTGATGGGGCAGAGTCATAAGATGCACCAGCACCTAAGATTACAAGCAACACGGTAGGTGTCCTTCTCCAAATTCAATCATAGGTTAGGCCCTAGATGAGTGGTCTTGAAGCTAAATGAGCGTCTGCTCTTGCAATCGCCCCCGTCGAGAGAGCAAGACTTTACACCTTCCCAAACATCTTCTCAAAGAACTCCCTTGCCAGCTTCATGTGTCCTTCGATATCCGTCTGCAAATGCCTTGCGCCTGCTTGCCAGTCGTCTGTTGTGTAGCCGACGCGGCGGGCGAGGAAGATGAACTCGTCTGAGTCGGGGGGCGGGAGGACGAGGTCTTTGGTATTGCCGCGCACCATGCGGAGGCCGTCGATGAGCATGCGGATGAACAGGTAGGCTTTGCGGAGGCTCTCTCCCGTTGCGCGGGGGATCAGGCCCACCTCGACCAGCGCGGCGAGGGCTTGAAGCGTGTTCGGCGTGCGCAGGCTCTGGTGCCGGTGGCCGTGCATGACTTGCAGGTATTGCACGGCGTATTCGATGGTGACGATGCCGCCGTGGCTGTGTTTGAGGTTGAGCTTGCCCGGCTCGACGAGCTGCGCGATCTGCTGGCGCCGCAGGTCGAGCGCGAGGGCCAGGTCCCAGGGCGCTCCGCTGTAGACGAACGCATCCCGATGGGCCTCGACCTGCTTGCCCAGTGACTTGTCGCCCGCGATATGGCGCAGCTTGATGAGCGCCTGCCGTTCGAAGGGTGCGGCTTGTCCCTCGGCGCTGTAGTATGTGCAGACTTCTTCGAACGCGTTGGCCAGTGAGCCTTTCCCTCCGTGGGGCCGCAGGCGCACGTCGATGTGGAAAATGCCTTCCTGTTTGGCCTCGATCCGTTGCAGCAGTTCCTGCGCGAGGCGCTCGAAGTATTCGCTGTTCTCGATGCCCTGTTTGCCGCTGGTTCGTCCGCTCCCGCCATAGACGAAGAGCACTTCGATATCGGAGGCGTAGCCCATCTCCCGCCCGCCGAATTTGCCTGCGCCGAGGATGGCGAAGGGGCAGGGCTTCTTGTTGGCGAGGCGGGGCGCTCCATAGAGCTTGTTCAGCTTGGCTTGGCAATCGGCCAGGCTCCGCTCCACGATAACTTCCGCCAATTGCGAAATGGCCAGGGAGAAGTCCGGGAGGCTGGTGGTCGGTTCCACGATGTGCTTCATGTCGATCCGGAACAATTCCCGATCCTTGAAGCGATTGAGGGCCTCTTTGCGCGCCTCGTCGGTCTTGGCCTTGGCGATGGCCCGGTCTAATTCTTTGCGCAGGGCAGCCTGCGGCTTGATGAGCGGGGCGTCGCGGTATTCCGTGAGCATGGGCAGGAGGTTGTCATGCTGGCGGCGGAGGAAGTCTTCCCACAGGAAGTCGCTCGCGCCGAGCAGCCGCGCCAGGATCGGGAAGGTGCGTTTGTCGCGCAGAAAGTCGAGCGCCTGGCTCTTGGCCTTCTTGCCGGTGTCCTGCACGATGAGGTCGAGGAACTGGTCGAAGGATTCGAGGGCTTTGGCCGGATCGGGCGCCCAGGTGAGGGCGTGGGTGAATTGCTTGATCAGCACTGCGGTCAGGCGCAGATGCTCCTGCTCGGCGCTATCGAGCAGCTTCTGTCCGTAGCGATTGCGGACGTGGAAGCGGTCGTGCAGTTTCGTGCCGTCGTTCTCAAACTGGGCCTTGGCGATGTAGATGTTGCGCATCGCGAGGGCGTTGGCGAAGGCGTAGAGGAAAGCCGGGGTGTCGTCCGAGCGGATGTCCATGATGGTGTCCGTCGGCGACTGGCTGTTGTCGAAGGTAATGTGCACGGTGTGGAGGAGTCCGGTAAAGGCGCTCCGCTGTTTGCCCAATCGTTCAACCAGGCGGCGGTTCACCTGTTGCCGGGCCTCTTCGAACTGGCCGTTGTCCAGCAGGCGGATCATGTCAGTCAATGCCTGGGTGAGGGCTCCTTGCTCGGCGGCGGAGAAGCGCTCGCCGCTGACGGGCTGCACGAGGAACACATCGACAATCTTCTTGCGGCTGAGGCCGGGGCGGCCTTGGGGCCGCCTTGACGGCCAGGGAGTTTTTGCTTTGGCGGGCGAGGCCGCCGCATCGGCAAAGGTGTAAATGCGGCCTTCTTCGATGTTCAGGCCGAAGGCGGAGAGCAGGCCGCAGATGGTGGCGAACTCGGAAAAGTAATCGTAGGCGACGATGCTGAGCTCGATGTGCTGGTCCCGCGCCGGCCGCACCGACAGTTCGCAGGGATGGTCCGGCGTCAGCTTGCTGGTGAGTTGGATATGGTGCGCAATGGTGTCCGGTGGAAAGCGCTCGAAGTATTCGGCATCCATCCGCGTGACGAAGTCGCGCAGCACGTCGTCTTCGACGGCAGGGCAGAGCGGATGCAGCGTGGTGAGGAATGATTCGCGTGACCGGTCGAGATCCGCCATGGGGCGCAGTATACCCGAAGTAGGCTGCGTTGTGGGAACCGGAGCCGGTCAGTATAATGCCCGGTTATGACACGCGCGCGAAAGGTCTCGCCTGTACCATCCCGTGCCGGTTCTGCTCTGGCGCCGCCCAGCGGACTCGATCCGACGCCGCTGCTTCTCGCATCCAGTCTGGAGCCGGGGCAGTTGGAGGCGATTCTCCACTCGTACCATATTCAACGCGTCAAAGAAGCGGACGCCAATCTGCAGGCCATGGCGGGAGAGCCGCATCACCGGCGGCAGTTGGCCGGGATTCTGGTTCCGCTGCTGGATTCCGTCAGCCGCACCGCCGATCCCGATCAGGCGGTGAACCATTGGGAGCGGCTGCTCTCGAACGTCTCCCGCTCGTCCTTTCTCGAATATCTCCGCAGCTCTCCCCGTATGCTGGACCTGGTCTGCACCATTTTCGGCAACAGCGACTCGCTGGCCGTGACCCTCATTCGCGATCCGCTGCTCATCTATTGGCTGGCCGAGCAGGAGGTGCTGTCGAAGCCGCCGACCAGGGCTGGGCTGGAGCGGGCGATTCAGAAGCAGTTGAGCCAGCTGACCGTCTCCGAGCTCAAGCTGGATGCGCTGCGGCGTATTCGGCGGCGCGAGATGCTGCGCATCGGCGTGCGCGATGTGCTGAAGCTGGCCGATGTGCCGGAAACGACCGGCGCCTTGTCCGATCTCGCCTCGGTGCTGATCGATGCGGCCTATCGGGTGGTGGATGCCGATTTGCAGGCCGAGCATGGCAAACCCATGCATAAGAACCGGCAGGGGAAATGGGTGGAGACGGGGTTCACCGTCATCGGCATGGGCAAGCTTGGGGGCCACGAGCTGAATTACAGTTCCGATGTCGATGTGCTCTATATCTGCGAGTCCCATGACGGGGAGACCAGGGCTGTCACGCGAAAGGGCGCGCGCGGGGGAGCGAAACCGCTCGAGCCCATCTCCAACGAAGAGTACTTCGAGCATGTGGCCAGGCGCTTGACGAAGGCCATTTCCGAGCAGACGCACGAAGGCTTCATCTTCCGGGTGGATCTGCGGTTGCGGGCGGAGGGGTCGGTCGGGCAATTGACCCGCTCGCTGGAGGACTACGACAAATATTACCGGACCAGAGGCGTCGTGTGGGAGCGGCTGGCGCTGCTGAAGGCCTGGCCGATTGCCGGGTCCATGCATGTCGGGAAAGCCTTTCTCCGGTCGGTGAAACCCTTCATCTTCGGCCCGGCTGCGGCCAAGCCTGATTTGGCAGGGGCGCTGGCGATCGTGCGCGATGTCCGCGCCGTGAAGGACATGATCGACGCGAAGATGGCCGACCGCGGCCATGAGCGGCGGAATGTGAAGCTGGGCGTCGGCGGCATCCGCGAGATCGAGTTTCTCGTGCAGACGATTCAGGTGCTGGCCGGCAAGCGGGTCCCGGCGCTGCTGGATCGCAGCACGCTCGGCGCGTTGAATCGATTCGTTCGTCTCAAGCTGATTACCGCCAAAGAACGGGATGACCTGACCGCCGCCTACGTCTTTCTCCGTGACGCCGAACACAAACTACAGATGGTTCACGATCTCCAGACCCACTCACTTCCCGATCAGCAAGACGAACTGGAACGCTGCGCCATCCGCATGGGCTACCAGGGTGCCAGCCGATCCGCTGCCCTCACACACTTCCAATCCGACCACGCCGCCCACACCACCGTCGTCCACGATCTCTTCCGCTCCCTGTTCGAAACCCCCGAGACCTCCAAGCTGCTCAAGGCGACGCTGCGGATGATGCGCCAGCCGTAGCAGGCCGCTAGCGGCTGTTCCCCTGTCTCTATCGATCTCCTTCTGGTTTTCGTTGAAAGTCCTGAGCGATGGGTTCCCCGCATCATGGGGGGGAATCTGTGGGGATTTTCTCGACGGCCCATCCTCCGCGGCCTTCATGGAGTCCAGTCATTGCTCGCTAACGTATTGATGAACCGGAAGAGTTATGCGGTTGCTTCAGCCGTGGCTTCGCTGGCAGAGGGCTTGCTGATGGGCAGGGCATGACCACATCAACAATCCAAAGCCGGGAGCTCATGAACGAGAAAAAACAACGGTTCCATATCGGGGTTGTCGTCCGAACGCATCCCCGATTCGCCTCTTTGACTCCTCGGGAGTACGAAGTCCTGCAGTGGGTTGTGCAAGGCAAATCGAACGGGGATATCGCCGTGATTCTGGGCCTGGCTCTCCGCACGGTCAAGAAACACCTGGA
Organism: Nitrospira sp.; assembly: GCA_035968315.1. Taxonomy (NCBI): domain Bacteria; kingdom Pseudomonadati; phylum Nitrospirota; class Nitrospiria; order Nitrospirales; family Nitrospiraceae; genus Nitrospira; species Nitrospira sp. Next base: position 40,424 of record JAVYIN010000005.1, read on the forward strand.
ACGAGTGTTTGCCAAGTTGGGCATTCACAGCCGGTTTGAGGCAATGGCGCTCTGTTATGAACTGGCTTATCGGCAGGAAGATGCCGGGCAGCAGGATGGCACATACGACCGAAGCCGTATTGTCAGGGATAGGCCGTCCTGAGATGGTGCGCGCGCAGTATCAGAATGATGCGACGAAGCACATATCGCGGGAAGTTTCTTCTTGGAAGATGGTCATGAAGCTCTTGTGGTGTGGACCAAGGGAGATGGTCTGTATGTCCATGTGGGGCATGTGCCAGTGATCCGTCAGTTGCGGGCTCGGTTACGGCAAGGATGCGATTGGCTACAGGGAGGTGGTTATGAAGGGTGTATGGCGGGGGATTGGTTTATCGGGGTTCATTGCAGTTGTGGCGTGCATCGCACTGGTTGCTTGCAGCGGAGGTGGGAGCAGCAGTGGCGGCAGCACACCTTCGGTGCAGACGGGATCTGTATCTGGGGTAGTTGTTTCAGCGGAGACAGGGAACGCGCCGGTGGCAGGTGCGTTCGTGAGCACAACGGCAGGGTCGACTGCGTCAGGCGCCGATGGCAGCTTCACGGTACCAGCTCCGGTGAATGATCGTGCTGTCATCCACGTTGAGGCCAGCGGGTTTGCGGAGGCGTTTCCAGTTGCACGGGTAGTATCGGGGCAGACTACGACGGTTGGCGTCAAGTTGCTCCCGGTCGGGTCTACGCAGCCCGTGACGGTGGCGAGCGGTGGAACTGTGACGGTACCCAACTCGACGGCGCAGGTCGATCTGCCCGCCAATGGGCTGGTTCCCCAAAATGGCGGCACGGTAGCCGGAACGGTCAATGTGTCCGTTACTCCGATTAACCCCGCAGTCGATCCGAAGTTAATGCCTGGTGACTTTACCGGCTTATCGGCTGGAGGAACGACGCCGATTGAAAGCTTTGGCGCGATCGTTGTGGATATCCGCGACAATGCCGGTAATCGCTATAACTTAGCGGCAGGCAAGACCGCGACGATCCGGATTCCGTTAGGGACCAAAAGCTCGAATCCTCCCACCACCATTCCCCTCTGGTATTTCGATGAGACAAGCGGGTTATGGAAGGAGGAAGGTACGGCGACGCTCCAAGGAACGGCTCCAAATCAGTATTACGAAGGGACTGTCTCACATTTCAGTACGTGGAATGCGGATGATCCGATGCTGCGAACGTGGGTGAATGGCTGCGTGCAGGATGCAAATGGGCAGCGGGTGGCCTATGCATGGGTGGAGAGTGACGGCATTGACTACTCAGGAGGCGATTCTGATTGGACGATGGCCGACGGGACATTCAAAGTAGGAGTCCGGAAAGGCGGATCATCGGCAGTCAGGGTAGTTAAGTATAATTCTAATCCATTTAGTTTCGAGGTGATCAGTAATTCTGTGACGGTGACCTCGTCGCCCAATGACCCCACGGATTTTGTACGAACCTTGCAGAATTGCCTGGTTGTGAACCCCGGGGTCTTGACGGTTGCCACCTCCGTGTTGGCGGGGGGCAATGTGAATGCCGTCTACAATCAGACATTAGCCGCAACCGGCGGCGTGCCAGGCTATGCCTGGAGTCTGAATGCCGGGTCGAATCCCTTGCCGGCCGGATTGTCGTTGAATGCATCCGGCGTGATTTTGGGTACGCCGACGGCGGCGGGCACGACGACGATCACGGTGAAGGTCACGGACTCGGTCGGCGGGATCGCGACCAAACAGCTGAGCATCACGATCAGTCCGGCTGGGGTGATGCCCATCAGCATCACGACCGCCTCGCCGCTACCGGCAGGAGTCGTTGGGTCTACCTACAATCTTTCGCTGGCAGCCACGGGGGGAACCGGCACCAGAACGTGGAGCGTGACTGCCGGGTCGTTGCCGACAGGACTGACACTCAATCCGTCCACTGGGGCGATCAGTGGCATACCTACGACACAGGGGACGGCTACGTTTACCGTTCAAGTGGCGGATAGTGGGAATCCACAACAGTCTGATCAGCGGCAACTGAGTCTGACCATCAACTCAGTCGGTGGTGGCGGAGGAGGCACGCTTACGGTGACTGGTGCACCAGCGAGCGTGGGAGGGAGTTTTGTCGTGAATCCGAGCGATATTGTTATAGAAGACTTCTTTGGGTTTAGAGGTGTTGTATGGGGTGAGGTAGTTTCAGGGGGCCATATAGAGGGAGTAGGGGTAGTCTATGAGCTCTCAACAGGGAACCTAGTAAGTTCATCCTTCTTTATCTCAGATGGAGGGGTGTACAAACAGTGGTCTTGTTTCACGCCGTTAGGTTCTCCGCTTCCTGGGTGGACTCCATGTAGTGGGGTTACGTTGGACGTCAGTACAGGGACGGTCACTTTTGCGAACGCGACGTTGGGTGACATTGAAAATCTAGTACCTACCATTACCCTGAATGGCTCGTTGAGCGTTACGCCGTGATGAGTGAGGGGAGATTGGATTTGGCGAGGCGGCGGGATTCCCCGCCGCCTCGGAGCATGGGGAGAAAAGTTGGAGTGTTAGAAGGTGCCGATAAGGCCTATTTTCGTATTGAGCCAGAAGTGGGTTGATGAGGTTCTCGGCTCATCGTCAGACCATCGTGCTAAGGTTTCATTTCCCGTCACCCTACTTATGGGTAGGGCCGAATGGCCTAGTTGCGACTAATGAGTGCCTTCATTAGAATGGGGCCGTTTTTCATCCTGCTAATTAAAGGGTTTCATTGCAGTGAAGTAAGGAGAAGCGGAGGGTCGTTCTGAGTGCGTAACGCATGGTTCTCCTTACGGACGATTCCAGCCCCCTGTCCTCCCTTCAAGGTCTTCCATATAGCCGCATTCTCAATGAGCGGTCTGCCGTCAAAGGACGGCAGGCCAGCGATTCTCTCCAGTTTAAAACGTCTGCGAGATAGTGTGTGCCTGGATATATTCTCCGTGGCTGCGCGAGGCTGTGGAGTTCGGACGTCGTTTCCCTTCCCCCTCTTGCATCCGCCACCGCGATCCATTTCATAAATATTTGTCGAGTGAACAGCGAGCTGACAGGGCTGTGTGAGGGTGTGAGTTGAAGATAGGCAGGGAGCACAAAGGAGGAATGCGCATGTGTGATGGGGGGAGCCGTCGGCGAAGAATGAAAGAGAATGCATTGCTGCAGGTCAGGCGAGGTGTTGGGTCGGTTGGTTTGGTCATGCTGGGTCTTTTACTGGGAGGGTGTTCGAAAGCTTTCGTCATTGTCGATGTGCCGGTGAAGCCGGAATTTATACCGCCAGGGAGTATTAGAGAAGTCGACGTGCATGCGTTTCAAGGGCCTCAGGAATGTGCACCAGAGCTAGAGAAGGGGGTCAAGGCGCGAGCAGTGGAAGACTTCACAGTGACGATACCTGGGCTTCCCGATTTGGAGGGGCCTCTGGAAGTCGATGGGACTGTCGAGAAATGCTCCATGCGAATGGGGTATGGCGTATTGAATGCGACGATGCGTCTGTCGCATGCAGGGAAGCCGTTGTACCAAAAAACAGTGCGGGAGGAATCAAATAGACCCGGGGCTTCGACCGAAGAGATGCAGGCTGCGCTGGTGAAGCGGGTGATTGATAAGTTCGCGGCGATGTTTGTGTCAGGGAAAAGGGGCGAACTTCGAGAGGGCCGCCCGTTGGGATCTGCAGACCCTGGGTGGATTGCGGCAAAAGAGAAAAACTGGAAACTGGCGATCGAGTTCTGGAGCAAGCACCTTGCTCAAAATCAGAATGATGCGCGTGCATGGTACAACCGCGGCATTGCCCATGAGGGGTTGTGGGAGTTCAAGGAAGCGGTGGCTGATTATAAGAAGGCGTCAGAGCTGGAACGGGATGATGTCTATACGCAGGCGCTTGTGCGAGCGGAGAAGTTTCTTCGAGACTCCATTGTCATCAATGCCGCTAAAAAGTCGAGGGAGTAAGCGCGATGAATAGCGTAGGGGAGGGCAAACCAGGGCAGTTGAAGAGGGGTGTTACAGGAGTTGTCCAAAACGCTGGATTGATGGGGGGCGCCATCATGCTGGTGGTGCTGTGGGGATCGGTCTTTAGCCTGCCTGTGCATGCCGAGCCGGTGGTGAAAGTGCTGTTTGGCACTGACAAGTGCACTTTTTTGCCGGAACGTCTTGCGCCAAGTTGGGTTAATAAGCGTCCCCTCACCACAGATTTTGTGGGAGTCGGCAGTGCTCCGCACATGGCAAATCCCACCGAGCAGATCCAGACCGCGGAGGGGAATGCACGGGCGGCTTTGGCCGCTGAAGTTTCAGTGTCGGTCAAAGATGAGATTGTGCAGGATATGAAAGAAGACCAGGGCGTCACAATGATGAAAATCGAATCCCTGACCAAGCAGGTTGTCGATCAGACTTTGTCTGGGTCGAGAATCGAAGAACGGTATTTGGATCGGCAAAATTGCATGGTATATGCGCTCGCAATGATTTCCAAAGCGGATGTTGAAGCGGAGAGGCGGAAGACCTGGGAGAAGTGGCGCAAAATGTTCAAGAACAAGCAGCTCATGCTCCTCGACCGATCTGAGGCGCAGGGCGAGATGGTCACTGCTACTCGCGGTCATCTCGATGCGCTGTTCAAACAAATAGGGAATAAGCTGGTGGCTTCAGATAGCGGGCACAGTGTATGTGCCGATGATCCGTTGCAGCCTGCCTGTCAGCAGCCAGCCGACATCATCTATGCCGGTTATAAAGTCGTGCTGGACAAGGAAGCCGAGGCGTCAGGGATGAAGCGCCGGATCTATAAGCTGATCGGGACGGTTCGATTCAAAGATCGTGTCATTGCCTCCTTTGATGCGGCGTGCCAGGGCACCGCGAAGGTCGGTCAGGAGTATGTGATCGATCAACAGGCGGCCAAATCCTGTTTCGAGAAAACCAGGCCGGTGATTGAAAAGGGCATGGAGGGGTCTGAGTAAGGTGCTCGGGACGCAAGGGCTACCGTCTCATGCGTTGCGCGGGGAGCCGGCCCTGCGTCATGCGGGGAAAAGCCGGGGTGCGGCCGCTGACTCGTGCCGTATCCGCTGAGGGAAACACCATATTCCCAGGCAGTTTGAGTACGTGGGCTGAAGGAACAGGGCTTGCTGAAACGAAGGGTAGCGGGCCGTCAGGCAGAATGACGCCGGAACTACCACCCGACGAGCCGTGAAGAAGTAGAACGACCCGCAGGGGCATGACGGGACTCGTCAAACCGGAAAAGGAGAAGGGACGTATGAAACGGCCAGTGAGTGATCAGCTAGGCAAGGCATCCCGAATCATCGCCGCGGGGGTGCTGTGCTTCGGGCTTGCGGGGTGCGGGACTCTCTCGGGAGGGAACGGCCAGTCCAGCCTCTCCGGCTCATCGGGCTCCATGTTCGGAGGGTTTGGCTTGCCGATCACGGTGTCACCGAAGTGCCTGTCCTGGGATGTGGTCAAGGAAACTTGGGGCCTGCTCCAAGAGCCTCCGACGATTGAGTCGGCCTTGGACCGGGTCAATACGGCAGCCAGGATTATCGAGGTCGGCGATCTGATCTTGCATACCTTGCCGATTTCCGGAGGGTCTGAGTGGCCTCAGAAGGCTAATGGCAGCGTACCAATGAGCGAGGAGAACGCGCTGCGGCAGTTGATTCAGCAGGATCCGGCCTATTATGCCGGAGCTGCCGGGCAAACGTCGGCGCTGAAGCTGAAGGCGATGTATCTTCAGACCCTGCTGTTTAACAAGTATCCCGACCTCTATGCCCTCCGCAAGGCCGGAGCCGCCGCTCCCGCCGAGTCTGAAGTCAATGCATTGGCGACGAAAGTGCTGGGGCCTGGGTATAGTCCGGCCTTTACGAAAGTCTTCTACCGGTTGCTCCACTATAACCCGGCGTTCGAGCCGAAGGCGGATTTGTTTGCCGGGCGTGCGGCGGGTACGGCGATGGAGGTCTATCCAAGCCTGTTCGATGCGGTCATGTCCTTAGCTGAAAACAAGCCGGAGATTCTGCGCGCGCAGGAATCCGTCCTGCAAGCGGAAGAAAAGAAAGGGAAGGAACGGCGGGATATTTTAGAAATTGTGCAGCGGATCCAGAAGCTGGAGGCCGAAGAATTCGGCAACCCTTCAACCCCTGAAGAGGCGGTGAAGGCCAGCGAGCGGGACACGAATGCGAAAGAGGTCGAAGAACTCAAGGCGCAGCTTGCGGTGCAGGAAGAGGAATTCAAGGTCACGGTCACAGCGTATAAAGAGGAGCTGGCGAAGCTGGGGATTGAAATGGGGCAGATCAAGACCCAGGTGGGGGCTTTCACTCCGGAGCAGCGCGCGCTGGCGGCGAATATTCAGACGGCTGTGGATGCGGTGCAAGGCACGATGTGCCAATCGGAAATCCTCCTGGGCATCGCCGGATACCACCTGAAAAAGGCGGGGCCAAATTGGAAAAAAGAGGTGCAAAAGATCGCCAATGAGAGTGGCCAGACGGTCAATGAGCGGATCAAGCGGGTCACGCTCAATCTGGCGGCCCTCCCGGCTAATTTGTCCGTCTTGATGATTGAGCTTGGGGTATTGGATGAAGAAGCCAAGGTTCAGGACGATCTGTTTACGAATCGGATGAGTGTGGATTCCGGCGGCGGTGGGATTGGGGCTAGCTGGATGCCCAGGGTGGGCTGGTAACAAGTCGCCTCAAGTCCGCGCGGGGAACGTTCCCTGGGAGATGCGGGGAAGAGCATGAAACACAAGGGGTGTTTCCCGGGAATAACGAAGTTAGATCACTGTATTTCAACGGTTTAGAGTGGCAGGCACGCTGGAATGAGGTTTGCTGAAGCAGAGAGTCAAACGGGGAGTCAGGTAACGGACTCCAAATGAGAGAGTTCAAACATTCACTCATTACTCACAACAGGGGGGCAAGATGAAGCGTGACAACGGAATGAAAGCGGGGATGCTGGTGGCGATGGGGGCTGTGGCGATCATGTCGCTGGTGACTGGCTGCGCAGAGCAGAAACCGATGGGGCAGGAAGCGGACGGAATGGCCAGGGTCGATACGCCGATTCAGGATGTGAAGGGCCTGCCGAAGTGGGTGAATCAGAAGGGCGCGGCCTTCAGTGGGGAACGGCGCGTGCTGCACGGTGTGGGGAGCGCCTCAGGAATTAGAAATCCGACCTTGCGCCGGCGGGCGGCGGAAGGCCAGGCGCGGAACGACATGGCGGCGACGCTGCAGGTCTACGTGGCCGGCTTGCAGAAACAGTATATGGCCGAGACCACAGCCGGCGATATGTCGAAGGTCGAGGTGGAGCAGCATATCCAGGACACGATGAAGCAGGTGACCGAAGCGACGCTCGTCGGCGTGCAGATTGTGGAGTACTGGGAGCATCCTATGCGGAACGAGGCCTATGCGCTGGCTCGGCTGGACATGGAGCAGTTCATGGAAATCATGAAGTCGTACAAGTCCGCGAGTGCCGGATTTGCGCAGCTGGATGCCGGTCTTCGGGAATGGGTCCGCAATAACGCCGAAAAAGCTCATGACCAGCTGAATGACGAGCTGCAGAAGAAAAAGTAGGAAGCAGGGGATGCCTGTCCGGCGATGGAGTGTCGTGCTGCTCGGGAGTGGGTGGCTGCTCGGCTGCATTGGCTGCGCCGAGCAGCCTCCGGCCTGGATATCCGCGCTGCCCGCATCGAAGAGGGACATCTGCGCGATCGGCGTCAGCGGGCCCACCTACTATGCCGAAGATGCCCGGACGAATAGCAAGGCGGCGGCGATGACGGAGCTGGCGAGGGCAGTGGCGGTGACCGTGACGTCTCAGATGACGCTGCAGACCCGCGGTGACGCCACCAGCTCGGACACGGCCATACGGGAGCGCGCCGGTTTCAGCAGCGAGGTGGTGCTGACACAGGCGCAGGTGCGTGAGCAATGGGTGCATTCCGGAGACAATGTGAAATACGGAGAGAAGGGAACCGTCTACACACTGGTCTGTACGCCTATCGGACAATAAGTCTGATGGAAGGAGGCAAGGATGACACACAGAATGGCCATCATCTCTATGGCAGTGATCGGGACAGTAGTCAGCGCCTGGTTCGTGCTGGCGCCGGGGCCGGCGCAAGCCGTCAAAGACAATGACGTCTGGTTGATTACGCCGCAGGAGGCCGCGATGGCTCCGGCGCGGGAGGGGGTGTTGGGCGGTGAAATCCCCATTGCCGCCGAGTCGGATCTGGGGCCGAAGATCGAGGTGGTCAAGCCGAATAACGGCGGCAGCGCGCCGCCGCCGGTCGAAGTCGATATTAAGTTTACGCCCAAAATGAGCCCGGTCGATCCGGCAAGCCTGAAAGTGAGCGTGGTGAAGTTCATTAATATCGATATCACGGACCGGGTGCGGGCGTATGCAACAGCGAGCGGGATTCATGTTCCTGGCGCGCAATTGCCGTCGGGGAAGCATACGGTTCGCGTCAGCATTGCCGATCAAGATGGCCTGCGCAGCGTGAAGGATGTGACCTTCGAAGTGCTGGAAGGCAAGTCCTAACGAGGGACACGCCGCGGAATATTGGAGGGGGCGATGAAGAGCAAAGCCAGAGTGGCAGGAACCGGTTTCCTGCGAGGAGCGATCCGCGTGGGCGTCGCGCTCGCGCTCGCCGTCGAAGGCCGGTTGGCAGAGGCGGTTGCCGCAGAGCTGTCTCCGGCGCAGATCTATGCGTCAGCGGCACCGGCCGTGGTGTTCATTGCCGCGGTGGGATCTGAAGGCATGGGGCAGGGCACCGGATCGATTATTGATGCCGGCGGGTTGGTGCTCACCAACGCGCACGTGATTCTTGATAAACCGACGGATGCCCCCGCAAAGAAAGTCTTTGTGTTTCTCAAGCCGGAGCGCGTCATCGGCAACGAGAGTAATCAGGAGAATCTGACCCGGCGGCATGCGGCGACGGTGGTTGCGTATGACAAGGCGCTGGATCTCGCGCTGCTGAAGATCACGAATCCGGCCACGCCGTTACCGGTGCTGGCGCTGGCTGATCCCGGGGGAACGACCATCGGCGCGCGGGTGCTGGCCATCGGCCATCCGGAGTCGGGAGGGCTCTGGACGCTGACGACCGGCGTGATCAGCGCCGAATGGCAGAATTTTACCGATGTGCCAGGGAAGGATATCTTCCAAACCGAAACCAGCCTCAATCGCGGAAACTCCGGCGGGCCGCTGATTGATATGGAGGGGCATCAAGTTGGCGTCAATAGCATGATCGCCCGCAAGGCCAAAGACGGGCTGGCGATCACCAGCATCAACTTTGCCATCAAATCCAATGTGGCGAAGGATTGGCTGGGCAAGCAGGGCGTTCAGGTCGCCTATGCGGCGCCACCCGCGGCACAGACGGAACGTCCTGCGGAACCTGTCAAACCCACAGTGGCGCCCGCTCCGATCCCCGATGGGGGGAAACAGGCTGCTGCGCCTCCGGCCAAACCGCAGCCGGTGAAAGTGCTCGAAAACCAGCCGGAAGCCAAGCCGGAAACAGGCCCCGGTCTCCCGCCTGTGCGGCCGTTTAGCCTGGACCGGTTAATGAAGGGGCTGGATCTGGTGCAGAAAGATTTAGAGTCCCAAATGGATGATATGCAAAACGAGATTCGGAAACGCCGTCGATAGGAGCAGCCATGAAGATGCATTGGACACAACGCACGCATACCCGGGCTCAAGCAATCGGCCGAATCGTGATGGCCGCAATACTCGGAATAGCTGTGATGCAAGGGGCGGTTCAACTAGCGCATGCTGAAGCCCCTGACGTGAAACTCGACTGTTCCATTTATGAAACCAAAGAGACGAATCTCGGCGCGGCATTCAAAGTAGCGCAGTTCATCTTCAAGGTCGGGCCGGAGTTCAGTTTCAGCCGGCGTTCCGGCGTGGCCTGGGACAAGGCCGTGCATGGCACCATTGCCCGGTATGTGGAGTTGTGCAATCGGTACAACGCGGGCGCGGTCACGAAGGCGGAGTATGAGGCGCGCATGAGGGAGATTGAGGGGCTCTATAAAGAAACCAAAGAAATGGAAGCGAAGCTGTACGCCGCGACACGCCAGCGGGCACGTGATGCCGGCGATGAGCTCGAAGAGGCCCTCGGGCGTTCACGCCGCGCGCCGGCCGCTCCGACCAAGGCGAGCCTTGAAGCATCCGTCGAAGCCCTGGCCGATCGTGTCGAGCATCTCGAGCCGATCGGTCAGCCGTTGAAACCGGCATCGCCGTGCAAGCCTCCGGACATGCTGGGCTCGCCGGGGGTGTCACCCGATCCTGGGCGATCCTGCTAATAGAAACGCGATGTCGTTCAAACCAAATCATCGCTTTGTCGCAGGCCTGGATATTGGAGTGGCGTCATGTCTTATCTTGGCCGCGCTGCTGATGCTTGTGCCGGGGTTGGCGTCATCCTGGGAGGCCAGCACCTACGATCTTCGCATGCGGTGGCGAGGTGCCGGGCCTGCCACCGATAAATTGGTGATGATCGGCCGCGATGCGGAAAGCGATGCCCGATTCGGCGTCGGGATTTGGGATCGCGCTATGTTTGCGAAGGTGATCGGCGCACTGCATCGTGCCGGCGCCACGGCGGTCGCGCTGGATTTTCATTTTGGAGACGAGAGTCCGGCTGAGCGGGGCGGAGGTGCCAGCGACCGGGCGTTGGCCGATGCGGTATCTTCCGCGGGAAATGTGCTGGTTCCTCTTCCGGTCAGTTTCGAACATGACGCCGGATCGGCGCCGACCGTCCATCTTCCGCTCAAGGACAGTCTTGCGCATATCGTCCCCACATTCGACTCAGTTATCGTGCAGGCGCTGCTCCATGCGAGCCGTGTCGCTGGTCCGATGCCTGGCCTTCTGAGCTCCGCGCGGGGCGGCGGCCACATCGGCGCGATATCCGATCCGGATGGCGTGTACCGGCGTGTGCCGACGTTTGTGAATGCCGGCGGAGTGGCGCTTCCTTCGATGGGGGTCGCGCTGGCAGCGGCGTATCTTCATGTGAAGCCGGACGCGATGCAGTTGATTCCTGGCGATTCCCTGGTGTTTCCGCATGCGACGTTACCCGATGGCTCGCAGCGAACCCTTTCGATTCCGGTCGATCGGCAGGGGAATGTCTTGATCGACTATGCCGGCCGCTGGACGGATGGTCCGTTCCCCTATCTCTCCTTTGCCGATGTGTGGGATGCCATCAACGAAGGACGCGAGGCGGAACTGCGTGAGCAGGTGGCGGGCAAGGCGGTGCTGATCGTGCATGCGGCGTTGGGGTCGGATAAGCGGCAGACCCCGCTCGAGCTCACGGCGCCCGGCGGGTTTATCCTGGCGAATATCTTCAGCACGGTGCTCACGGGAAGCGCTCTGCGGCCGCTGCCGGATTGGGGAATCTGGATGCTCGTCGCGGTACTAGGAACGGCTGGATCCTGGTCGATGCTAGCCTGCACGCTGTGGAACGGTATCGCCGTGGCGGCTGGCCTCGGACTCGCCTATCTCGCCCTGGCCCACGTCAGTTTCTTGCTATGTGGACTTGTGCTGCCGATCGTGCTGCCGATCGCCGGGCTGGTGCTCGCGACTGGCGGCGGGCTTGTGTGGTCCCATCGGCTGAACACCGGGCGGATTCATGAATTGGAATCGGGCCTGTTGGCGTTGCATCGAGAGTTGGCGGGACGGCAGCAATTGCTAGTCCAGCACGAGACGCGTGTCGAACAGCTGGAAGACGATCTTGAGAGCGCCAGGACAGAGGCGACGGAAGGGCAGGCGCAGACGGCGCAGTTGCGCGACATGATGGAATCCCTGCAGCGGAATTTACGCCAGGCCCAGGAGGAAGCGGCGGAAGCCCGCCAGGCGGTGACCAGCTTGCAGGCACGATTGGATGAGGCGCGGGCGGCTGAGGTGAGTCCTGGAAAGCTTTCCAGCCTCGATGAGCGCGAATTACAGATGGAATGTGCGCGCCAGGGGATTCTCACGCGTGATCCGGGGTTATTGCGCTGTTGGAAAGATCTCCGGAAAGCCGCGCGCAGTCTGACGCCGATTCTGATTCTTGGAGAACCAGGGACAGGCAAAGAACTTTTCGCGCAGGCAGCCCACCGGTTGAGCGACCGGTCAACCGGACCATTTGTGCCGGTGAATATGGCCGCTGTTCCAGCAGATCTGTTTGAGAGCCAGCTGTTCGGGCATAAGCGAGGCTCCTTCACCGGATCGGTGAGCGACCACGATGGCTATTTTCTCCAGGCCAACAAGGGCACGATCTTTCTCGACGAAATCGGGGATCTCCCAATGGTCCAACAAGCCAAGTTGTTGCGTGTGTTGCAGGAGGGCGTGGTCACACGCGTGGGCGACCGGAACCCCATGAAGATCGACGTGCGCGTCGTCTCCGCGACCAATAAGAATTTATTGCAAGGCATTGCCGAGGGGTGGTTTCGCGAAGATCTCTATTATCGTGTGCACGGCATTGAACTGCGGTTGCCGCCGTTGCGGGAACGGCAGGCCGATCTGCCTGAACTGGCGAAGAGTTTTATCGATCGGACGGCCGCGCAGGAAGGCCGTTCAAAGATTATGCTTTCCCAGGGGGCGCTCGATCGCCTGAAAGCGTGGCCCTGGAAGGGGAACGTACGGGAGCTGAAACGGTGTTTGGAAAACGCGGTGATCCTCGCGGACGGCGCTACGATTATGGAAGAGGATCTTCGCCTGACTGGTCCGGCAGCAGGGGAGGCCGGCGGGCTGGCTCCAGCCGGGCCAGCCGTTGCCTTGTCCGAAGGGGACAACGATCCGAAGAAAAGCGATACGGTTCTGTTGCGGCTTCTTCGAGAGCATAGCTTCGATCTTCAAGCCACGGCGGCCACGCTGGGCTGGGACCGCAGCACGGTCATGCAGCGATTAAAGGGCATGTGCTTCCAGGCATTGGTGCAGCAGAAGGGCGATGAACGGGCAGCGGCCTCACGCCTCGCCGGCGATCCGGGGTTGACCAGGCTGATGGAAGTGAAGCTCAAGGAATATGTCGAACACCTGCACAAGGTCGTAGCGACCTTCCCCTCTCAAGAGGCTGCCCTCGCCGGCTGCCGCAAGCGGTTCAAGAATCTGCCGGAGCGCTATCACGAGGCGCTGGCTGAGCTGGTGCGGGTTAAGTACAGGACTGCCTAGCGAGTGTGCATTCCCGTTGTTGTTCTTCCATCGATCCGCGATCAAGGTCAGATAGGGACAGGTATTCACGGCCACTAACCCAAGCACGATCCAGGATTTCTCGTGGCGTTATTAGTAAACACCGGAGTGAGTCTCCGGGGAACTGTGGGCGTTGTATAGCGGCCTCCTTCCTTCTGCAGCTACGATACTGACACTTTCCATTTCCAATCCATTAACCCATCGCCTCCCTTTCGTTTGTCCCATCAGGCTGCTGGAAGGCTTCCCGCAGCCTGCGGGGATCTCTTGATCTCCACGGCTGCGAGCCAGTTCTAATCGTGAGTATGCGCACTTCGTTAATTGAACGAGTTATCAGTAAATTCAAATGTTTATGTGTCCATGCTCGTCGAGTTTGTCCTTCCTTCGCTAGTCGGCATGGCTGTTGCGCTAGACCCGTTTGCAGAGAGCGCATTCCGAGGTGGAATGAAGGGGCTTCGGACAACGGGATCAACGAGACCAAGGAGGGGATGATGAGGTGGATCAGGTCAAATTGGAGGCAACGGTTGGTGGTGGGGGTGCTGATTCAGTCTCTTTTGTGGTTGGGGGGCTGTGGGGCTGGTGGCGGAGGGGGGACGGTATCATTGCCAGCGGCTCAGACCGGGATGGTGACGGGGCAGGTGGTATCGGCATCGAACAATGGGGCTGTGGCTGGCGCGACGGTGAGCACCACAGCCGGTTCGACGACCTCGGCATCGGATGGAAGTTTTACGGTGGCTGCGCCGGTTGGAGACCGGAGTGTGGTGCATGTGGAGGCGAATGGGTATGCAGAGGCCTTCCCGGTGGCCCGTGTGGTGGTCGGTGAGACGACGACGCTCGGAGTCAAGCTTCTTACGACGGGTGTCAGTACAGCCGTCAGTGTGGGGACCGGGGGCACCGTGACGGTGCCCAACTCGACGGCGCAGGTGGATCTGCCCGCCAATGGGCTGGTTCCCAAAATTGGCGGCGCGGCGGCCGGAACGGTCACTGTCTCAGTGACTCCGATCAACCCGGCAGTCGATCCCAATTTAATGCCGGGGGATTATACGGGTGTCACGGCTGGCGGGACCACGGCCATCGAGAGCTTTGGCGCGATCGTGGTCGATATTCGTGACAATGCGGGAACGCGGTACAACCTTGCGGCGGGCAAGACCGCGACGATCCGGATTTCGCTGGGGACGCAGAATCCCAATCCTCCATCGACCATTCCGCTGTGGTATTTCGATGAGACGACCGGGCTGTGGAAGGAAGAAGGCTCGGCGACACTACAAGGATCAGCCCCTAACCAGTATTACGAAGGGAGCGTCTCGCATTTTAGCGCCTGGAATGCCGACGATCGGTTGCTGAGAACTTGGGTCGAGGGCTGCGTGAGAGATGCCAATGGTCAGCCGGTGGTGATGGCTGAGGTGAGAAGCACAGGCATTGACTACACCGGAGTAGCTTATGCTTGGACAAATTCTGATGGCGCCTTCCGGGTCGGAGTACGGAAGGGAAGTTCGGCGACTATCAGTGTGTTACGGTGGGACTGGAATTCATATAGCTATGAAACGATTAGTAATGCCGTCACGGTGACCTCGTCGCCGAATGACCCCACGGATTTTGTGCGAACCTTGCCCAATTGCATTGTGGTCAATCCGGGGGTCTTGACCATTACCACCTCCATGTTGGCGGGGGGCAATGTGAATGCAGGCTACAATCAGACATTAGCCGCAACCGGCGGCGTGCCGGGCTATGCCTGGAGTTTGAATGTCGGGTCGAATCCCTTGCCGGCTGGGTTGACGCTGACTGCATCCGGTGTCATTACAGGGACCCCAACAACGGCGGGCACGACGACGATCACGGTGAAGGTCATGGATTCGGTCGGCGGGGTCGCGACCAAGCAACTGAGCCTGACGATCAGTCCGGCTGGTGTGGTGCCGATCAGCATCACGACCACTTCGCCGCTGCCGGCTGGGGTCGTTGGGTCTACATACAATTTTTCGCTGGCTGCCGCGGGGGGGACCGGTACCAGAACGTGGAGCGTGAGTGCCGGGTCGTTGCCCACAGGGTTGACGCTCAATCCGTCCACTGGGGCGATTAGCGGCACGCCTACGGTACAGGAAAACGCAACATTCACGGTCCAAGTGGCGGATAGCGGGAATCCGCAACAGTCTGATCAAAAGCAGTTCAGCCTTACCATCAACTCGGTTTCAGGGGGCGGTGGAGGAGGGCAGTTGAGCGTGAGCAATGCCCCCGCCAGTGTCGGTGGAACATTCGTTGCCGATCCAACATATACGTCGGCAATTACGTATACGGTCGCAATAAATCCTCCTGTTGGTGTCACTGCGGTCGCCTGGGAAGAAGGCTACAATTTGAACACTGCACATTGGGAGGCTGTCGTAGTCGGATTTGACTCGGCGACTGGCAATCTGAATGCCACTACCGTGGCCTATTGGGTGTATGAAGATTTGGTCGGTGCCACAGGAACCTATTGGTACTGCGCCAATTCAACGACCTCCTGCAATATCACCGTCGATATGGCGGCACGCACAGTCACGTTCAATAACTCTGTGCTCAGCAGTCTGACGGGAGCCGCTGCCGTTACTTTAAATGGCACGTTGTCTTATCCGGTGCCGACGGTACAGTGACCTGTTCATTGTTCTAACAGTGGGAGGTATCTGGCGAGGCATGCGGGGTTCCCGCCGCCTCGCCAGCAGGGATAGATCTGAATGGCCTGGTTGCGATTGTTGTTATGCCTGCATTAGAATGCGTCCGTTTTGCCCCTGTGGTGTTCTGCAGGTCGAGCGAATGATTCCTGTGGGGAGGGTGCTGATGGTGGTCGTTGAGCCGTGGACCTTTCTCCCTCTCTGTCATCCGCAGTCTGGCTCATTCTTTCTTCCGTGGGAATTCTCGTTCCCGCTTCCCGTTCGGTTAGGCGCGATTGAGCATTGTGCGTGGAACCACGCGCTGATGCCGCTATCGGTCTGCGCGAAGCAATTACGAGTGAATTTCGCATCAGCGCTATGGCGAGAGCAGGGCGATAATTCTGAACAGGGAGGTTCTTATGAAGGAAGCGAGGCGGAGCCTGAGTTGCGTAATGGTCATCGCGGGTGTCTGTGCCGTCAGCCTGGCGGGTGTACTGATCGGGTGTTCAGGGGAGCCCAGTGAGGCGGATCTTGAGAAGGCTGTGAAAGTGATTGCCAAGGCTGAGTTAGAAAAAACGCAGGCCTTAATGAAGCAACTTGAGAGCGATCCTCTGATGAAGTCTTTGACGAAGGGGAGCACTGCCAACCGTAATCTTGATCTCGATGATGAACTTGGCAAGATCAGCGTGAAGAAGCTCGCCTGCGCTAAGGCTGAAGGCAACCCCGGATACAACTGTGACGTGGAAATGTCCAGGCTCGGTGAAGGCGGCGCAGGCCCTCAGAAATCCCCCATGAAGGGGCGTTTTGTGAAAAGCGATGATGGCTGGGTCATGATGATGGGGCCGCTGGGGCGGTAATGGTTTGTGAGGGCAAAGTAAGGATGTAGCGCCCTCATGTTTTATCAGGTTGTTGATGTGATGCCAGGTTTTCGGAGATCCGTTGGTGTGTGATTTGAAAGCAGTTCATTCTTGAACGGAGGGATCATGAGGATTCATCGCGTGTGGTCATCCTGCGCCATTGTGCTGGCGGCTATGTCCGTGGTGTCTTGTGCGGAGGGGCAGTTCGGGCAGGTGATGCAGAATTTGGGAAAAGGAATGGCGCAGAGCATGTGCGGGGAAGGGAAGGGGCCGGTGAGTGGTGCGCCGGAATATTGCTTGTATGTGACGGATCTGCAGGTGCTTCGTGACGGAGGGGCTACAGCCGGAATTAGCCTAGTAAGCCGGACGCGTGGCCGTTATGCAATGTGGCTGACGAAAGCGTCGCTTACAGATAATTCTGGTGGAAGCTGGAGGATAAGCAGTTCGAGCGGATTACCTCTCGGAACTCAATATTATCCATTACTGCTTGACCCAACTTCTGAAGGACAAGTGTCAATTAAATTTGCCAGTAATGATGCTGGGGTAAGGCCAGGATCTGTATTTACTCTCGAAGGAGAGATCTATCTCCGCCAAGCTGACGCCCAAGGGAATCCTGTTGGCACGGCGGGGAGTCGAGGCTTTCGTGTTATTGGTATTCCACTGGCTCAATCGAAGCTCTCATCTCAACAAGGAAATATACTTTTGCCTTCACAAGTGAGCGGCACTCCAACACCTGATGAGGGGAAGAGTGATTCGAGGGTATCGTTGGGCAACCCTACGATTAAATCCAAGGACGTTATAGGTATAACAATTGGAATGGGTGTTACCGAGGTGAAAGATTTATTAAGTGCCAAGTTTCCGTCAAGCAGTAATTTCCCAATAAATTTTGATTCGTATGGAAAACAGTGGATTGGTCAATATGCTTCTCTGCCAGTTGCGATGATGAAGAAAAACAATACATTTGATAAAAAGGCGGATGAGGTTGTGATTGTTGACTTCTCTAATCCTCCGGTTAAGCAAGAAGTCTTGGCAGTTGCGAAGTACCAGTCTTATCCAAATGATAAGACACCAGGTCTGTTAGCGACAGAGACAGGTTTGATTGAAAAGTATGGGCAATGGGATAAAAGGGAAGAAAAGGGTGGCGCAAATTATTATTATTGGGGGATAAATTCCCAAACAAACAGTTCATGTATACCTCTTCAGCTAATAGACCCGAGCTATAGGCTCAAAGATTTAGTCAGAGGTGAGTCTGCGCAAGCAGTTATTTGTCAAGCGTATGGAACATGGGGTCAGTGCATTAAGCCAGTTAGGAACTATATTAGCCTTGATCTCTCACTGAAGGGATGTGGGGTGCAAGCTGCTGCCTACGTTCGCTTTACTAGTAAGCAAAGCAAAGAGGTTAGTCCTGTTACAGAAATTGCAACGTTTGTTGTGGATTTGAATAGGTTATACGATAGCGAGATTGCATTCACGGATCTCGCAGAGAAATACGAAAAAGATAAGAACCAAAAAGCGATAAGCTCAGGAGGGGCTCCAAAGCTATAAGGAATACATCTAGGGTGAGGAATATTAACAACGGATTAGTTCGCCTGCCTTCAAGTCGCGCTTCTCTGTGAGCTGTTGTTGGTACGCTCTGATGGTCGGGCAGAGGGGGTTATGAAACACGAAGGCCCCGGGGGTGATCCCGCCGGGGCCTTCGTGGCTGAAAGCCGATGGCTTCCTAGCGCTTCTCTTAGTACATCCCTTCCATGCCGTGGCTGTGGCCTGCGTGGCCGCCGGCGGCTTCCTTCTTCTCTTCGGGGATGTCGGTGATCATGACTTCGGTGGTGAGCATCAAGCCCGCCACGGAGGCCGCGTTCTGCAGGGCACAGCGCGACACCTTGGTCGGATCGATGATGCCGGCCTTGATCATGTCCACATATTCTTCCGTTGCCGCGTTGTAGCCTGAGCTGGCGTTCTTGTCATTGCGCACTTTCTCGACAATGACAGACCCTTCCATCCCGGCGTTCGCCGCGATCTGGCGGATCGGCTCTTCGAGCGCGCGGCGGATGATGTTCACACCCACCTGCTGCTCGGCCACCAGCTTGAGCGAACCCAGCGCATCGATGCAGCGGAGATACGCGGTTCCGCCGCCGGGGACGATGCCTTCTTCCACGGCCGCCTTGGTGGCGTGGAGGGCGTCTTCGACGCGGGCTTTCTTTTCCTTCATTTCGGTCTCGGTCGCGGCGCCGACGTTGATGACGGCCACACCGCCGACGATCTTGGCGAGGCGCTCCTGGAGCTTCTCGCGATCGTAGTCGGAGGTCGTCTCTTCGATCTGGGCCTTGATCTGCTTCACGCGGGCTTCGATCTTCTTCGGATCGCCGTAGCCTTCGACGATGGTGCTGTTGTCCTTGTCGATGGTCACGCGCTTGGCACGGCCGAGGTCCGTGAGCTTCACGTTCTCGAGCTTAATGCCGATGTCTTCCGAGATCACCTGGCCGCCGGTGAGGATCGCGATGTCCTCCAGCATGGCCTTGCGGCGATCGCCGAAGCCAGGGGCCTTCACGGCCGCCACGTTCAAGGTGCCGCGCAGCTTGTTGACCACGAGGGTCGCAAGGGCTTCGCCTTCCACTTCCTCGGCGATGATCACGAGGGGCTTGCCCATCTTCGCGACCTGCTCGAGGACCGGGAGGAGGTCCTTCATGCTGCTGACTTTCTTTTCATTGATGAGGATGAGCGGCTCTTCGACGGAACATTCCATCCGCTCGGCGTTGGTGACGAAGTAGGGGGAGATGTAGCCGCGATCGAACTGCATGCCCTCGACGACGTCCAGCGAGGTGGTCATCGACTTGGCTTCTTCGACCGTGATCACGCCATCCTTGCCGACCTTCTCCATCGCTTCCGCGATGAGGTCGCCGATGGTCTTGTCGTTGTTGGCTGAGATCGTCCCGACCTGGGAGATTTCGGTCTTGTTCTGGCAGGGCTTGCTGAGCTTCTTCAGCTCGCCGATCACGACTTCCACGGCCTTGTTGATGCCCCGTTGAATTTCCATCGGGTTGGCGCCGGCGGTGATGTTCTTCACGCCCTCGCGGAAGATCGCCTGGGCCAGCACGGTGGCGGTGGTGGTGCCGTCACCCGCGGTGTCGCTGGTCTTGCTGGCGACTTCGCGGACGAGCTGGGCGCCCATGTTTTCGTACGGGTTCTTGAGTTCGATTTCCTTGGCAACGGTCACGCCGTCCTTGGTGATGGTCGGGGCGCCGAACTTCTTGTCGAGAATGGCGTTCCGGCCCTTGGGGCCGAGGGTCGCCTTCACGGCATCCGCCAGCTGGTTAACGCCCTTGAGAATCGACGCGCGAGCCGCCTCGCTATACAGTAATTGCTTGGCCATGTAAGTCCTCCGTTAGTTCAGTCGTCGTCTTGTGAGTCAAATTAGTTGGTGAAGATGCCGAGGATGTCTTCTTCCTTGAGGATCAAGCAGTCGGTGTCCTCGATCCGGAGCTTGCTGCCGGAATACTTGTCGAACAGGACCTGGTCGCCGACCTTGACGTTCTCGACCTTGCTTCCGATGGCCTGCACCACGCCTCTCTGCGGCTTTTCCTTCGCGGAATCCGGCACATAGATGCCGCCGGCGGTCCGTTCCAGTTCTTCGGTGTAGGTAACGAACAGCCGATCTCCCAGGGGCTGGAAGCCCTTGGCGACGTTCTTCTTGTCCTGCGCTGCTGTGCTCATAACAAACCCTCCTCGTGCGATGAATAAACTTTGGTACACGTTGAAACGATGGAAAAGCGATTCACACTTGTCGGCTAGACTGTCGCTTTCTGCGCTCGCAGAGGAATACTCCCCCGCAACACAAGTGGAGAGATAGCCCGAGGCCGGTCCAAGTCAAGGGGGAGGAAAAGAAATTCTTTCTCAGGCCCGTCATGCTGGACAAGAGAATCATAACCTATTGAGTTTCAAGAATTCCACTCACCATTTGGGGGGGATTAGGGAGAGGAGAGGTTTAGGTTCTTAACCGGTCAAAATCCTTCACTTCTTTCTTGATGTATTCCCGCAACCGCTTGATGATACGGGCCTCCAGCTGGCGGGTCCGTTCTTTGGTAATGCCGTATTTTTCACCCAAATCGTCAAGCGTGAGCGGCGTTTCCGAGAGGAGCCGGTTGCGGAGAATGTCTTCTTCCCGCTCATCGAGGGTTTTGGCAAATTCGGCCAGTTTTTTCCTGAAGAGAACCCGGAGCTCATTGTCAGCGATGAGGTCGTCCACCCCCGACTGCTGGGAGGGCAGGATGTCCAGGAGGGTGCCATCCTGTTCCTCACCGATCGGTTGATCCAGCGACAGCTCCCAATTTCCCAGCCGTTGGTCCATCTCGATCACGTCGCGCTCGCGGACATTGAGCCGGTCGGCCAGGAGCTTCGTGTCGGGGGCGAACCCTTCCCGGGCCAGCTTCGCCTTTTCCTTCTTGAGGTTATAGAACAGCTTCCGCTGGTCCTGGGTGGTGCCGATTTTCACGAGGCGGAAGTTATTCAAGAGGTATCGGAGGATGTAGGCGCGCGACCACCAGGCGGCATAGGCGTAGAAACGGACGTTTTTCTTGGGGTCGAATTTCTTAATGGCCTGCATCAGGCCGACGTTGCCCTCCTGAATCAGGTCCATGTGATCGGCGCCGGTATGGAGATATTCGGAGGCGATGGCCACGGACACGCGCAGGTTGGCCATGATGAGTTTGACGGCGGCTTCACGGCTGCCCTGCACCTGATACTCGTGAAAGAGCCGGAGCTCTTCTTCTTTCGAGAGATAGGGGTAGCGGCGGACTTCGGCCAGATATTGCTGCAGGGTGGTGACCGGGACGACGGCATGTTCGTCGGCCGGCTGGCGTCCGTCTGACGCAGGAATATCCACAACGACCGGTGCCGCCTCTGCCTCGATGACCTCGTCGTCTGACGGATCGAGGATTTCCGGCTCCAAGGCGTCGTCGGGCTCGTGTTCTGCTGGGGCTCTGCCACTCATAGAAGGCTGACTATAACAGAAGCTCTTTAATGGACAAAGGTCGGCGGGGGAGATTGTTTTCGGGGCTGGTTCCCTTGCGCCCATGAAAGCGGCTCACCTATAGTGAGAAGTTCATGTCGGAGGCTGGTTTGTGTCTGATATCTGGCAGATTCTGAAAAATGGCCACTGGCCCACGCTGGTGGGAGCCTGGTTGCATTTGACCGTGAGTTTCATGGTGTGGCTCTTGATCGGCGCCTTGAGCCTGCCGTTGGCGGCAGCGTTGCACCTGACCGAGACCGATCTGGCTCTGCTGGTCGCGCTGCCATTGCTGGGCGGGGCCATCTTGCGTGTGTGGGGCGGGTGGAGTTGCGATTGGTTTGGCGCTAAGAAGACGGCGGTGATGATCCTGCTGGGAGAGGGGGCCGTCTTATTGTGGGGCTGGCTTGCCGACCCGTCCCTGGCCGGTCTTTGGTGTCTGGCTCTCTTGTTGGGGCTGGGCGGCGCGAGTTTTGCGGTGGCGTTGCCGCTGGCCGGGCAAGCCTATCCGCCGTCCTCGCAGGGCCTGGTACTGGGGCTGGCGGCTTCCGGCAACATCGGCACCGTGCTGGTATTCTTTCTCGCGCCGCGATGGGCCGAGCAGCTGGGATGGCAGCAGGTGTTTGGCGTCATGGCGGGCGTGGTGGCGGCCACGCTTGGCTTGTTCATGATCCTGGTGCGAGATGGAAGGCCGGGAGACCGGCATCGCCGGGATGTCGAATGGTGGCATCATGCTGCCGGGTTGATTCGGGAACGGTCGGCCTATTGGCTCTGTTTTCTCTATGCGATCACGTTTGGCGGCTTTGTCGGGTTGTGCAGCCTCTTGCCGTCGCTGCTCCATGAGACCTATCAATTTGACGCCGTGACCGCAGGATCGACCGCCGCGCTCTGCGGCTTGGTTGGCAGCGTCATCCGCCCATTGGGAGGTTACGTTGCCGACCGGCAGGGCGGAGTGCGGACGCTCTATATCGTGTTTCCGCTCATCGTCGGGACGGTGGTGGCGGTGACCAGTCCCTCTCAAATCATGGCGATAACGATGATGATCGTCACCATCGGAGCCATGGGATTCGGCAATGGCGTCGTGTTTCAGATGGTGGCTGAGTGGTTCCCGAAGCAAATCGGGCTGGCTTCCGGGATCATCGGGGCGGTCGGAGGGCTTGGCGGCTTTCTCTTCCCCTTGGGCGTGGGAGGGCTGAAAAGCCTGACGGGAAGCTACGACTTGGGGCTGTGGTTCTTTGCCGGGCTGGGGGTCTGCGCCTGGGGCACCGTCTTCATCAGCCTGCGAGCCGGGGGATTCACCCGCTCGGCGTGAGGCCGGTTCCCCGGTTCAAAAATAGGGGTAAAAAAACAATGTTAAATGGTCGATGTTCAATGATAAATTGACCGTTCAAGACACGGGCATCCCTGAACCTTCAGATTGGAATTTATGGCGAGTCCATTCAACAGCATTCAAGACGCGCTCAAAGACATCCGGAAGGGCAAGTGCATCATTCTCGTCGATGATGAAGATCGCGAGAATGAAGGCGATCTGGTCATTGCCGCCGAAAAAGTCACCCCGCAAATGGTCAATTTCATGGCCAAGCATGCGCGGGGGCTAATCTGCCTGGCCTTAACCCCCGAGCGGGTTGAAGAGCTGCAACTTCCGCCGCAGGCCATTGAGAATACGGCGACCTTCGGCACGGCCTTCACCGTATCGGTCGATGCGCGAAAAGGGATTACGACGGGCATCTCGGCCGCCGATCGTGCGATCACCATTCAAGTGGCGGTCGATCCAAAGTCAAAGCCGAGCGACTTGGCAAGGCCGGGACATATTTTCCCGCTCAAGGCGCAACAAGGCGGGGTGCTCAGGCGTGCGGGGCAGACGGAAGGGTCCGTCGATTTGGCCCGGCTGGCGGGGCTGCAACCGGCCGGTGTCATCTGCGAGATCATGAACGAAGACGGGACGATGGCGCGCGTGCCGGAGCTGGCCAAGTTCGCCAAGCTGCATAAGCTGAAGATGGTGACGATCAAGGCGCTCATCGAATATCGCATGCAGCGGGAGACGTTTGTGAAGCGCGCCGCTACCGCGCGCATGCCCACGATTTTTGGCGATTTCGAAGCCGTGGCGTTTGAGAATGAAGTCGATGGCGCGACGCACATCGCGCTTGTCAAAGGCAAGGTGGATACCGGAGAGCCCACGCTGGTGCGGGTCCACTCGGGCTGCCTGACGGCGGACGCGCTCGGCTCGCTTCGGTGCGATTGCCGGGATCAGCTGCATCGCGCCATGAAGATCATCGAGGCCGAAGGCCGCGGCGTGCTGCTCTATCTGAATCAAGAAGGGCGCGGCATCGGCCTGCTCAATAAGCTGAAGGCGTATGGATTTCAGGACGAAGGCAGCGACACGGTGGAGGCCAATCTCAAGCTGGGGTTCAAGGCCGACTTGCGGGATTACGGGGTCGGGGCGCAGATCCTGGTGAATCTGGGATTGCACGAGATCAAGCTCATCACCAACAATCCGCGCAAGATCGTCGGCATCGAAGGTTACGGGTTGAAAGTCGTCGAGCGGGTGTCGATCGAGATTGCGCCCCGCGCGGCGAACGTGCGGTACTTGCGCACGAAGAAAAATAAGATGGGGCATTTGCTCAAGAAAGTGTAGAGAGGATTTCAGGGGTGGGACGCGAGTCGCTGATTGCGCGGTGGTTAATCGGAGTGCTGGTGTATTTCACTGCCTTCGTCATCGTACTGGATGTGTTTTTGTCAGGCGCAGATTTTTCCCTGATTCTTCAAGGGGCGGTCCTGTTCTCTTTGCTTGTCAGCACGGTTTGCGTTCTCCTGATGTGGAAGCACAAGACTCGGTCGCTTCCTTATTACGATGCGATATTTGCCGCTGGAATTGCCGGGCTTCTTTTGATCGGAGCCATGCCGTCGGATGGAGGGAGTAGTGGCAGTTGGTCTGTCGCTTCTCTGATGCTGCTCGCTTTGAGTGTTCTGGCGGGTGTCGCAGGGCGATGGGGGTATGCGGCACTGATGGGTTTGGTGCGGGGGGCCATACGGAGGCTGTCCCCGCAGAATGGTGGTGCATGAAGCTTCGCAAGGGTTCTCAGGATGCGACGGGGTTGCGGTTCGGGATCGTCGTCGCAAAGTTCAATAAATTTGTCACGAGCAAGCTGCTGTCGTCTTGCATCGAAGGGCTCTCCGCGCACGGAGCGAAGGCCGAGGCGATCGATGTGGTGCGGGTGCCGGGGGCCTTCGAGATTCCGATGGTCGCGCGGCTGCTCGCCAAGTCCGGGCGGTTCGACGCGGTGATTTGTCTGGGCGCCGTCATTCGCGGGGATACGCCGCATTTCGACTACATCAGCGCGGAAGCCAGCCGGGGCATCGGTCAGGCCATGCTCGATACCGACATTCCCATGATTTTCGGGGTGCTCACGACGGACACGGTGGCGCAAGCCATCGAGCGAGCCGATCCGGCCAAATTCAATCGGGGCGGCGAGGCGGCGAAGTCGGCCATTGAGATGGCGACGGTGGTGAAGCAGCTCAAGACACTGGCGCCCGATCCGGTCCCGGTGAAGCCGAAGCCGCGCGCCAAGCGGATCGTGCGAAAGCGTGGTCGCTAGCGATGGGATCGCGCCATGAAGCACGCGAGCGCGCGTTGCAGATCTTGTTTCAGTACGACATCCATGGAAAGAAGGGGCTCTGGCTCGATGAGTTCTGGAAGCCGCTGGAATCGGATGAAGAGACGAAAGCCTTTGCCGAGCGGCTGGTCGCAGGGGTGCTGGAGAAAAAGCGGGACCTTGATGCGCTGATGGGGCACTACGCGACGAACTGGAAAGTGAGCCGCATGCCGATCGTGGACCGCAACATTCTCCGTGCGGGGCTCTACGAGCTGTTTTGGATGGATGACGTGCCGGCGAAGGTGACGCTGGATGAATCCGTCGAGCTGGCCAAGAGTTTCGGCGACGATGAGGCCTCGAAGTTTGTGAACGGCATTCTGGACAAGGTGCTGGCGACCGAACCGAAGCTGGAGCTGAAGCGCAAGACGCCGGACAAGCCGGTGTGGAAGCGAACCTGAGATTTTTGTGAGGCTGCTCAAAATGGCCTTCAGCAAGGCCGAAGGGAGTGTAGGGCCCGAGGCGTACAGAAAAAGTACGTTGAGGGACACACGCAACCGAGAACGAAGCTGTAGGGCATTTCAGCAGCCGACTAGGAGAGTCGAACGTGATTGAGCGATATACCCGTCCCCAGATGAAGGCCATTTGGGACCTGAAGCATAAGTACGAAATCTGGTTGGAAGTGGAATTACAGGCGTGCGCCGCGTTCGAGAAGGCCGGACAGGCGCCGCGCGGCACCGCCGCGAAGATCCGCAAGAAAGCCAGGATTAACGTGGAGCGGATTGCCGAGATCGAGAAGGTCACGAAGCACGACATCATCGCCTTCCTTGAATCCTTGATGGACACGGTGGGGCCGGAGCACCGCTTTCTGCACATGGGGCTGACATCGTCGGACATCGTCGATACGTCGCTGGCGGTGCAGATGACGGAGGCGCTCGATCTGATCCTCGAAGGGCTCGATGGGTTGCTCGCGGTGCTGAAGAAGCAGGCGCTGCGCCACAAGATGACGGTGATGGTGGGCCGCTCGCATGGCATTCACGGGGAGCCGATCTCGTTCGGGTTCAAGCTGGCGATCTGGTACGAAGAGTTCTGCCGGCATCGGAACCGGCTCACGGCGGTGCGGCAGGAAATCGCCGTCGGCAAGCTGTCCGGCGCGATGGGCACGTTTGCGCATCAGGGGCCGGAAGTCGAAGAGTATGTCTGTCGGCAGATGGGGCTAACGCCAGATCCGGTGTCCAATCAAGTCGTCCAGCGGGACCGGCATGCGGCCTATGCCACGGCACTGGCGCTGCTGGCGGCGAGCATCGAAAAAATCGCGGTCGAGGTTCGGCATCTCCAGCGGACCGAAGTGCTGGAGGCGGAGGAGTTTTTCTCTGCGGGGCAAAAGGGCTCGTCGGCCATGCCGCACAAGCGGAATCCGATCGTGTCGGAGAACCTCTGCGGCCTCGCGCGCATCGTCCGGGCGAACAGCCTGGCGGCGATGGAAAACGTCGCCCTCTGGCACGAGCGGGACATCAGCCATTCCTCCGTCGAGCGGGTCATCATGCCGGACAGCACGATTCTCGTCGACTATATGCTGGCGAAGGCGACCGATCTGATGAAGGATCTGATCGTCTATCCCAAGAACATGCAGCGCAACCTCGATTTGACCGGCGGTCTGGTCTATTCGCAGCGGCTCTTGCTGACGCTGGTCGAAAAAGGCGCGCAGCGCAAAGAGTCCTATGAAGCCGTGCAGCGGAATGCGATGGCCTCCTGGAAGGGCGCCGGTGGGCTGCAAGATTTGGTGAGCCAGGATCCCTTCATCTCGCAGCATCTCAAGAAGAGCGAGATCGCCGCCTGCTTCGATCCGACCTATTATCTGCGGCATCTGGACCAGATTTACCGCCGGGTATTTTCCGGCCGCGCGGCCAACGCCGCGCGTGGCAGGAAACGAGGAGGACGATGATGCATATCTGGCGTGGGCTCATGATGGCCTGTGTCCTTGTCGCGCTCGGCTGCGTGACGGCGCTGCCGGCTCCTGCCGCCGATCGCGACAAGCTGTTGAGCGAGCCGGGCGTCTATGGCACCTTTGCCGCGTTCCGGTTCGATGCCGAGTGGGGGAAGCTGGATCAGGCGACGCGGATCGCGCATTTGACCTCGTTTCGAGGGGTGGTCGAGCAGCATCGCGAGAAGCTGGCCATCGATACCTACCTGCTGCGGGGCTTGTCCGACCACGCCGACTTTTTGCTGCGCGTGCATGCGGCGGAATTGAAAGATACCCAACAGTTCCTGGTGGATCTCCAGAACAGCGTCTTCGGCAAGTATGTGACGAGTGTGGTGGTGTTCAACGGGCTGACGAAGAAGGCGAATTATGTGCCGGGTTTTTCCGAGCAGCTGAAGTCGGATCTCAAGGCGCCCAGCGAGTCCGGCCCCTATGCCATCGTGATTCCGATCCGCAAGGATGGCGAGTGGTGGTCGCTGCCGCAAGAGAAGCGCGCCGCGATGATGCTGGAGCATACCGAAGCGGCCTTGCCGTACCACAAGACGGTCAAGCGCAAGCTCTACCATGCGACCGGTCTCGACGACTTCGATTTCATCACCTATTTTGAGACGGCCAAGCTGGACGATTTTCATGCGCTGGTCTTGGCCTTGAATAAAGTCAAAGAAGCCAAGCACAACCGGCGGGTGGGGAACCCGACGCTGGTGGGCACAGTGCGGTCGCTGGATCAGTTGATCGAAGTGCTGGCGCAATAGCGCCTGAATCGCGGGAGAGACATATGACAACCGGAACATTGCTCTACGAAGGCAAGGCCAAGAAGATTTTTACCGCCGAACGGGCGGACGAGGTGGTGCAGTATTTCAAGGACGATGCGACGGCCTTCAATGCGCAGAAGCGCGGCACCATCGTCGAGAAGGGGATCATCAACAATAAGATCTCCGAACGGCTCTTCCTCCTGCTCGAAGACGAAGGCATCCGGACGCATTTTGTGAAGCGTTTGAGCGACCGGGAAATGCTCACGAAGAAAGTCACCATCGTGCCGGTCGAGGTGGTGGTGCGGAACATTGTCGCCGGCAGCCTGGCGAAGCGGTTGGGGCTCAAAGAGGGCGATGCCATCGAGCCGGCCATTGTGGAGTTCTATTACAAGAATGACGCGCTCGGCGATCCGCTCGTGAATGACGACCATCTGCGTGTGATGAATATCGCCACGCCGGCGCTGCTCAAGGATCTCCGGGAGCTGGGGCACAAGGTGAATGCCGTCTTGAAGCCGTTCTTTGCCGACCGGCAGATGCAGTTGGTGGATTTCAAGTTAGAGTTCGGCGTTTTCCATAACAAGCTGGTATTGGCCGACGAAATTTCCCCGGACACCTGCCGACTTTGGGATGTGTCTACCGGCGAGTCGATGGACAAGGACCGGTTCCGCAAAGATATGGGCAAAATCGAAGAAGCGTATCAGGAAGTGTTGAAGAGGGTATGCGGGTGAGACGGGGTTGCTGCGCTTCTTGCTCGCGCCCCGCGCATCCGGGATTCAATTGGAAATGAGATTGCGGGCGATGCTCGGTGCATGCGCGCAGGAAAGCGCAGCAACCCCGTCTCACCTGCGAAGGGTAAGGGGAGAGAAAAGGGGAAAAGAGCTGTGAGACGCTTCGTGATGTTTGTGCGCGATAACGGCCCCATTATATCCTTGGGGATCGGGACGACGTGCGTGGCGGCCTTTGCGGTGCTGACGGAGTCTCTGCTGCATAAGGTGGGCTTCATTGCCTTGACCCTGTTGGGCGTGGGGCTGATCGCGGGCATTACCTGGGCTCGGAAGCACATGACGGAATTGTCGAAGCCGCCGGATACGGGAGCATAGGGGAGAGTGGAGCGGTGACGGGTACTGCCTGTGCTCGCTGCCCGCGCACGCAGGATCAATTGTAAGGGGACTCATGGAAGGTGCTCGGTCAATGCGCGCAATAGGCAGCACCCGCCACCGCTCCTTTGGGAAAGAGGACGAGAAGAAGAGGGGAACGGTATGAAAGCGAAGATTCATGTGACGTTGAAGCAGGGCATTTTGGATCCGCAGGGGAAGGCCATTGAGCATGCGCTGGATTCGCTGGGGTTCAAGAATACGGCGAATGTGCGGGTGGGCAAGTATATGGAAGTGGAGTTGAAGGAAACGGACAAGGCCAAGGCCGACGCGCAAGTGAAGCAAATGTGCGAGAAGCTGTTGGCAAACACGATTGTTGAAGAATATCGGTATGAACTCACGGCGTAAAAGGTGAGACGAAAAGGCCGCGGACTATGAATGTTGGAGTGCTCGTTTTCCCAGGCAGTAATTGCGATCACGATTGCCAGCACGTGTTTCAGCATGTGTTGGGGCAATCGGTGCAAATGATTTGGCACAAGGAGACCTCGCTCAAGGGGATCGATCTTGTGATCCTCCCCGGCGGGTTTTCCTATGGCGACTATCTTCGTACCGGCGCGATCGCGAGATTTTCGCCGGTCATGGGAGCGGTGAAGGCGTTTGCCAAGGACGGCGGCGCCGTCATCGGCATCTGCAACGGGTTTCAGATCCTCCTCGAAGCGGGGCTGCTTCCCGGCGCGATGCTGCGGAATAAGTCGCTCCATTTTATCTGCAAGGATGTGTATGTGAGGGTCGAGAATGCCGCCACGGCCTTTACGGAGGCCTGTCAGCCTGGCCAGGTCTTGAAGATTCCCGTCGCCCATGCCGACGGCAATTACTACACCGACCCGGTCACGCTGGCGGCTATGCAGGCGAACGCGCAAATCGTGTTCCGGTATTGCACGCCGGATGGCAAGGTCACGCCGGAGGCGAATCCGAACGGCTCGCTCGACAACATCGCCGGGATCATCAATCCGGAGGGCAATGTGCTGGGGATGATGCCGCATCCGGAGCGGTGCGCGGAAGATATTTTGGGGAATCAGGACGGGAAGCTGATCTTCCAATCATTGCTCAAGGCGATGAAGGTCAAAGCCTAAGCCTGTAATTGCCAATAGAGGAATCTCTCGATGTCGCTAGTTATCACGAAAGAGTTGATCGCCCAGCACAATCTCACTGACGACGAGTACAAGAAGATCGTCGAGATTTTAGGACGTGAGCCGAATTTGACGGAACTCGGCATGTTTTCCGTCATGTGGTCGGAGCATTGCTCCTATAAGTCGTCGCGCGTGCATTTGAAGAAGCTGCCCATGACCGGGCCGCGCGTTATTCAAGGCCCCGGTGAAAATGCCGGCGTGGTGGATATCGGTGACGGGCTCTGTGTGGTGTTCAAGATGGAGTCGCACAACCACCCCTCGTTTATCGAGCCCTATCAGGGGGCCGCGACGGGTGTGGGCGGAATCCTGCGCGATGTGTTTACGATGGGGGCGCGGCCGATCGCGCTGCTCGATTCGCTGCGGTTCGGTGGACTCGATACGGCGAAGAACCGCCATATTGTGAAGGGGGTCGTGGCAGGCATCGCCGGTTATGGCAACTGCATGGGCGTGCCGACGGTGGGCGGCGAGATCGTCTTCAACGATATCTATTCGCTCAATCCTCTGGTGAACGTGTTCTGCCTCGGCATTGCGCAGAAGGACAAGATTTTCCTCGGCACGGCCGCGGGCGTCGGCAATCCGGTGATCTATTTCGGCTCGAAGACAGGCCGCGACGGGATTCATGGCGCGACGATGGCGTCCGATTCGTTTGACGATACGTCCGAGCAGAAGCGGCCGACGGTGCAGGTGGGAGATCCGTTCCAGGAGAAACTGTTGCTGGAAGCCTGTCTTGAACTGATGGCGAACGATCTGCTCGTCGGGATTCAAGACATGGGCGCGGCCGGGCTGACCAGTTCGTCTTGCGAGATGGCCTCGCGCGCGGGGAACGGCATCGACCTGGATCTGACCCATGTGCCGCGCCGCGAGCCAGGCATGACGCCCTATGAGTTGATGCTCTCGGAGTCGCAAGAGCGCATGTTGATGGTGGCGAAGGCCGGCAAGGAAGAGGACTGTATCCGGATCTGCAAAAAGTGGGATTTGGACGTGGCGGTGGTCGGGAAGGTGACGGGGACCGGCATGCTGCGCGTACTGGACCAGGGCCAGGTGGTGGCGGACATTCCGGCCAAGTCGCTGGCGGATGACGGCCCGCGCTACGAGCGGCCCTATTCACCGCCGGCCTATCAGGACATGCTCACCAATCTCAATTACGACGTGATCCCGGACGTGAAGGATGCCAACGCGGCCTTGCTGGCGTTGCTGGAATCGCCGACCATTGCCAGCAAGCGCTGGGTCTATGAGCAATACGATCACATGGTGCGGACCAATACGATGGTGCGCCCGGGATCGGACGCGGCGGTGGTGCGCATCAAGGGCACGAATAAAGCCGTGGCGATGACGGTGGATTGCAACAGCCGCTATTGCCTGTTGCACCCCTACGAAGGGGCGCGGCTCGCGGTGGCGGAGGCGGCGAGGAATCTGGCCTGTTCCGGCGCGGAGCCGATCGGTCTCACGGATTGCCTCAATTTCGGCAATCCCGAACGGCCGGACATCATGTGGCAGTTTGTGCTGGCGATCGAAGGGATGAAGGACGCCTGCGAGCATTTCAAGATTCCCATCGTGAGCGGCAACGTGAGTTTTTACAACGAGACGAACGGGCTCTCGATCTATCCGACGCCGATGCTGGGCATGGTGGGGCTGATCGAGTCGGCCGAGAAGACGATGACGCAATGGTTCCGGGAGGATGGCGACGACATTCTGCTGCTTGGAACGACGCGGGAAGATTTGGGCGGATCGGAATATTTGAAAGTGCTGCACGCCCGTGAGCAGGGTTCTCCCCCCTATCTGAATCTGGACACGGAGCAGGCGGTACAGGCCTGTGTGTTACAATTGATCCGTTCCGGTCTGCTCCAGTCCGCGCACGATTGTTCGGACGGCGGATTGGCCGTGGCACTGGCCGAATGTTGTGTCTCGGGGCCCGGCCAGGCGCGCGGCGCCGGGGTCCGCCTGCCTCAAGGACGGCTGAGGAAGGATGCGCTGCTGTTCGGGGAGACGCAGTCGCGCGTTGTGATCTCGGCCAAGCCGGCTCAGCGGCAGGCTATTCTGGATTGCGCCAAGGGACTGGGCGTCCCGGCTGCGGTGATCGGCTCAGTGGGCGGGGTATCGCTGGCCATTCATGTGGGAGACGAACAGACGTCTGCCGCAACGATTGAGGTGCCCGTGGCGACGCTCGCGGATCGTTGGGGCTTTTCACTGGAACGGACGCTGAATCAAGCATAAGCTGTACCGAACATTGCGAGTATCATGACAAAAGAATTACCGCTCATCACGCCCGATAAGTTTCACGACGAATGCGCCGTCTTCGGCATCTATGGCCACGAAGAGTCGGCGAATCTGACCTATTTGGGTTTGTACGCGCTCCAACATCGCGGGCAGGAGGCCTCGGGCATCGTGTCCGGCGACGGGGAGCAGTTCTATGTCCAGAAGGGGATGGGGCTGGTCGCCGATATCTATCATAAGTCCGTTCTGGAGAAGCTGCCCGGGCATATGGCGATCGGCCATAATCGCTACTCCACCTCGGGCGGCAACGATTTGAAGAACGTGCAGCCCTTGATCGTCAACTTCGCCTTCGGGAACCTGGCGCTCGCGCATAACGGCAATTTGATCAATGCGCAGTTTCTGCGCAACGAACTGGAAGCTTACGGCGCGATCTTTCAATCCACCTCGGACACCGAAGTCATTATTCACCTGATCGCCCATTCGCGCGCGAGCACCTTTTTGGCGCGGGTGATGGATGCGCTCAACCAAGTGCGCGGCGCCTTCTCCATCGTGCTGATGACCGACAACGGGTTGATCGCCGTCCGTGATCCGCACGGGTTGCGGCCGCTCTGTCTCGGGCGAGTGCGGGGGAGCTGGGTCGTGGCCTCGGAGACTTGCGCCTTCGATTTGCTCGACGCCGAATACGTGCGGGAAATCGAGCCGGGTGAGTTGGTTGTAATCAGCGAACAGGGCATCGACAGCCACCGGCCTTTTCCCAAGGTCGATCCGGCCATGTGCGTGTTCGAGTATGTGTACTTCGCCCGGCCCGACAGCCGCATCTTCGGGGCCAACGCCGTCTATGCCACGCGCAAGGCGCTGGGTCGCCAGCTGGCGCAGGAATCGTGGGTGCCGGCCGATATCGTGATTCCGGTTCCTGACTCCGGTGTGCCGGCGGCACTCGGGTACAGCGAAGGCGGAGGCGTGCCGTTTGAGACCGGGCTGATTCGCAATCACTATGTCGGGCGGACGTTCATCGAGCCGGAGCAGTCGATCCGCCATTTCGGGGTGAAGGTGAAGTTGAACGCGGTGCCGGAAGTGCTGGAGGGCAAGCGCGTCGTCGTGGTGGACGATTCGCTGGTGCGCGGCACGACCAGCCGGAAGATCGTGAAGATGTTGCGGAACGCGGGCGCGAAAGAAGTGCATATGCGCATCAGTTCGCCGCCCATCGTGTCCCCCTGTTTTTACGGGATCGACACGCCGACGAAGAAAGAACTGATCGCCTCCAATCATTCGATCGAAGAAATCCGCAAATACATCACGGCGGATTCCTTGGCCTATCTCAGCCTGGACGGCATGCTCAAATCGGCGCCCGGCGTGCCGGGCCAGTATTGCAACGCCTGCTTCACGGAAAAGTATCCGATCGCCTTCACGCGCGCGGAAGAATTGCAGCTCGGGCTCTTTGAACCGTCGCACTGAGCACGGGGTCAGTGACGGAATATTGTCGGCCTCAAGGGAGGGCCAGTCGCATGCAGCCAAGAGGCCGGGATCGAATCGGCGTCGATTATCCTGTGACCGTGAGCGGAGAGCAGGGGAGCGGGGACGGCATCCTCAGCAATCTGACCATCACCGGCGGCGAGATCAATGGCCCGCTGAATGTCACGGTCGGCCAATCCCTCCGGATTCATATCCGTCTCACCGGCGCACGGAACCCGATCGACATCGCCGTTGCCGCGGTCCGCTGGAAGCAAGACTTTCGGTTCGGTGTCGAGTTCGTGCGGTTCGAGGGCAATGCCAAAGCCCAGCTTCAAGAGATGCTCAATCAGAGCGATAGCGCTTCCTCCTCCTGAATCCTCTTCCCGGCCCTGTTGCCCCTGAAAAAATTCGCATGCTAGGATGACCGCGGAAGTGCTGCGTGCGGAGTGCGGACGATCTGCCCGGCACTCATGCGCAAGGCGCGGCACGGCGAAGAAGGAAGGAGGCTTTGATGAAGCGAGTGCTATTCATACTCGGTGCTTTGCTGGCTCCGGCGTTGGCCGCGCAGCTGGTATTGGCGGCCGGATTGTTCAAGACCGGTGAAAAGGCCCCGTCGTTCACGCTCACGGCGATCACCGGTGAAACGGTGTCGCTGGATGCCTATAAAGGGAAAGTCGTGGTGCTTGGGCTCTTCCATATTTGCGATCCTTGCATGATGCAGGGCTCGACCCTTCAAAAAGTGTCCGAGATGACCAAAGGCAAAGAGGTCGCGGTCATCGGGGTTAATTCGTCCGGCAATTCCAAGAAAGATGTCGGGGAATTCTTGTCGGCGTTTCCGGTGAAGGTGACCTATCCCTACCTGCTCGATCCCGGGAAGGTGACGGATAAGCTCTATGGCGGCGGCAAGTTCATTCCGAATGTGTACGTCATCGATCAGCAAGGCATCATTCGCTGGCAACGGGTCGGCAATATGGACCTGGCTGGGGCCGATGTCATTACGGCAGAGGTGGAAAAGCTGTTGGCGGGTTCGTCAAAAATGTAGAGCTGACAGGCTGACAAGACGACAAGCTGACAGGAGATTTATGTCAGCCTGTGAGCGAAGGGGTGCTTCATGGATGAATTGGAAGCCGGCAAACAGACGTTTCTGGATCTGGTGAAGGGCGTGGATGGGGCTGTGCAGGTCGTCATTCCCGTGACTCCGTCGAACAGCATGTTTCTGATTTCGCTGACGAAAGGGCCGAATCGGAAGTTTATCACGGTGCCGGAAGACGACATTCTGGACCTCCCCAACGAAGCCGGCATTCTCGCCAAAGTGACGAAGACCGTCACCGATGCGGTCGCGGCGTTATAAACCGGCGCGATAAGCGAGCTATACGCGAAAGGCGTGAAACACAATGCCTACGAGCCTGAATACATTCTTTCCCGCGAGTCACGCTTGTCGAGCCAGTCTCGCGCGTCTCGCAAAGCTATGAAACCCCTTCTACCCGGCATCTGGCAGTGGTCCTGGTTCTCTGACGAGAAGCAGATGAACTTTAACGGTCTGTTTCTCACGGTGGGGGAACATAAGATCCTCGTCGATCCCCCTCCCATGACCGCCGAGGCTAGTACCTTCATTCGCCGAAACGGCCCGGTCGATTACCTCATCGTGACCAACCGCGACCATGTGCGCGAGGCGGCGGCGGTTCGGACGGAGTTCAAGTGCCAGGTGTTCGTGCCGGAGGCCGATGCGGCGCAGATGGAGCTGCCTCCGACGAAAACGTTCAAGGATCAGGAGCTGCTTCCCGGCGGGATTTGGGTGGTGCAGCTCAAGGATCAGAAGTCTCCGGGAGAGTCGGCGCTCTTCATCCAGCAGGGCAAGGGCATCCTGATTCTCGGCGATGCACTGATCGGCAAGCCGGCCGGCGCCTTGTCGATGCTGCCGGCGGAGAAGTATGCGGATCGGGAAAAGGCGAAAGAGGGATTGCGCCGGCTGCTCAAGTACCAGTTTGATGCGGTGATCGTCGGCGATGGCGCGTCGATTATGACCGGCGCGAAGCCGGTCCTTGAACAGGCGCTGCAATAGAAAGCGTGCCGCATGGCGTTGCGCAACGGGCTGTCAGAAGAATTGAATCGCCAGGGGAATGAGCATTTCTCCCGCGGGTTCTACACGGATGCCTATACCTGTTATGCCAAGGCACTCGAGTGCGACCGGATCACCGGCGATCAGCGGGCGATGGCGGCGACGCTCGGCAATCTCGGGAATATCTGCGCGGTCAGCGGCCGGCGCGAGGCGGCGCAGGCCTATTATCAGGAAGTGCTGGAGTTGCAGAAGATCCTCGGGGACGAGAAAGGCATTGGGACGACGCTGGCGAACTTAGGCAATCTCCGGGCCGATGCGGGTGAATGGGATCGCGCGCGCGCCTACTATCTGGAAGCGCTGGATCTCATGACGAAGGCCCATGATGAAGCCGGGCAGGCGGTGCTCTTCTCCGATCTTGGGCTGGTCGCGCGGGAGACGGGGCAGTTCGATCAGGCGGTCCAGCTGTACGAGCAGTCGCTCGCGTTGATGCGGCGCCTCGGCAATCAGGGCGGAGTCGCGGATGCCTGGCGCATGATCGGCCGGACCTTTCTGGTTCAACGGCGCTATGACGATGCGATTGCCTGCTGCCAGACAAGCCGGTCGATCGCCGAGCGTTTGCGCGATGAGCTGCGTGCCGGCGGCGCGCGCTATGTGCTGGCACAGTGTTATGAAGAAACCGGCCGGCTGCAGGACGCCGCCGATCTTCTCGACCAGGTGGTCGCGATGGACCGCAAGTATCAGCTTCCCAAGCTGGAAGAAAACACAAAACGCCTGGAATCGCTGCGGGCCCGATTGAGCGGTTCGCCGGCCTCTGAGCCTTGGCGGGAGACGCACGCATGACCGATGCCGTCTCGTCCTCGTGGACGTCTCTCACGCAGTCGCTCCGTCAGACCTTCCCGCAACTCGTTGAGCTGGCGCCGGGCGGATCACTGACGATGGAGTTGGGCTCCGATGGCTGGTTGTTTGAATTGACGCCGGACGGGCGGGTGCTCTGCCAATACGGGATCGCCATGGATGATGTACGAAGTCTGATGTCGGACGGCACGACCGAGGATTTGGGGTCGGACGAATTGGCCAAACAGGCCAAGTATTTTATTCAGCCGGCTGTGTCCAAATATCGTCAAATACTCCTCCAGTCAGGGT
The DNA here is from genome assembly GCA_035968315.1 of Nitrospira sp. NCBI lineage: Bacteria > Pseudomonadati > Nitrospirota > Nitrospiria > Nitrospirales > Nitrospiraceae > Nitrospira > Nitrospira sp. The sequence goes on from JAVYIN010000005.1 coordinate 77,443, forward strand.
TTTCCGAGCAGACGGAGATGAATGACGAGTTTGTGGCCGCGACGTTCGAGCGCGGGGTCGATCTCGCCAATCCTGCCGCGGTCCAGTCTCTTACCACCTGGTGCGCGCGGACAATCGGACGGGCGGGATGAGCCTCTGTTCGGCGGTACCGGACTTTGTCGGCGGGCCGCAGTGGGGTCAGGGGGTAGCGCCTGAAACAGGGGACGGAGGAGTGGGTGGAGGGGATCCTGGAGGCGGAGGCGCCAGGGAAATGTCCAGGAACGCCCGCCCGCCAAACGCAATCACGAGGAAGTTCAAGAGCCCGCTGAATCCGCTGGTCGTCAGCATGGCCAGTGTCGGCTGGTCTTTCGTGATCAATTGCACCATCGTTGAGAGATCGAGCGCCAGCCCGACGGTGCTGTAGATCACACTCGCCATCAGTGCCCACCGAAATCCCAGCCGGACTGTCACGACCAATCCGATCGGTATCCCGATCAGAAATCCGATCCATAGGTGGCTGGGTTCCGGCTGTCCCGGCTGGGACTGCAAGGCGAAGAGCGTGGCGACGCCCACGGCGATGAGTCCGATCAAGCTGGCGAGTAATCCCCACGGTTGTGTCATGTCGGCACTATAGCCTGCCGTGGGCGCATCGGCAATGGCCGCTTGAGCGGCTGATTGGCCGGATGGTAGCCTGCGGGGTCATGACCGGCGTGGAAACTTCGTGCCCGTTGGATTCGCATCGTCCCAGCCTGCTCATTTATGACGGGCAGTGCCGGCTGTGTGTCACGGCGAAGCAGGGCCTGGAGCGAGCTGGCTTGGGAGCGGCCGGGTCCGGCTTGCGGATGATTCCCTACGAGAGTGCGGAGGCGTCGGCCGTCTTGGGGGACCGGTATCGTCCTGGTCCTCCCGCTATGGCCCTGTTGGTGCATCCGTCTGGACTGGTATCACAGGGAATCGAGGCCTTTCTCCCGCTCGTTCCGGGGATTCCTGGCGGGCGGACTGTTGGCTGGATGCTGCGGTGGACGGTGGTGCGGGTATTGGCCGAGCGAGTCTATCGCTGGATGGCCAGACACCGGTATCGGCTCTTCGGTGCGGTGCAATCGTGCGGTTCACGTTCTCTTTCTCGATAGTGTTCCCCTCTTCCGTCTAGCGTTGCGTGTCTTCTTCCCCCTCTTTCCGGGGGGAATCTTCCCACAGTGGGGAATGTACGTGACAGCGCAGAGGCAGGCAGAATGCCCCATATCACGGAGGGCTCATGCCACTATTTCGCCAGGGCGCTCAACGGCATCAATCGGACGTCTGCGGGAAGTCTGTCTCAGGGCAGGGGGTGAGCCGCTCAACGCCATTGCCATCACGTTCCCATTCGCTCAAGTCTTTTGCATGGGTCCTCGGCTGGTGTCTGCTGGGGCCGGCCTTCGCCTGGGGCGGGACCAATCCTGGGGCGGGAACGATTGTGGCGGCGGGGTTTGGCTATCAGGCCGGTGACGCTTCGACCATCACGGTGAAGACCTACGATGCCGAGAGCGGAGAGGTCTTGTCCGACGAGACCTATGAATTGAACGTGAAGGAAGAGGGGATTGCCAAGGGCATGCGGCCGGACGAGCGGATTTTCGCCGGAGGCGTAGGCCCTGGCGCGACCGATCTCTCGAATTTCGTGCTGCGCGTGTATGACGCCAAGACCGGGAAGTTTCAGTGGGAAGGCAACCTCAATTTGACGCCGCAGGATGCGGCAGGCCCAGGACAACGGGTCTCCACGCTTGAGCCTCGCCGGGCGACGGTGACGAGAATCGCTTCGACGTCCCCTTCCGCCTCCGCACCGTCCTTCCTCCTGCGCGCGCTCGATTCGTCAACGGGCGGATTGATGTGGGAGGATGAATTTACAACGGACGGCCGCCTCCGCATGGATCGGATCGCCAACCGGCTGGTGTCGGAGGGGCGTCGCGCGGCCTTGGCGCGTCCGTCGTTTGAGCTCCATATCCGCATGTTTGAGCGCGATGGCCGCCGTCTGCTGTGGGAGGACCAGGTGGTGCAGGGTGACGAGGATGAGGAACCGCAGCTGGAGCCTGTGGAAGATGAAGCGCGGGTGCTGCCGACCTGGCCGGGAGGGCATGAGCGGCATAGGTCAGAGGAGAAAATCTAGCCGCGTTTCTGTAGAAACGTATCCAGCCATTGCTGGTGGAATTGGTCGTAGGAGAGAAAGAGTTTCTCTTGCAGGGCCGTCGCGACGGTGGCCTTCGCTTTGAACGCGTTGAGGAGCTCGCCCACACGGCTCATGCCGAATCGGTCAATCAAATAGTGCGTCGCGGAGTTGGCCTCGAGGTACGCGAGCGTCGCGGCGTTGTGCGGTAACCGCCCCCAGCCCCCTTCCAAATATTTCAAGTGAATGACGGAGCCGCCATTCGGCATGGCCTGGTCGAGGTCCGGCCAGGGATCGCCGGCCAGTTGCATGGCCAGCCCTTCATTGAGCCAGACGGGCAGCGATGTGATCTGGCCTTCGAGACGGTCATGGAGGAGCGCGTGCACGTATTCGTGGCGGAGGACATGCGTCAGCCACTGCGTATCGGTGGTGGCGCCCTGTGTCGGAATCTGAATGCGGCCGAGGACCGGATCGTAGAGGCCATCGGCCCAGGCCGGACTCCCGGTGGCCGATTGGAAGGTGTCTTTGGTGTGGAGCACGACGACGATGGGTTTGGCCGGAAAGTGGTTCAAGCGCTGGCCGACGTCGCGATAGGCATCTTCCAGAATTTCCAGCACGGTCGTCCAGGTGCCTTGGTCCTCTCCCCCATCGTATTTGACCATGAAATGGGTGCTGTTCCGTGCCGTCATGCGTGATTCCACTGCGTCCGTATGGCGCACTTTGGCCGTGACCGTGGCCAGGTAGGACTGCACGCGGGGATCTTTCCCGGCCCGCTCCGTCGCCTGAGCCAGATGTGTGGCGGCTTCGGCCAGGTGATCCTGCTCGTAGAGAAGATCGGCCATTGCGAGGTGGGGAAAGGCTTCATGGGGAGCGAGACCGATCAACGTGGTGAGAAAGGTCTGATCGAGAGCCGGGTCGCGCAGTTCCCAATAGGCGTGGGCGAGATTCAGTTGGATGACCGGGTTGGTGCGGTCCAAGATGGCGGCCTTCTTGAAGGCTTTGACGGAGACTTTCGTGCCGTCGATTCGTTCCTGTTCAAGGCCCAGGTTGTTCCAGAGGATGGCGACATAGGGCACGGCTGTTTCGTCGGACAACAGGGAAGGGGACAGCTCGGTCAGTTTGCGTTCTGCCAGGGCGAAGTTCTTTTTCTCGATCTCGTCGCGAATCGCTTCCAGCAGCCGGCTGGAGGGGGAGTCCGGGACGATGGCCGGGTCGATCGTTCTGGCCTCTTTGAGTTCTTCATCGGTCGGGCCGGCCGGGGTTTGGGAGGCTGCCGGTGTCGCGGGGGAGGGCTCGCTGTCAGCAGCAGGCGAGACGGCCTCCGGGATGGTGGTCCAAAGCTCCTTCAAAAAGAGCTGATAGGCAATGAAGATCCCCAAGCAGAGGGCTAGGGGGATGAGAATGGGCGTAATGTTTCGGCGATACATCGTAACCTCGTGGCTGAGTGTAGCACCCGAGGCACGTACGACAAAGAATTCGGTGTATTCGCACGGGTGTGCGGTGAGAAGAGGCGCTGGGCCTGGCGCCCGGCTTCATTGAGTGCGTGGCGGGGGTATGTTACGATCCGCGCCAGTTATGCAGACTCCCTCCGAGTCCAGCGTGCCAGCGACGTTTCAGGAATGGCTCGACCGCCTGGCCAGGCCGATTGAATTCGCGACCAAAGACGCCTGCATCCACGCCGGCGCGGTAAAAAATCTGAGCTGTTTCGTGTCGAGCCAGGTGCAGTTGGCCTTGGCGCAGGAGGGGGTTCCCCCCGTCATTGAAACCCGTCTGCAATTTCTTCGCGAATTATTCATCGACTTTCAGCCCGGGCTTCCGCTGGCCGAACAGCAGCGGCGTCTTCGTGCCGCCTGTTCCATCTTAACCTTGCTGCGCGAGGCGGTGCGCGAGCCTCGATTCGGCCGTGCGGAGCCGGTCGAGCCGAGTCTGCCACCTGAGCGTCATGAACGGCAGGATCTGTGGAATCTGCCCATCCAGTTTGTAAAGGGCGTGGGGCCGAAACGGACCAGCCTGCTCCAGCGGCTGGGGATCGCGACGGTGGAAGATGCGTTGTGGACCGTCCCCTGGCGCTATGAAGACCGGTCGGTGATGACGCCGATCGGCAACCTGGTGCCGGGCATGGTGGCCTCGATTTGTGGCACGGTCGCCAAGTGCGACGCCAAGAAAACCAAGAATCGCCGCCTGTCGGTGCTGGAAGTCGGCATCGAAGATGAGACGGGGCGGATGCAGGTGGTGTTTTTCAATCAGCCGTACCTGGAAGAAGTGCTGGCAGTGGGGAAGCGTGTCATGCTGAGCGGGCGGGTGATTGCGGGACAGCAGGGCTGGATGGTGCCGCGCATGGATGTGGCGCAGTATGAGGTCGTGGGCGAGGCTGCGGAATCGGCGCTTCATGTGGGCCGCATCGTGCCGATCTATCATGAGACCAAAGGCTGGACCGCCCGCCAGTCGCGGGTGCTGGTGAAGACCCTCCTGGATGCGCATGCGCGGGACTTGCGGGATCCTTTGCCAGTCACGCTGCGGGCCCGCCAGCGGCTCATTCCGATTCAAGAAGCCATCCACGATGTGCATTTCCCCAAAGCCGGAGTGGACGCGCAATTGTTGGAGCGGGGCAAGACGCCTGCGCACCGGCGCCTGGCCTTCGAAGAATTGTTTCTCTTGCAGATGGCCCTGGCGGCCAGGCAGCGGTCGGTGCAGGAACAGCCGAAAGGGCTGACGTTCAATCCCCGGGCGCCGATCGTCGGGAAGTTAAGCGGGTTATTGCCGTTTAAGCTGACAGCGGCCCAGGATCAGGTCATCCGCGAGGTCTTTCGTGACATGGCTTCGCCGCGGCCGATGAATCGGCTGGTGCAAGGCGATGTTGGTTCGGGGAAGACGGTCGTGGCGCTGCATGCCATCGTGATGGCCTGCGGGTCTGGTTACCAGGCGGCCCTTATGGCACCGACGGAAATTCTGGCCGAGCAGCACTACCGCAACCTCAAGGGCACGTTGGAAGCGCTAGGGGTGAACGTTGCCTTGCTGCGCGGGAGCGACAAGGCGGCGGTGAAGAAGGCCCAGGCGGCGCAGCTCGTCTCCGGTGAGGTGCAGGTGGCCATTGGGACGCATGCGTTAATTCAGAAGGGCGTGGGCTTCAAGAATCTGGGGCTGGCGGTGGTCGATGAACAACACAAGTTCGGGGTGCTGCAGCGGAAGTCGCTGATCGACAAGGGCTACAAGCCGGACGTGCTGGTGCTCACGGCGACGCCGATCCCGCGTACCTTGGCGATGACCGTCTATGGCGATCTGGATGTGTCCGTCATCGACATGCTGCCGCCGGGGCGCCGGCCGGTGCGGACCTTTCTCTTCAGCGAATCGCAGCGCCGCCGGGCCTATCAGATTCTGAAAGATGAACTGCGCAACAAGCGCCAGGCCTATGTCGTGTACCCGTTAGTGGAAGAGTCGGAGAAGAGCGATTTGCAGGCGGCGATTCAAGGGGCCGAGCAGTTGCAGAACGGCGAGTTCGCCGAGTTCAGAGTCGGGTTGTTGCATGGGCGCATGAAGCCTGCTGAGAAAGACTCGGTCATGGCCGATTTCAAGGCCGGGAAGATTCATGTGCTGGTGGCCACCACGGTGATTGAGGTCGGGGTGGATGTGCCGAACGCCACGACGATGATGATCGAGCATGCCGAGCGATTCGGATTGGCGCAGCTGCATCAATTGCGTGGACGGGTGGGGCGCGGGGCCGAGCAATCCTACTGTTTGCTTATGGCAACGTGGCTCGCACGGAGCCGTCCGAAACTCGGGCGCCAGCCGCCCGGTGGGGAGGAGCCTGGTTCCAACGCGCGGGAACGGCTGGATGCCCTGGTGCAATCGAACGACGGGTTTGTGATCGCGGAAGAAGATTTGCGCATCAGAGGGCCGGGGGAGTTCTTCGGATTCCGGCAATGGGGCATGCCCGAGTTTCGCGTGGCCAACATCGTGCGGGACAGCGATCTCTTGCAGCAGGCGAGGCAGGAGGCGTTCGCTCTGTTGAAGCAGGACCCGCACCTGAGCGCACCGGGGCATCAAGGCCTGAAAGAGGCGATGCTCAGAAAATGGGAGCAGAAATTGGAACTGGGGTCGATCAGCTAAAGATAGGCGAGGGGTGCGAGGCTAGAGGCAAGGAGGATCGGAGTATTTTCCTCTCGCCACCTGCCCCTGACCTCTAGCCGGGAGTTCTTATGGGACTATTACAACGAATCAAAGATGATCTTCGTACAGGCATCGCCACGCTGCGATTGGGCACAGCGCATGCTGCCAGCCGGGCGCTGGAAGAAACGGAATTGCTCCGGATGCGGCTGGAGGTCCGGAAGATCGATCAGCAATTATCGGATCTCTATAAAGACATCGGCGAGCGGGCGGTCGAGATGAAAGAGCGGGGCGAGACGGCGGAGCGTGTCATGTACGACGAAGATATCGGCCGGGTGGTGCGCGAGATTCAGCAGCTCAAAGAGGCCCGGAAGAAACTCGAAGCTGAAATGGACGAGATTCGGAACGAGCAATGACTCAATCGCCTGCCCGCACCCTTCGATTGGCCGGCATCGATATTGGCACGCTGACCTGCCGGCTGCTCATCGCTGATTTGCCGACCGGCACTCCTCTGAAAGAACTTTATTCAGACCGGCGCATCCTTCGCCTGGGCGAAGGCGTCGATCAGGCGAGGCGGTTGAGCTCTGCCGCGATGGATCGGGTGATTCACTGTTTGCGGGAGTGGAATACGATTATTGAGAGCTACCATGTAGATGGCATTGCCGTCGTGGCCACGAGCGCCGTCCGCGATGCGGCCAATCGCGCTGAGTTTTTGGATCGTGTGAAGCGCGAAGCCGGATTCGATGTCGAAGTGATCAGCGGCGATGAAGAAGCGAAGCGCACCTTGCTCGGCATTCGCTCCGGTCTTCCTGCCGGCGTGACTGATATGCTGGCGCTGGACATCGGCGGCGGGAGCACCGAGTTCATCCTGGATCGGCCAGGCCAGGCCCCGATCGTCCGCTCCATCGACATCGGTGTGGTGCGTCTGTGCGAGAGGCTGCTTCACCATGATCCTCCAACGAGCGAAGAGCTTCAGCAGGCAAGGGACTGGGTGGCACGGGAAACCAAGGCCGCTGTCGCCGAGATGAAGGGCTACGAGACCGCCACCTTCGTGGGAACCGCCGGAACCATTACCTCCCTCGCCGCAATGGCGCAGAGGCTGCCCGCCTACGAACCGGCCCGCATCCACAATTATCGCCTGACGCTCTCAACCGTTCAGGAACTCGAACAGACTCTGCTGAGCCGTAAGAAGGCCGACCGTATGGGCCTGCCTGGCCTGGAAAAGAACCGCGAAGAAGTCATCGCCGCCGGCGCCATCATCATCTGCACGATCATGGAGACGCTGGGGATGGCGAGCGTACTGGTGAGTGACTTGGGGTTGAGGGAAGGGGCGTTGATTAATGTGGCAATGCGAGGGTCTATTTAAATAGTACTTCAATGGGCCAGCCCTTTGCCTCTTGCTAGCGGTTATCGAGGTTCGATAACATAGCCCCGTGATTGAATCCTTTGCTAACAGACTTGCGGAAGACCTTTTCGATGATCGGCGATCGAAAGCCGTTCTACGATTCCCACCAGATTTGATACGAACGGCCCGTCGTAAGCTGCTCTATTTGCACGATGCTTCGGAGGTCGGCGACCTTCGTCAACCTCCGGGGAATCGATTGGAAGCGTTGAAAGGTGAATGGAAAGGCTTTCACTCCATTCGGATCAACGATCAATGGCGGATGGTTTTTCGTTGGCATGACGGCAATGCCTACGAGGTTCAAGTAATTGATTATCATTGAGGTTCCAGATATCTGGAGGAGAGAGCCATGAGACTTCCTAAAAACCCTTTTCACCCCGGCGAGATGTTGCTCGAAGAGTTTCTTGTTCCCGGAAAGATGACTCAAACCGCGCTGGCGCAAAAGCTTGGCTGGACGCGAGCACGTCTGAACGAGCTGATCAAAGGGAAACGCGACATCACGGCGGATTCCGCCCTGGATCTAGCGCGAGTTCTTGGCACTTCGGCCAAACTCTGGATGAACCTTCAGGCCACGTTCGATCTCGACAAGGCGATGCGCCGGAGAAAGATTGCCTGACCTGTCTGTGTCGTCAAGGAATATGAAAATTTAAGGGGGATGTATGTTGGAGCTTAGCGGTTGGCGGAGAACCTCATGAATAAAGACGCCAGGCGCATTTCCTTTTATCCCCATCATGGAAGTGTGATGCATCGAATAATCCTGACAGTGGTGTTGCTGGGTTCCAGTACTACAGTGGGCGCAACAGCCGCTGACGATGGCCCGCAATCAAGCGGAACCGGCTTTGTTGTAAGTCGCCAAGGCCATATCCTGACCAACCATCATGTCGTGGAAGGGTGCATATCAGTTCGAGCCACCGTAGAAGGTATCCAGAAGGAATTAGCGGTTATAGGGACCGATCCGAGAAATGATCTCGCCGTCCTCAAACTACCTGGCGCCATGCCGAGCACTGCTCATTTTCGTGAAGGGCGGAATATTCGGGCGGGGGACAGTGTGGTCTTGGTCGGATTCCCCTTACATGGAGTGTTGGCCTCTGAAGCTAATATAACGACGGGAACGGTGAGTGCCCTGGCTGGGCTAGGCAACGATACGCGTTTCCTTCAAATGACCGCTCCTGCTCAGCCAGGCAATAGCGGTGGCCCCGTCTTCGATCAGAGTGGCCAGATCGTGGGTGTTGTCGTGAGCAAGTTGGACGCCTTGAAGGTCGCCAAAGTAACAGGGGACATTCCACAGAATATTAACTTTGCCATTAATGGTGCCGTGGCCAAGGCATTTCTTGACTCCCACGGTGTTGGCTATGAAACAGCTGCTTCAGGGAGGAAATTGGAGTCCGCGGAGATTGGGGCAGCGGCAAAGCAGTTCACATTCCTGCTGGAGTGCTACTCCGAAAAGATTGGTGCAGAACATCGTGCTCTTGAGGCGGAGCGTCGTTCCTTGGAAGCAGAGCGGCGAGCCTTGGATGATGAACGTCGAGCCTTAGCAGAGGCACGTCGGACCGACCAGGAGGCCCGTGAGCGAGCACTTCGCTTGGATCAGGAAGAGCGTGTCCGGAAGGCACAAGTAGCTGCAGAACAACAACTCCTGCAGCGTCAGAAAGAATTGGCAGAGGCGCAAGCCGCTAGCGAGCGAGTGATCCGGTTTCATCAAGAAGAGAGTGAACGGGAAGCCCGAGAGAACGCGCAGTCGCAGATGGAAGTTGAGCGTCTAGCCCAGGAAACTGCAGGGCAGGAGCAGCGCGATCGAGCCGACCGTATGCTTGAGCAGACGAAGCAGAGAAAGCCGATTGTGGCTGTTCGCATCAATGGCAATGACGGTGCGCCGATGATATTGGTGCCAGAGGGGGAGTTCCTTTATGGGGAAGATAACCAGAGATTGTCACTGCCAGGCTTTTATCTAGACACATTCGAGGTAACCACCAAGGCGTATGCTGCGTTCATGGAGGCGACTGGTCATAGTAAACCTGAACATTGGGGTGATGTCAGCCTTGATAGACATGGGATGCTACCCGTGATTGGAGTCGAGTACGCGGACGCTGTGGCGTATTGCCATTACTATGGCAAACGCCTTCCGACCGAATAGGAATGGGAGAAAGGGGCAAGGGGGACAGATGGGCGGATGTATCCGTGGGGGAACACGGAACCCACTAAGGATTTGGCTAACTATTGGGGGCAATTCTGCAACTTCTTTTGTAACGTATATGCGGAAAAGCTTAAGCCGGTAAATAGCCATGTGAGTGGTCGAAGTCCGTACGGTATCCATAATATGGCAGGGAATGCGTGGGAATGGGTGGAAGGAAGACAGCTTCGTGGAGGCTCGTGGTTGAGCAATACATATACACCAGGGCTTGGCTTGAAGATTTGGGAGCGGACAGGGGAAGTCGGCGTGACTTATGGGAAACGGTATCTTCTTGGCTTCCGCTGTGCCCAGGATGTCCGCTAGTTCTGCTGGTTTAGCTTCAATTATTTTTGCTTCGTTGCCGGGATTATCATCACGAATCGTGTTGCCTTGTTGGAGTGTTCATCGTGCTTGTGAGCGACTTGGGAATGCAGGCTGGGTGTTTCAATTTGTGACTCCAACAGGATGAAAGCAAGGGGCAGATATGATCAGGCTATAGGATATAAGGGAGCAGTTTGGTAAGACGATGACGCCAGATGAATGCAATAAATGGCTTGAATGGGTGCGTGTCACGAGTATTCCGCTTAAGCGGATAGGGCCAGACAATACTCCTATTGATATTGCGTCGGGTTGCTTTGTTACCTGCCAAGACCGGAGGTTTATCTTAACCGTATCCCATGCAGTAGAATTGGGTTCGTCAGACTGGGTCATTGAGCTAGGCTACGACAATACTAGGGGAGCCGAATTCTACCAAGGGGCCCGATTCTGCTATCCTGGCGAGATTAATCGACGAACAGGCGAGAGCGCTGGAGCTGATTTTGCTTTTGCCGAGGTTCCTGCTGATCTTGAATCAGCGTTCCATCTTCTGACACCATTTGGACTAATGTCGGCGAAACGACAGCGCCATGTGTTTGACCTGGAGTCCGCAGGAAATCCTGATGTGGATGAACTGTATGCGTTCACTGGTGAGATCTATCCAAGGCTAGATTCATCCGGTCTAACTACCCAACCAGTCATTTATCCCGGGCTGCGGTATGTTGAAAGCGCCGGCGCCTATCATATGTTCAGATTGCCTGTGCCTCACCCTGGGCACGATGATTTTGGTGGTTGCAGCGGCGCCCCGATTGTAGATACCAAGGGAAATTTGGTGAGTCTTGTCTCCGGCGGAATCATAGAAAAGAACGTTATCTTAGGAATAGCGTTGTCTCGTTATAAATTCGCAGTTGAATTCTACTGCAAAAATATTCGTCCCGCTTAAAATGGCTCCAAGGTCTGAGGCCTGTTGGATTATTGTTTGACTGTTGTGAATGAGAGGGGCCTTCTGCTTTTCACGGCTGCTGCCTGACCATCACGGTCTGCAATTTCGCGTGGTTTTTATAGGGAAATATTGTGGATCAGGAATCGGTAGTTCAAATTCACCAGCTCGTTGGCACGGTGGCCGAAGCCCTTCGAGCCGACAGCGCCGATGCAAATCGACAAACTAACGTATTGACTGAAGGACTGAGGAGTGAGCTTCAACTTATCGCTGAAGGGTTCCAAATACATCTCGACCGGCGTCATGCCGATGATTGAGCGTATCTAGATGAGCAATTCGGAGAAACCCGCTCGGTCGCATCCCAACGTCACTTGCGCGACGAATGAGCATAGTTCGAGCATGAAAAAGAAAACGACAAAGTCGAGCGGCAATGTCTTTGCGGACCTCGGGTTCGATCCGGCTGAGGCGGTCGTGCTCCAGATGCGCTCCAATTTGATGAGCGATCTTCGCCTCTACATCGAGAAGCAGAAACTCACCCAGGCGGAAGCGGCCAAGCGCTTGGGTATCGCACAGTCCCGCGTGTCCGATCTCGTGCGCGGCAAATGGGATAAGTTCAGCCTCGAAATGCTGATTACGCTCGAAGCCCGTCTGGGGCGTACTGTGCGGGTTGAATTTGCAGCCTAACGAGTCGGGGTTTCCGCTATAGTTGAGGGGGTATGGTGAGAGCACGTATCACCCCAGTACATCCTGGTGTCTACCTTAGGGAGATCCTTGAAGAGCTATGCTTGTCGCAGTATCGACTGGCTCAGGAACTTGGCGTTCCTGCTATGCGCATTAGCCATGTGGTGCGTGGGCAGCGGTCTATGACGGCAGAGTTGGCGTTACGCCTGGGCCGCTATCTCGGCCAGAGTCCGCAGTATTGGCTTCACTTGCAGAGCCGCTACGATCTTGAAGTTGCTGAGGATCAGATCGGACTCCGCGTAATGAAAGAAGTGCGGAGGTCAAAGGCTGTTGCGTAGAGGGGCGATTCTTGCTGGCGCTGCTTCACAGCACTCCAAGCCAATTTTTACGCCTCACGCCTTACATTTCACGCCTTATTTCTGCGAATACCACCGATAGCCCTTGGTCTCGGTGAATTGGGCTTTCGGGGCTCCGCCGGGCTTTTCCAGCAATAGCACTTTGAAGTCGATGAGGCCGAACCAGGCGGGATCGACCACGTCGTGGTAGTGCGCGCCGTGGATTTTGGGGAGTATGTCGCCGAGCGCCTGCTTCAGCTCGCTTTCGGTGTAGGCGCGGACAGTGAAGGGCTTGTTCATGGCCTGGCAGAACCGCTGAATAGTATAGGCCGCGCCGGTGCAGAGCACCTTCGTGTCCGGCTTGATCGCCAGGAATTGGGGGAGCGAGAGGTAGCGCTCTTGGAAGCCCAGCCAGCGCACGGCCTGTTTCAAGTGGGAATATTGCACTTCATACTCGGTATGGCCCGGCAGCTTCACCGGGGCGGGCCAGCCTTCTTCAATGCCGAATTCGGTCAGGAAGGCATGGCCTCCTGGTTTCAGCACCCGCCAGAGTTCGGCGACGAAGCGGATGGGGCCTAAATTGAAAATCACCTCGTCGGGTGGATTCGTTTCGATCGGAAGGCGGAGCCGTCTGATCCAGTCCAGGGCTTCCTGGTGCTGCTCGGTCTCACCCTTGTTGGTGAGCAGCTCCTGGCGCGTCAGTTTGACCGGCGTCATGTCGGCCATATTTTCGTTGTCGATGACGAGATCGACGGAGTTGTCCGTGAAGGGCAGCGCTTCGGCATTCGCTCGCGTGCCGAGTCCGCCCCAGCCGCCTTCTTGGGCCCGCTTGGTCTGGAGCTTCAGGAACGGACTGGTGATGTCGAGTGAGATGTATTTAATGGACTGTCTTTCGAACGGAAGCAGTTCTTTGCCCAGTTCGCGCGCAACATAGCCGAGCCCGCCGCCGATTTCGAGGATGACTTTCGGTTTGGGATTGAACCAGCCCAGCTTGCGGAGTTGCCGCATGAGGAGCCGGCCATAGGTGAGCCCGGCGAGCGCGTCGTTCGGCTCACGGAACAGGTGTGAGACGGTGGTTTCGATCAGGTCGAAGTGGCCGTCGTCCTCTGCGCTGTGGGTCAGCTCGTGATGATGGAAGTCTTCCAGGTGCTCTTCTCCCTCGAACCCTTCCTGCCCGGACCAGCCTTCGCGGATCTGCTGGAGGAGAATATCCCACTTGGCCTTGTGCCGGTGGCCGCCCGGCGGCTCGGTGCCGAAGTAGCAGAGGGAGTAGTTCGGAGTGGCCCAGCGTTCCAGGTGCCATTGGCCCGGCTGGCCGTCCGGCCCGCAGACTTTGTTGCCGTATTTTTCGAGCAGGGCGCCAACGGTGATGTGGCCGTTCATCGACTTGAGCATTTCGATGCCGGTCAGGTTCAGCCGGATGAGCGGGAAATTGTCGTCGAGCGGCGCCAGCCAGTATTCGTCTTCGCGATGCTGATAGGCGACGAGGTCGGGAATGTGCCAGGCGAGGAGGTTCAGCGTCTCGCCGGTCAGGTGGAGCGGTTCTTGAACTGCAGCTACGGGCTTCATGATGTGCGATCGTCCCCCGTGGGAAGGCGCAGCCTACAGGAGCGACCGGTGCTCTCGCAAGACCAAATGGCGTGACACGTTACAAGAGGCAGGTATCAAGTGGAGGCGGCCCCCTCCATGCAGTTGCCATTCTGTCCCTTGCGGCTTGTCCCTTGTGGCCGGAAGGGAGAATGCCGCTGGGAAGATTTTACTATCCTTCTAGAGTTGAGAGGGACCTAATGCCGCGTCTGTCACCGTGAGCACGCCCCGCATAATGGGGTGAATGCGGCAGTGGTAGGCGTAGCGGCCCGGGGGGAGGCCCTGAAGATCGAACTGCTCTCCCGGCGGGATTGTTCCGGAATCGAAGAAACAGGGGCTGCCGTCTTCGATGCAGCCATTGTGGGTCACGGTATGGTGCGTCGGCGTGGGGTTATCCCAGCGGACGGGGCTGCCGCTGGCGACGGTGGCCCGAACCGGCGCGAAATAGGGTGACCCGTCCTCGATCATAATCAGGGTATATGGCGGCGTCGCAGAGATTGGCCAGGCTAACCCCCCGACGAGAAGACTGCTCATGACGATGCTCAGTGACCACTTCACGGGATCGACGCTCCTTTTCTTGCTCTACGGATGAGCCGTTATTTCGGCCTTGTAAGACTCGTTTTCGCCATGTTCTCACTTAATCAGTGTATCACGGAGGGAGCCTTGCCCGGCTAGTCTGCCGGGCTGTTACTGTTTTAGGCTGACGGCTCGACGATTGTGTGACCGGGGAGGCGGCATCGGCGTGATGCCGGCCGTTTCCCCGCTCTCATTAGGGGAAATATCGGGGGCGGGAGTCCGGCGAATATGCTGGTTGCAAGAGGCTATAGGTTCATGCTAGATGGAGGCCGCAATGCGAGACGCCAGGCGTTGTGGACTCTAGAGGAGGAATACTGATGGCGAAGGTCAAGAAGAAAGCCGCAAAGAAGTCGTCGGGAAAGGCCAAGGCCAAGCAGCCGGCTAAGAAGACGGCGGCGAAAAAGGCGGTCAAGAAACGGGCTGCCGTGAAGCGCGCCAAGCCGGCGACGAAGAAGCCCGCCGCCAAGAAGAAGCCTGCCGCGAAAAAGCCGGTGGCCAAGAAGAAACCGGTTGTGAAGAAGCCGGTGGCCAAGAAAAAGGCCTCGGCGCCGAAGAAGGCTGCCGCGCCTGCCGCGAAGGCGGCCGCTCCTCAGGTCGAGGAGGCTCCACGAAAGCCCGTTGCCGCGATCCCGGCAGCCATTGAGGCGCCCAAAGAGGTCGAGCTCGATGAGGACATCGCCGACGATGAGTTGGAGATGGAAGGTGAGATCGAAGAGGATATGCAGGAGGAAGATCTCGCCCTCGATGCTAATGACGATGACGAGGATGTGGATTTCCTCGATAAATCCGAAGACCTGCTCGACGACACCGACGATTATCGGAACAATTAGCGATCGTCTGGTCTGCCCAAGGTTGTGTGCGTGGAGTGGGCCGGCGTTTGAGAAGGGTGTTTGTGTCTTGCCGAAGGGGCCTCAGCTAGCCGCATGAGTCATTTCATTTTTGTGGCTGGCACGCTCCGAGAGCGGAGTTCGATCGAGAGTGCGGAACTGCAACTGTCCCATGGGCTATGGGGTTGTTGCACGGCTCTGATTCGTGACAATCTGGCCAAGTTGCTGACGCCGGATTCCCATGCGTTGATCTATGTATTGAAGGCGGGGATCTGTGCGGATGTGGCCATTACCTCGCCGGTCTTGCCGCTTCATGACATGGATGAGTTTCTGCGGGACGATTTTAAGACCGAAGCACGCTTCGGTTTTGTCCGTGTCGCGTTGACGAAGCAGTGGGCCTCTTCCCCCCAGGACACCCATGCGCTGTTGCAGCGGGTCTTGCAGATCCCGGATCAGGCGGAACTGAGCCGGCGATTGAGCCTCGGCATGCACGGGTTGACGGAGGAGGAGTATCGGGCCATCGTTGAGGGGCTGGTGACGGTCTCGTAGCTCCCCATTGTTCGCGCCTCTTCTGTTTGCATCGCGCTCTGCTACTCACACCAATCGCTCACCTTGCCTTGGCAGGGGGCATTTCGAATCACGGCGGTCATGACTATGTTGAAAACGCGGTTTCTTCGATCGGTTTGTGTTGTGGCGGCTGTCGTTGCCGTGGGGGTGGCGGTGTTTCTCCCGGCAAGCCTGGCGGCCGCGGCCTGTACGGTCGAGTCCTCACCAGCCGGGAAACCTGGCCCGCTCATGGTGCATCTTGGCGCCGACTGTACCGGCTCCGACCGGGAAGCGAATGCGGTGAAGGCGGCCGCTATTCTCAAGACCATCGCGCAGGGGCAGGCCGTCGATCTCGTTGGGGTCGTAGTGCAGGGCGATCTCATCGTCGATCAACTGCCATTGTATCAATCGCAGGTGCCGAAGGGGCTTACCCCTGAGCAGCAGGCGGCGCTCAATTCCATCGAGGCGGATGAGTTACGGGTCATCCAGGGACCGATCACGATTCGCGATTCGATTGTGGAGGGGGCCCTGCGCCATCAGTCCGCGAAGGGCACGGTGCAGTTCGCCGGTCCCGTCGATCTTCAGGGCACGCAGTTCAAGGACGGGGTGGATCTTTCGCGGGCGGTGTTTCAGGGAGTAGTCACCATCGATCGGGCGGTATTCGAGCGCGAGTCCTATTTTATCCGGGGGCAATTTGCCGAGGCGTTCCACTGTGTCGACACGCGGTTTGGTCCGCATACGAGATTTCATCGGTCGGTCTTCCGGGGAGCGGTTGATTGTCAGGGGAGTCTCTTCAATGGCATGGCCGAGTTCTTGGAGGTGGTTTTTGAACAGCCGGTTCAGTTTGACCGGGCACGGTTTGGGCTCGGGACAGGGTTTTCCGGAGCGCAATTCAAGAAGACCGTGAGCTTTGCCGATGCCATTTTTAGCCGGGAGGCCTTCTTCGGGTTTGCGGTGTTTGCCGGGAACGTCCAGTTTGCCGGCGCCCAGTTTCTTCAAACCGCCGATTTCTCCAATGCGGAGTTCAAGCGAGGAGAAGATCTTGCCAAGGTGCGATTCGATCAGGCGCCGACGATGACTGGCGCAAAAGGGGTCTCGCCAGAGGGGCAGGGAAAGGGGGGGCAATCCCCTGCCATGCAGTATGGTGTGACGCTATTTTTTCTCCTGATGGCCGCTGTGTTAGTCGCCTATGCCCTCAAGCTGAAGTAAATCAGTATCTTAGCTCGACCCACCATATATAGTTTCAGGCTTGCCCCACCCCCCTATAACTTGGTATAACGCCACCCGTGGAGCAACACACCGACGGGTTCGCACAGACTGAGCTTCCCTACCAGGTCCGCATCGAGAATTTCGAGGGGCCGCTGGATCTGCTGCTGCATCTCATCAAGAAAAGCGAAATCAATATTTACGATATTCCCATCGCCATGATTGCCCAGCAATACCTGGAGTATGTCGAGGCGATGAAGGAGTTGAATCTGAACGTGGCCGGGGAATTCCTCGTCATGGCCGCGACGCTGTTGCAGATCAAGTCAAAGATGCTGCTGCCGGCCGATGAAGCGGCGGAGGATGAAGAGGACGGCCCCGATCCGCGGGAAGAATTGGTCCGGCGCCTGTTGGAGTATAAGACGTATAAAGAAGCGGCCCGCCAGCTCGATGGGCAGGAAAAGATGTGGCGCGAGATCTTCAGCCGGGAGCCGGGCCCGCCCGTCGAAGTCGAGTCCGATGAAACCCTGCTCGAAAATGTGAGCCTGTTCGATCTCGTGGACGCGCTGAACGGCATCATGCAGCGCAATCCCGCGGGGAAAAAACTGATCGAGATCATCCCGGATAATTTGACGGTTCGTGAGCGGATGAATGTGATTCTGGAAACGCTCGAGGGCAAGGATTCCGTGGCCTTTGCCGCGTTGTTCGAAGAATCCTGCCACCGGCTGGTGATCATTGTGACATTCTTGGCCTTGCTGGAGCTGATCAGGCTGCGTGTCGCACGGGTGTTTCAAGGAGAAACGTTCGGGCCGATCCTGGTGTCGCGGGCGTTTTCTCTCGTGCCGGACCCTGCCGAGCTGGATGATTCGGATGCTGAATGGAGGGGGACATGACGCCCATGACCGACGAAATGACCGACGTGATCGCCGCGCCGGAAGCCAGCCCTGGTACGGACGCTCCGGAGACGTTCGAGCTCAGTGCCGGTGAAGCGCCGGTCGAGCAGAGCGCGGCCGTCCAAGCGATCGCAGAGCGGGAGCTGAAAGGCATTCTGGAATCGCTGCTGTTTATCTCGCCGGAACCGCTGTCCGTCCAGCGGCTGCTCGCCGTGATCGGCGATGTCAGCAAGGCGGAGATCGTGCGTGCCTTGCAAGCACTGGGGCAGGATTTGGAGCACGAGGGCCGGGGCGTCCGGCTGGCCGAGATCGCCGGCGGCTATCGCCTGGTGACGAAGCAGGAGTATGCCTCCTGGATCAAGCGGTTGGACAAGGCCAAATCCGCGGCCAAGCTGTCCAGGTCGGCCCTCGAATCGCTCGCGATCATCGCCTACAAGCAGCCGATCGTGAAATCGGAAATCGAGGAAATTCGCGGGGTGGAAACCTCGGGGGTCGTGCGGACGTTGCTGGAGCGGAAATTGGTCCGCATCGTGGGGCGCAAGGAAGTGCCGGGCCGCCCGATCATGTATGGCACCACGAAATTCTTCCTTGAGCATTTCGGGCTGAACGATCTCTCGCAGCTTCCGCCCTTGCGCGAGTTCAAAGAGCTGGGCGAGTCGGAGCAGTCGATGCTGCCGATCGGTGAGGCGGATGTGCTGGCCGTAGAGGGCGAAGTACCGCCGGCCGATAGGGTGGAGCAGGTGGTGGAACAGCAGGTGGTGTTAACCGGGCAGGATGGCGCATCGGGCGAAGCTGCCGATCTCCTGATAGCGGAAGATCGCGCGAGTGGCGGGCCGATCGACGCGGCCGCCCAAGAAACCCTGAGCGATCAGGGCGACAGCGAGGTCCTCGCGGAAACAGCGGCGGAGGAAACGCTCTGCGCCCAGGGCGGTATGCCCGAAGAAGCGGCTGAGGGCGCTCATCCTTCGAGGGGCAATGGCGAATTGGCCGATGAGCCGCTCGAGCACGCCTAGCCGTGTGAACTGGCGCCGGGCGCCTCTGCCGGCGCATCGAGATAGCCAGTGTGTGGTGGTGACGACGGGGGAACGCGCAGATTCCACGGCAGTCCTCGCCTTGACTCTGTTTCAAGCCCTTTGTTAGACTCGCCAGTCCAATCCTAAGTTATTGAAAGAACCATTGTTCTTGGCACGGGACCGCTTTAGCAACACGAGGCAACACCTATGATGAAGGCATGGCTTCTCGACGAGATGTTCCGGTTCGATCGGCTGGTTTTATCTGCCGAAGGCACTCAGAGTGAATGGGGTGCCGGCGATTCGGTCGCCGCGGATGAAGAGCTGCCGCCCCCCCCGCAAAACGTGCAGGCGAAACCCGGGAATGGCCGGGTCACGATCACGTGGGATCCGGTGCCCGATGCCATGTACTACAACCTCTATTTCCAGACGACAAAGGGCGTGCAGATCAAGTTCTCCGAACTCACGCGCCCGATTGCCAGCGCTGAAGATTTCAAGGCGGTCATCGGGGTGAAGAAGGAGAAGGCGAGCTGCCTGGAGGGATCGACCTCGCCGTTCGTGCATGACGATTTGGCGAACGGAACCTGTTACCACTATGTGGTGACGGTCGTGACGCAAAAGGGCGAGAGTCCGGAATCGCAGGAAGTCATGGCCATTCCATCGCCCTATCTGTTGGCCATGGTCATCGGCCAGGAAGGGCCGGATGACGGCGAATTCAGCTCTCCCACCGGCATTACGCTCGACAAAGACGGCAACATCTATGTTGCCGATACCGATAATCATTCGATCCAAAAGTTCTCGAAGGACGGGAAGTTCCTGGCCCGGTGGGGCAGTGAACCGAGTTCGCAGGAAGGGTGCTTCTATTATCCCCGCGGATTGGCCGTTGGGCCGGACGATGTGCTCTACGTCGCCGATAGCGGCAACAACCGCGTGCAGAAGTTCGATCTCGAAGGCAACGTGATGAAGGCCTGGGGCAAGTTCGGCTTCGCCTGGCGCGGCGCCGACATGGGCAAGTTCGATGTGCCCTGGGGGCTCACGACGGATCAAGAGGGCAACGTCTACGTCTCCGATACGAGCAACGCCCGCATTCAGAAGTTTCAAGCCGACGGCCAGCCGCTCTTGAAGTGGGGGCGTGACGGGAGCTTCGACGGCGCGTTCTTTTTCCCGCGCGGCGTGGCGGTGGATTTCGTCGGCAATATTTATGTGGCCGACGAGAGCAACAACCGCATTCAGAAGTTCGATGCGCGCGGCAGCTTCCTCACCAAGTGGGGGCGTGAAGGCAACGGCCCCGGACAATTCAAGTCGCCCTGGGGCATTGCCTGCGACTCCCTCGGCAATGTCTACGTGGTCGATAGCGGCAATCACCGGATTCAAAAGTTCGACGGCAACGGCACGTTCCTCTGCTCCTTCGGCAATCGCGGCAAGACAAAGGGGCAGTTGAATTTCCCCTACGGCATTGCGGTCGATAAAGAAGGCGCGGTGTATGTCGTCGATAGCGGCAACAACCGGGTCGTCAAGTATGTGCCGACCGAGGAAGAAATCTCGCGCGGGAAAGAACGGTCCGCCAAGGCGCCGGCGGCCGGCACGGTGCAGCCTCCGCGCAGCGTCGCGGTGAAGCCGGGCGATACGGAAATTTTCTTGAGCTGGATGGATGTGCCCGGGGCGGTCTCCTACAACCTGTATTTCGGGACCGTGCCGAATCTGACGCTGCAAAGCGGAACCAAGGTCGAGGGGGTTACCAACCCGTACACCCATACAGGACTGACCAACGACACGCCCTACTTCTATGCGATCAGCGCCGTGTTTGAAGACGGAGCCGAAAGCGAACTGTCCGAAGAAGTGACGGCCATCCCGGTGCTCATCGATATCACGGCGCCGCAGAATCCCTATGCGGTCATCAATCATGGCGCGTTCATGACGAATTCGCCTGAAGTGGTGGTGACCATTTCGGCCACCGACTTGGATACCGGAGTCGGCGCCTACTTCATCTCAGAAAGTCCGTTGACACCGATGGCGGGCACGCCCGGCTGGGTCGAGGTCACGTCGGCGGTCAAGTTCGGCGCGACGATTCCGTTCAT
Organism: Nitrospira sp.; assembly: GCA_035968315.1. Lineage (NCBI taxonomy): Bacteria > Pseudomonadati > Nitrospirota > Nitrospiria > Nitrospirales > Nitrospiraceae > Nitrospira > Nitrospira sp. The sequence continues at coordinate 98,226 of JAVYIN010000005.1, forward strand.
TCTGTCGCCGTCCGACGGGCAGAAGACGATTTATGTCTGGTTCAAGGACGTCGGAAACAACGTTTCGACGCCCGCCAGCGCCACGATTCTGGTCAATACCTCGGGCTATCTCTGCGTCTCCAAGTGGGGCAAGCCGGGCCGCGGCGCGTCGCTGCTGCATGGCGGCGAGTTCATGGCCCCGATGTATGGCTTGTGCGTGGACCAGCAGGGGTCGCTGTTCGTCGTCGATAACGGCAACAACCGCATTCAGAAGTTCGACAATGCCGGGAACTTCATTATTCTCTGGGGCAATTTCGGATCGGCCAACGCCAATTTCCACAATCCCACCGGCATCGCCTGCGACGGCAAGGGCGATGTGTGGGTGGTCGATACGAACAACCACCGCGTCCAGAAATTCGACGGCAAGCTCGGCGGGTACCTGATGAAGTTCGGATCGCGCGGCAACGGCGAAGGCCAGTTCAATGCCCCCTGGGGCATTGCGGTCGATCGCGTGCGCGGCTTCGTCTATGTGGTGGACAGCGCCAACTTCCGCGTGCAGAAGTTCGACATGGCCGGCGAGTTCGTCATGGCCTGGGGCAGCTTCGGCAGCGGCGACGGGCAGTTCTACTTCCCGCGCGGCATCGCCGTCGATCAGAACGACGGCGCCGTCTACGTCGTGGACATGGGTAACCACCGCATCCAGAAATTCGACACCAGCACGAACGTGCTGCCGCAGTTGCTGACCAAGTGGGGCGGCAGCGCCGAAGCGGGGCACGCGAGCAGCGCCTTGGCCCAGGAGGCGGGACAGCTGCGGAATCCCTGGGGCGTGGCGGTGGACGGCGCGGGCGATGTGTATGTGACCGATGCCGGCAACCAGCGCATCCAGAAGTTCGACAAGGAAGGCAATTACATTACGCAGTGGGGCGGCTACGGCAACAGCGACGGGCAGTTCAACTTCCCGTACGGCATCGCGGTCGATGCCAAGGGCAGTGTGTTTGTCGTCGATAGCGGGAACACCCGCGTGCAGCAATTCATGCCGGCCGACGAAGGCAGCGAGCGGCTGCAGGAAGACGCCGAAGCCATGGCGGAGCTCGACAAAGGGCAGAACGCGCAGCGGGCCTAACGGACGCGCAGCGGGGATAGGGCGAGGAGAGCATGCTGGATAAAGAGCCGCGATTGGGTCTCACCTACGACGATGTGGTCCTGATCCCATCGAAGTCGCAGGTGTTGCCGAATGAAGTCGAGACGCACACCAATGTGACGCGCAACATCCGGATCCATATTCCGATGGTGAGCGCGGCCATGGATACGGTCACCGAGTCGCGGTTGGCCATTGCCATGGCCCGTGAAGGCGGCATCGGCATCATTCATCGCGTGCTGTCTCCGGCGGATCAGGCCACGGAAGTCGACCGGGTGAAGAAATCCGAGAGCGGGATGATTCTCGACCCGATCACCATCTCCCCCGATCAGACCATTCGCGATGCCCATGCGCTCATGGCGAAATACCGGATTTCCGGCATTCCCGTGACGAAACAGGGGAAGCTGGTCGGGATTCTGACGAACCGTGATTTGCGGTTTGAAACCCGGATGGATCTGAAGGTGTCGCAGGTGATGCGGCGGGAGAAATTGGTGACGGCGCCTGAAGGCACCAGTTTGGAAAAGGCCCGCGAGATCCTGCACGAGCACCGCATTGAAAAACTGCCGGTCGTGAACAAGCATTTCGAGCTCAAGGGGCTCATCACGATCAAGGACATCGAAAAGCGGATCAAGTATCCCAATGCCTGCAAGGATGCGCATGGGCGACTCCGCGTCGGCGCGGCGCTGGGCGTGGGACCGGACACCGATGAGCGGGCGAGTCTGCTGAAGAAAGCCGGTGTGGATCTGGTGGTTGTGGATACGGCGCACGGCCATTCCCAGGCGGTGCTGGATACCGTCAAGCGCCTCAAGAAGAATCATCCCGATTTGGAATTGATCGCCGGCAATATCGCAACGGCGGCCGCGGCGAAGGACCTGCTCAAGATGGGGGTCGATGCGGTGAAAGTCGGCGTGGGGCCCGGGTCGATTTGCACCACGCGCATCGTATCAGGCGCGGGCATGCCGCAGTTGACCGCGATCGCCGATTGCGCCAAAGCCTTGCGCGGAACCGGGGTGCCCATCATTGCCGACGGGGGGATCAAGTTCTCCGGCGATATTGTGAAGGCCTTGGCGGCCGGCGCTTCGTCCGTCATGTTGGGCGGATTGTTGGCGGGCACGGAAGAGTCGCCCGGCGAGACCATATTGTATCAAGCCAGGACCTATAAGATGTATCGCGGCATGGGCTCGATCGGCGCCATGGAACGGGGAGGCGGAGATCGCTACGGTCAAGGCGGGCGTCCGGTGCAGAAGCTGGTCCCCGAAGGGATCGAAGGCCGCGTGCCGCATAAAGGCCCGTTGTCGGCGGTGGTCTATCAGCTGGTCGGCGGGGTCCGGTCCGGCATGGGCTATTGCGGGTGCAGGACGGTTGCGGATCTTCAGCAGAAGGCGACGTTTATTCGACAGACGGTGGCCGGCCTGCGCGAAAGCCACGTGCATGACGTGATCATCACCAAAGAAGCACCGAACTACCGGATGGATTGGGAGTGAGCCGGAGCGAATGGCCGATGGCGCATAGCTGATAGCAGAAGCGCCGGATGCCGATTCTTCACGACCTGCCGAATCCTCTTTCTGAACTATCAGCCATCAGCGATACGCTCTTTAAACCATGGAACTTTGGCACAATAGAATTCTGGTTCTCGATTTCGGTTCGCAGTATACCCAGCTGATCGCCCGGCGGATTCGCGAGGCGCAGGTCTACTCGCAGATTCTGCCTTGTACGGCGTCGCTGGCGACGATTCTCGCCTATCGCCCGCAGGGCATCGTCCTGTCCGGCGGGCCGTCGAGCGTCTACGAAAAGAAGGCGCCTTCCGTTCCAAAAGAGTTATTCGAGCAGGGCATTCCCATCCTCGGCATTTGTTACGGGATGCAGCTGGTCACGCATCTGTCAGGCGGGAAGGTCGTGAAGGCGCCGCATCGTGAGTATGGCCGGGCGGATCTGCTGATCGATGACCGCAGTGATTTGTTCAAAGGCATCGGCGAGGGAAAATCGACGGTCGTCTGGATGTCCCACGGGGACCGGATCGAGCGCATGCCGTCGGGCTTCCGCTCCATTGCCCATACGAGCAATTCGCCTGTGGCGGCGATGAAGCGGGTTGACGGCGATCAGCGTATCTACTGTCTCCAGTTCCATCCGGAAGTCGCGCACACGCCGGAAGGGGCGGCGATTCTCAAAAACTTCGTCTACGAAATCTGCGGATGCACCCCGACTTGGACCATGCAGTCCTATGTCGAAACGGCGGTGCAGCAGATCAAGGAGCAGGTGGGGAAAGATCGTGTGATTTGCGCGCTGAGCGGCGGCGTGGATTCGTCCGTGGCGGCAGCCTTGACCCATCGGGCCATCGGCAATCAGCTGACCTGCGTCTTTGTCGATAACGGACTATTGCGGGCGGGCGAGCGCGAGCAGGTGAAGAAGACCTTTGCCTCGCAGATGCATCTCAATATGCGGATCCTCGACCGGACCGAGCCCTTTCTGGCCGCCCTCAAGGGCGTGTCCGATCCTGAGCGGAAGCGCAAGATCATCGGCCGGCAGTTCATCAAGAATTTCGACGAAGAGTCCAAGAAGCTGAAGGGCATCAAGTACCTGGTCCAGGGCACGCTGTATCCGGACGTGATCGAAAGCGTGAGCTTCAAAGGCCCGTCGGCTACGATCAAAACGCATCACAACGTGGGCGGGTTGCCGGCTCGCATGAAGTTGAAGCTCATTGAGCCATTGCGCGAACTGTTTAAAGATGAAGTCCGTGTGCTGGGCAAGGAATTGGGCTTGCCGGATGAGATCGTCTGGCGGCAGCCGTTCCCCGGTCCCGGTCTCGCGATTCGGGTGCTCGGCGCCGTGACGAAGGAACGACTGGCGATCCTGCGTGGGGCGGAAACGATCGTCGATCAGGAAATCCGTGGTGCGGGTCTCTACCGGGATATCTGGCAATTCTTTGCCGTGCTGTTGCCGATCCGGACTGTCGGCGTCATGGGCGATCAACGGACCTATGACAACGTCGTGGCCATTCGTGCGGTGACCAGTGTGGACGGCATGACCGCCGACTGGGCCAAGATTCCGTATGAGGTCCTGGGCCGCATGTCGAACCGGATTATCAATGAAGTGAAGGGCGTGAATCGGGTCGTCTACGACATTAGTTCGAAACCCCCGTCCACGATTGAGTGGGAATAATGAGATGGCAAGAGGGCCGAGGCGAGAGGCAAGGGGGTAGCAGGAAATGACGGAGAAGAATAGAGCAAAGATTCTGAACCGCTCGCCTCGTGCCTCTGGCCCCGCGCCTGAAGGCAGTGTGCGGCTACAGAAAATTATCGCGACGACCGGTCTGGCATCCCGCCGGAAGGCCGAGGAGCTGATCGCGAGCGGCCATGTGACCGTCAACGGCAAGGTGGTGACCGAACTCGGCACGAAGGTCGATCCGGAACGCGATCACGTCAAGGTGGATGGCAAGCATCTGACCAACGTCCAGCCCTTCGTCTATCTCATGCTGAACAAACCGAAGCATGTCATGTCTACCCTGGACGATCCGGGAGGCCGGACGACCGTGAAGGACTTCCTGCATGGTGTCTCCGTGCGCGTGTTTCCCGTCGGCCGCTTGGACTTCGATAGCGAAGGCTTGATGCTGCTGACGAACAACGGCGATCTGGCGCAGGCCCTGCTCCATCCGCGCTATCACGTGCCCAAGACTTATCTCATCAAGGTGAAGGGCGTGCTGACAGACGACGAAATCGCCGAACTGCAGCAGGGCGTGAATCTCGAAGACGGCATGACCAGCCCGGCGACCGTGAAAAAGATCCGCAAGGCCGAGGCCAATTCCTGGGTGGAAATTACGATTCACGAGGGCCGGAAGCATCAGGTGAAGCGAATGCTGGAAACCGTCGGCCATCCGGTGATCAAGCTCACGCGGGTTAAGATGGGCCCGTTGTCGCTGGGCGGATTGACGTCCGGCGAGTTCCGCTTCTTGACGGATCGGGAGGCCAATGCCTTGCGCGAGGTCGTCGAGCAGCGGCGGACATTGGAACAAGAAGGCAAAGATCCCGGTGTGCGGCCCCCGCGCCCCAAGCGGCGCGCAGGCTGGGCCAAGCCCGGGAAGACGAAACGGTACGTGCCGAAGAAAGCGAGACGAGTGGCATGAAGGCGAGAACGCATCGCTGCGGTGAATTGAACAAGGCCCATGTCGGGCAGACGGTCGTGTTGAACGGATGGGTCCAGCGGCGGCGCGACCACGGCACGGTGATGTTTGTCGATTTGCGCGACCGCACGGGATTGACGCAAGTCGTCTTCAATGCCGAACGCAACAAGGCGGTGCATGACAGCGCGCATGTCCTCCGCAGCGAATGTGTGGTGTCGGTGACTGGCCAGGTCATGGCACGGCCGGATGAGTCGAAGAACCCGAATCTGCCGACCGGCGAGATCGAGATTTTTGTCGATGCCGTTGAGGTGTTGAACGAATCGAAGACGCCGCCGTTCCTGATCGAAGACGATGCCGAGGTCACGGAGTCGATTCGCCTCAAGTACCGGTATCTGGACTTGCGCCGTCCCCGCATGCAGAAGCTGGTGAAGACCCGGCACGATATCGCCCAAGCCGTGCGTGGCTTTTTGCATAAAGAAGATTTTCTCGAAATCGAGACGCCGATTCTGACGAAGAGCACGCCTGAAGGCGCGCGGGATTACCTCGTGCCCAGCCGTGTGAATCCCGGCACTTTCTTCGCGCTGCCGCAGTCGCCGCAGCTCTTTAAACAGGTGCTCATGGTCAGCGGCATGGACCGGTATTACCAGATTGCCCGCTGCTTCCGGGACGAAGATTTGCGGAACGATCGCCAGCCGGAATTTACCCAGATCGATCTGGAAATGTCGTTCGTTGACCGGCTGGACGTCATGAGCTTGATGGAGCAGATGATTGTCACCGTGTTCCGTGATGCCGGCGGCGTGCAGTTGCCGACGCCGTTTCCACGGATGACCTATGCGGACGCGATGGGACGGTATGGATCGGATAAGCCGGACTTGCGGTTCGATATGCCGCTGCACGATGTGACGTCGTTCGGGGCGGCTAGCGAGTTCAAGGTGTTTAAAGAGGCTGCCACGAAAGGCGGCCTGGTCAAGGCCCTCATTGTGAAGGGGGGCGCCACGATGCCGCGCAGCCGCATCGACGCGCTGGGGGAAACGGCCAAGACGTTTGGCGCCAAGGGCCTCGCCTGGCTCAAAATTACGGCGGAAGGCCAGTTGGAGTCGGTCATTGCGAAATTCCTCGATGCCAAGGCCTTTGCCGCGGCCTTGCCGGAAGCCCAGCCGGGAGACCTCGTGCTCTTCGGGGCTGACAAGCCGGCGGTGGTACACGATGTGTTGGGCCGGATTCGTCTGCTGCTGGGCGAAGAGCTGAACCTGATCGACAAGCAGGCCTGGAAGCCGCTCTGGGTGACCGAGTTCCCGTTGTTGGACTATTCGCCGGAAGAGAAGCGCTATATCTTTATGCACAACCCCTTCGCCGCGCCGATGGACGAAGATCTGGCCTTGCTGGACTCCGATCCGCTGAAAGTACGGGCCAAGGCCTACGACATGGTCTTGAACGGCAGTGAGATCGGCGGCGGGAGCATCCGCAACCACCGGAGCGATATCCAGCTCAAGATTCTCGATCTGCTCGGGATCAACAAGGAGCAAGCGCAGGCCAAGTTCGGCTTTCTCTTGGAGGCTTTGGAATATGGCGCGCCGCCGCACGGGGGAATCGCCTTCGGGCTGGACCGGCTCATCATGTTGCTGGGCGGAGCGGATTCGATCCGCGATGTCATCGCCTTCCCGAAGACGCAGAAGGCGCAGTGTCCGCTCACGGATGCGCCCTCGGCTGTCAGTGCCGAACAGTTGAAGGAACTGAGGATCAAGCTGGATCTGGTGGAGTAGAGGGGCATGGCCGGCAATACGTTCGGCAGAATCTTCACGGTCACCTCCTTTGGCGAAAGCCATGGGCCCGCGATTGGCTGTGTCGTCGATGGATGTCCGCCGGGCCTCGCACTCTCCACCGAAGATATTCAGAAAGACCTGGATCGGCGCAAGCCTGGCACCTCCCGCCATGTCACGCAACGGCAGGAGTCCGACACCGTCGAGATTCTCTCCGGTGTCTTCGAGGGAAAGACCACCGGCACACCCATCGCTCTCCTCATCCGCAACGAAGATCAGCGCAGCCGTGATTACGGCAATCTCATCGACACGTTCCGGCCCGGTCACGCCGATTACACCTATTGGCAGAAGTACGGTATTCGCGACCCTCGCGGCGGCGGACGATCCTCGGCGCGCGAAACGGCGGTGCGCGTGGCCGCTGCGGCCATTGCCAGGAAGTGGCTTTCGGAAAAATACGGCGTCGTCATTCGTGGCTACCTGAGCCAGCTGGGGCCGATCGAATTGCCGTTCAAGACCTGGGATGCTGTCGGCACCAACGCCTTTTTCTCGGCCGATCCTGACCGTGTCGCTCAGTGTGAAACCTTCATGGATGACCTGCGGAAGGCCGGGGATTCCGTTGGGGCGAAAATCACGACCGTGGCGGAGCATGTGCCGGTCGGGTGGGGCGCGCCTGTTTATGCAAAGCTGGACTCAGATTTAGCCAGCGCCATGATGAGCATCAATGCGGTCAAGGCGGTGGAGATCGGATCGGGGTTTGCCTCCGTGACTCAGCACGGGTCCGAGCATGGAGACGAGCTGACACCGGAAGGATTTCTCTCCAACCATGCCGGTGGCATCCTCGGCGGCATTTCGACCGGGCAGGATGTGGTCGTGACCATCGGGATCAAGCCGACCTCGAGCATTCGTATCCCCCGCAAGTCGATCGACAAACAGGGCAAGCCGGTCACGGTTGAAACCAATGGCCGCCATGATCCCTGTGTCGGCATCCGGGCCACGCCGATCGCCGAAGCCATGATGGCGCTGGTCCTCATGGATCACGCCTTGCTGCATCGCGCACAGAATGCCGACGTGAAGACGGCGACGCCAAAGATTCCAGCCTCTCCGAAAAAGACTCACTCCAATCCCCACGAAGCCTAGCGGGCTTCTATGTCCTCCATCATCGATATTCACAAAGCGACCGTCTATCGGGGAGAGACCTGCGTCTTTTCAGATTTTTCCTTTGCGCTGCAGGAAGGCGAGCATGCGGCGATTCTGGGGCCGAACGGCGCTGGGAAATCGACCCTGCTCAAGCTCCTGGCGGGCGGCGTCCATCCGCTGCCGTTGGAGGAGACCAGGATCAGCCTCTTGGGGGAAGAGGGCGGGAATGTCTGGGACGTGCGGAAACGCCTCGGTCTCGTCTCGCACGATCTTCAGCGCGACTATCTGATCTGCGCCGAGGGGGTGAACGTCATCCTGTCCGGTTTCTATGCGAGCAATGATACGTATGAGTATCAGGAGTTCAGCGCGGCGCAGGTTGCGCGGGCGCGTGAGGTGATGAGAGAGCTTGGCATTGAGTCATTGGCCGGCCGCCGGTTCGGTCATCTCTCGACCGGCGAGCAACGCCGCTTTCTCCTCGGCCGCGCGCTGGTGCATGATCCCACTGTGCTGGTCTTGGACGAACCGACGAGCGGACTTGATCTGAAGGCCTGTTTCCAATACCTGGATCTCCTGCGCGCGCAGATCCGCCGAGGAAAGACGGTGCTCCTGGTTACCCACCATCTGCACGAAATCCCGCCGGAGATTGAGCGGGTCGTCTTGCTCAAAGCAGGGCAGATTATCGCCGACGGCAGCAAGGCCAATCTGCTCACAGATGGGAACCTCAGCCGGCTCTTTGACCAGCCTGTAACGCTTGTTCGGGCCAACGGTTGGTATCAGGCCCTGCCTGCGTCAGCCCCCTCCTAGCGTTACCGTAAAGGTCAAATCCGCATCGATGCGCCGGACTTTCACCCGAACTTGTTGGCTGGGGGTCGTGCGCTCGATCAAATAGTTCTTCAGATGCGCTGCGTCGTTGATCTCGGTGTCGTCCACCGCGATGATGATGTCGTGCTTTTGGATGCCGGCTGACTTGGACGGCTCACTCACGTCTTTCACGGCCATGCGCCACTTCGTGCCGTCTTTTACCGCCATCATGTGAATGCCCATCTTTGAGAAGGTCAGGGGCTTTCCTTCCAGTGCGGCATTCACAATTCGATTGGCGAGGATCGCCGGGATGGCAAAGGCCATGCGGCTGCAATGGGCGGTGGAATCGTCGCGCTCGGTTTGAATGATGGCGTGCATGATCCCGACGACCTCGCCCTTGTCATTGAAGAGCCCGCCGCCGGAGTTGCCGCTGCAGGCGGCTACATCGGCCTGGATCAGCCTGGTGTCCACCGTTTGCAGAAACGTATTCGTATTGCCCAGGTGTCCGAAGGCCATGGTGGGGCCCCAGCCCATCGGATAGCCGACGGTGAAGACTGCCTGGCCCGTCTGCACCTCGCCGGAGGCAAACGGGGCGCTGGCGAGCAGCTTCGCCCGATGGGATTCGGCGACGCGATAGACGACGACGTCCATGAAGGCGCTGTCTCCGACCAGATCAGCGGGCAGTTCGTGGAGATCGGTCGTGAGGATGCGGATCTTTTTCTCCAGAACGACGCCGGTGGTGGCATCGTGTTTTTCCGCCGCATGCCGGGCGGTGACGATGTAGCCGTCGCGCAGGTGAAAGCCGGTGCCGCGAACAAGGATTTTCCCAGGCTTGTCCGGAGTGCGTTGATCCTGCGTGTCTTCCAGAATGCCGACAGTGGCCTGTTTGGCGCGCAGAAACATGTCCTGGTTGAGCGGCGTCGGTTCCGCTCCGGCCTGGGTGGTCAGCAGGGCGATGCCGGTCCAGGTGCTGAAGAGTAGGAGTCGTGTGAAAACGGAGGATAACAGATTGCCGATACGCATGGATGATCCTTTCGAAAGAAGCCGCAATGTTCCCCCAGTATAATCAGCCGGCGTTGTTTCCGAAAGAGTGGGAGCGAGACAAATTACGGTTGAAGTGGTAACGTCATAGGGTAAATCGGAGGATGTCATGAAGCGTATATGGAGGAGCGCCGGATTGAAAATCGGAGTCTTCTTTGTGGTGTTCGTCTGCGGGGCGGCCACGGGAGCTTTGGCCGTGGAGCCTGAAGGGAAGGGCAAGGAGTCTGCTGGCGTGGTCGATCAGATCGGAACGTCGGTGAAGAGTCTGGCGGAAAAGATCGAAAAGGAAGTGACCGGCGCGGTCAAAAAGCTGGAAGACAGCGAGACGCCGAAGAAGGTCGGCACTGAGTTGAAGCGCTCGGCCAATTCGCTTGGCGAAAAAGCTGGACAGGCCGGGCAGAAACTGAAAGAGTCGTTCAAGTCCAATTAATCCCGCCCGCTTTCGCTCGTATCCGTTCAGCTGGTGTGTGCTAAACAAGCTCGGGCCGGGGCGGCCACCATGCCTCCATGATGGCCGCCCCGGTCGCGGACGGGTTACTTTCCGTCCGAACCGGCGGCCCCCAGCTGTCCCGAGATTTTCGAGAGGTCTTTCGGATGGAGGACGATTTCGATGCGCCGGTTGGCGCTCCGTCCTTCTTCGGTTTCGTTCGGGCCTACGGGGCGGGTTTCGGCATAGCCGACCGCTGAGAGATATTGGCGGTCCACGCCGCCCTGATCGATCAGGTAGCGCACGACGGTGGTCGCCCGGGCCGTGGACAGCTCCCAATTCGTTTTGAATTTATCCTGCAGCTTCGTGCTGATGGGAACGTTGTCTGTGTGCCCTTCGATCCGGATTTGTTTGTCGGTAATCTTGTTGAGCACGTCGCCAACCTGCTTCAGGACTTTCATGCCGGCCGGTTTTACCTGCGCCTGGCCGGAATCGAACAGGACCCGGTCCACCATGTTGATGGTGAGCTGATCGCGAACTTGCTGGATGGTGATGTTGCCTTTGGCGATTTCGTCCTGCAATGACTTCGAGAGTTCTTCCTGCGTGCGTGTCAATCGGGCAATCTCGGCTTCCTTGGCCGCCCGCTCTTGTTCAAGGCGGGCTTTCTCGGCCTCTTCCGCCTTCAGGCGCTGGCGTTCCTGTTCGAGGCTGGCCGTCAGCTGAGTCTGTTCCTGCGCCAGCCTGGCCTTCTCTGCTTCCTCTTTCTTGAGCCGCTGGCGTTCTTCCTCGAGGCTGGCGGCGAGCAGGGCTTGCTCCTTCGCAAGGCGGGCTTTTTCCGCCTCTTCGGCTTTGAGCCTCGCGCGCTCCTGGTCGAGCGTAGCGGCGAGTTGCGATTGCTGCTGGCGCAGTTGCTCCCGCTCCCTGGCGACTCGGGCCGCTTCCGCTTCCAGGTCAGCCGCGCGCTGCCGCAGTTTGGCAATCTCTCCCTGCGCGGCAGCGGTTTTGCCGGTCAGCTGCTCGTTGTTCTGCTCCAGGGTGCTGACCTGGGCCGTTTCATCGGCCAGCTTCTTCTGGAGTTGTTCGATCTGTGCGCGGACCTCGCTCAGGTCTGAGCCCAGTTGCCCCTTTTCCCGTTCCAGCCCATCCAGCTTGGCTTGCAGCTCTGCGGAGCGGGCTTCCAGGGCTTCGCGTTCTTTGGCGATCGCCGCGGCCGCGTCCTCCGCCGTTTTTCTTTGGGCCGCTTCTTGCTCAAGGCTCTGCTGGAGATCCGCCAGTTGCTGTTTCAAGTGATCGGCTTGCGCCCGCAACTGCTGTTTGAGTGCGTCCAGTTCTGTGGCTTGTTCCGTGGAGAGTTTTTTCGCGGCATCCAGTTCCCCGAGTGTCTTGATGTGGGTGTCTTTTGTGACACATCCGACTGGCGTGATGGCGCATAGCAGGATCAGAGAGGCGGTGCGGAGTGAGAGGGCTGGAAATAGTGTGTGTTGGCGCATGATCTCCTCCTGTGAAGGATGACGGACGAATAGAATGTGAGTGAGCAAACTCAATGCCCAGGGTTCAGCGCAGGGGAGGTGCGTGGAATTGCTCCCTTCTCAATGCGTTACGCGAGGGAAGGGATTTGTGTAGAAATGCCTGGTGTAGTCTGTGGCGATGGGCTTGTAGGGTTTTCCCTACGAATGACGAAAGGATGCGGGGCCGAGGCGGGGCGCAGCACTCGCTGCGCCCCGAAATGCGCTTACTTGCCGGTCGTGTCTTTCTTCTCGTCCTTCTTCTGCTCATCGGCCTTTGAGCCAGCCTGGTCCTTCTTGTCTTTTTGTTCGGCCGGAGCCGGTTCCGCCGCAAAGGTCATCGGGATGCCGAGTCCGGCAGTGAGGAACGCGGCTAAGGCGAACATCTGTACGATTCGAGTCATGGTAGACCTCCTAGTTGAGAATAGTGGGTGCCATCATCGACACGCCACCTGTACTGTCAGGCAATTGATCTGATGCAGGAGCAATTGCAGTGCCGTTGAGAGAGGCCTGATGTACCCAACGAGGCGAGCGTTTCCTCAAGGGGCAACTCCCTCATTTCGTGAGCCTTTTGCGGATGCGGTGTGAGGGGAGGTCGAGCACGGGGACTATCTTCATCGAGAGGAAGATGAAAAGTTGTAGGCGGATCCCTACGCATCGGCTTCTCCTCTTGGGCCGGATGAGCGTTCCTGTCAGAGGTCTATGTTGTGGCGAGGTTCTTGCCGCGTCGGCTTGACCTGGACGCATGTGCCTGCCAAGCTGCTCGACAGGTCATGGCAATGCCACAATGCAAGACGATCATTTTCAACAAGCCCTATCTAGTGCTGCCGTGTTTTACCGATTCTGATGGGCGTCCGACCTTGGCGGATTATATCGGTCTGCCCGGCGTGTATGCAGCGGGCCGGCTCGATCATGACAGCGAAGGGCTAATGATTCTCACGTCCGATGGCGGGCTCGCCCATCGCATTACGGATCCCCAGCACAAACTTCAGAAGGTGTATTGGGCGCAAGTCGAGCGAATTCCCGGCGAAGAGGCCTTGCATCAGCTGCGGGAGGGGGTGCTGTTGAGTGGAACGCGGACCAGACCGGCGGAGGTTCGGTTGCTTCAGCAGGAGCCAGCGCTTCCAGCTCGTCCCGTGCCCATCCGTTTTCGCAAAACCGTGCCGACGGCGTGGGTGGAGATCACGTTGCGGGAAGGGATGAACCGGCAAGTCCGCCGTATGACCGCTGCGGTCGGGCATCCGACGCTCCGGCTGGTGCGTGTCGCGATTGGGCCGATTGTGCTTGCGGATCTTCAGCCTGGCCAGTGGCGGGCGCTCACGGCCCAAGAGACAGCGCAGCTGGCTCAAAGGGGGGAGCAGGGCGAAAAGCCAAGAGGGGCGACGCGCCGGTGACGCCGCGTTTCTGCGGGCGATGACATCCCGGGAAATCTGTTTTACCGAGGAGGCATCGTGGGGGCGGGCGATCGGTCGCCTCGATAGAACCGGATCTGGATCTTCTCCATCGTCGCAAGGAGGCCGGAGTGGATGTGTTGTTCGACAAACGAGAGGAAGGCCTCCAGCTTTTCCGATGCATCGACCAGCTCGATGATGATGGGAAGGTCTTCCGACAACCGTTCGATCTTGAAGGTGTGGATCACGCGCGTGTTGGCGCCGAACCCCATTAGGCCGCGCAAGACGGTGGCACCCGCGAGCCCCTGCGCCCTGGCTTGGGCCACGATCCATTCGTAGAGCGGTTGTTTGTCATATTTGTCGGCCTCGCCGACGAAGATCCGAAGCAGGGAGCCGTCCGTCGGAAGCATACGTTACCTCCAAATCGCATAGGCCAGTGTATAGCCGAGCCATACGGCGCCAAGCCCGAGCACGATATGTGCGCCGACATTCATGAGCGCCAGCGCCGGTTCTCCGCTCCGGATCAAGGCCATCGTTTCATTGCCGAAGGCGGAGAAGGTGGTAAACCCGCCGAGAATGCCGACGATCAAAAAGGCTTTGGCGTCCGGGGTCAAGAGGCCGCGGTTCTCCGAAAGTTCCGATAGGACGCCGATGCAGAGGCAGCCCAGCATATTCACCGTCAGGGTGCCATACGGAAAGGCAATGCTCTGGCTGAACGATTGCGCTGCCCCGCTGAGAAGGTAGCGAAAGATGGAGCCGATAAATCCGCCGGTCCCGATTAAGAGCAGTTTGAGCATGGCCTACGTCTGGAATCCGGTTGTCTGCTGCCCGAGTGTATACCAAGTCCCATATAAATCGCACGCCCTCTCCTCTGCCGGTGAGGGGGGGGAGACAGGAGATACCGTTGATTTCTCTCAGGTAAATCCACTAAGACAATCATGTTGACGGTGGGCTTGTGTTGAAACGGCGGCTGTATTAGTCTATAAATTGTCAATCGCAAGGAAGTGCCGATCACCTCCTTGCAAGGCCAACAACCTTTCAATCGGTAGTTATAATACATCATGAAAGCTATTCGCCCTGCAAAACCAAAGACCCGAATTACCTTGTCGTTGCCGACGGTCCTGATCGAGCGCATGCGCACCGTCGTCTATTGGACTCCCACGCTCACGCTCACCAGCATCGTGGAATCCGGCATCGAGTCTCAGCTCAAGAAGCTTGAGAAGGGCCGGCGCTTCCGGGCCAGAAAGGGCAAGATCCGCGTGGGCCGCCCTCCCAAGCATCTGGCAATCCGCCGCAAATAATACATCCAGCAGCCCGTTCACTTGCATGGGTATTTTCAAGGGTGTCGTGTGTGCACAGCGCGCAAGCGCAAAGTGCACACTCGGCGCCCAATGAATTGTGCCCGCCCACGCCCTGTGGTCATCCCCCTTAGCAGGCCGTTGGTTCTGCGTCGTTGCCTTCGGTGTCTGCCTTGTGCAGCGCGAAAAGGGCGGTCGTGAAAGATCGGTGAAGAGGACGGAGCGTCCTCCCTAAATTGACTCTCACCTGCCCCCTTCCTATAATGCCCCTCCATAACTGTTTTGACTGCCTTTCCACATACTTATGGCTTCCTTTACCAAGGCATCGCTGGCGGAGACATGGGGCAAGGTTCGTGCGGAATGGTCTCATGCCTTTTCGACCAAGACCGATGCCGAGGTCTTTACCATTGAAGATCTTGCCTTGCTTCAGCGGGTTGCCGATGCGGTGGTGACGCGGGGCATGGCGGCGCCGGCCATCGTGTTCCTGGAATCCCTCGGTCCTATGAGTTTCCTCGGCAGCCAGGCGCTGCATTTCTTCAGGCCGATCATCGAATGGGCGTTCAATGCCTCGGAGGTCGAGCAAGTGGCTCGGTTGCTTGAACGGCGTGACACGCTCGCCCGCCTGATCACCCTCATTGAGGCGCAGACTGTGTGATGAGTGCTTCAGCTCACGCCTCCGACAAACCCAAGATCGACTATCCGTTGAATGTCATCGTGGCGACTGACTGCGGCAGCACGACGACCAAGGCCATTCTCATCGAGAAAGTCGGCGACGAATACCGCCAGACCTATCGCGGTGAAGCGCCGACGACGGTCGAGGCGCCCTTTGAGGACGTGACACGCGGCGTGCTGAACGCCATTGCCGAAATCGAAGAGCTCTCGGGCCGCAAGATTCTGGACGGCGACAAGATCATCACCCCCTGCCGAGATCAGAAGACTGGCGTCGATATCTACATCTCCACCAGCAGTGCGGGCGGCGGCCTGCAAATGATGGTGACCGGCGTGGTGCAGAACATGACCGGCGAAAGCGCGCAACGGGCCGCCCTCGGCGCCGGGGCGATTGTGATCGATGTCCTGGCCTCGAACGATGGCCGTCTGCCGCACGAAAAGATCGAGCGGATTCGCTCCATGCGTCCGGACATGATTTTGATGTCCGGCGGCACGGACGGCGGTGCTGTGACCCATGTCGTGGAGATGGCCGAGTATGTGGCGGCGGCAGAGCCGCGGCCGCGGTTCGGGGCGACGTATAGGCTGCCGCTGATCTACGCGGGCAACAAGGATGCGCAGGGGCAGGTGAAGAAGATTCTAGGCGAGAAGGCCGCCCTTGAAATCACGGAAAATATCCGGCCGGTGCTGGAGCGGGAGAACCTGGCGCCGGCCCGCAACAAGATTCACGACCTCTTTCTTGAACATGTCATGCAGCAGGCGCCGGGCTATAAGAAGCTGATGGAGATGGCCGGTGCGCCGATCATGCCGACGCCGGCGGCGGTCGGTGTCATCATGGAGACCATCGCGAAACGCGAGCACCTCAATCTGATCGGGGTCGATATCGGTGGCGCGACGACCGACGTGTTCTCGGTCTTCGAGGGGGTCTTCAATCGCACGGTCAGTGCCAATCTGGGCATGTCCTACAGCATCTCGAATGTGTTGGCTGAGGCGGGGCTCGCGAACATCATGCGGTGGGTGCCGTTCGAGATCGACGAGCAGACGCTGCGCAACCGTATTAAGAACAAGATGGTGCGGCCCACGACGATTCCGCAGACCCTCGACGAATTGCAGATTGAACAGGCCATTTCCCGCGAGGCGCTGCGCCTGGCGCTGATCCATCACAAGTCGCTGGCGACCGGGCTCAAAGGGGTGCAGCAGGAACGGACGATTTCCGACGTGTTCGAACAGGGGGCGTCCGGCAAAACCTTGATCGACATGCTGAAGCTGGATCTCATTGTCGGCAGCGGCGGGATTCTCTCCCATGCGCCGCGCCGAATTCAGTCGATGCTCATGATGGTGGACGCCTACGAGCCGCTTGGGTTCACGAGGTTGTCGGTGGATAGCATCTTCATGATGCCGCATTTGGGCGTGCTCTCGACGATCAACGAGAAGGCCGCGACCGATGTGTTCGTGCGCGATTGCATGGTCTATCTTGGGACCTGCGTGGCCCCGATCGGACAGGCCAAGGCCGGTGACCGGCTGGCCGACTACGAACTGACTTTCCCGGACGGACGTGTGGTAAAGGACCAGTTGAACATGGGAGAGTTGCGGCTCTTCCCTCTGGGCGTGAATGAACAGGCGACGTTGACGATGCAGCCGGCGAAGGCGATCAATCTGGGTCAGGGAGCCGGCGTGCCGGTGACGCGCGAGGTGCAAGGCGGGGCGGTGGGCGTCATGCTGGATGGCCGCGGCCGGCCGCTGCAATTGCCCGCCGATTCACCGGCCCGCGTGGCCGCGCTCACAAAATGGTTTAAGGCGGTGGAGCTGTATCCGAGATTATAGGCGAAGGGCGCGAGGCTAGAGGCGATGGGTGTGATGTTCTCTAGCTCCTTGCCTCGTGCCTCTCGCCAAGGTTGTTATATGGCGCATTCCTACACCCCAGGGCTGACCGTCACCGAGCAGACCGTCATCAGGCGGCGGCGGCAATTGCCGCTGCCCGGCACCGTGCTGGTCAAGGTCGGCGATCGCGTGCAATCGAATCAGCCGGTGGCCAAAGCCGAGTTGCCCGGCAAGGTCTATCCCCTGAATCTCGCTAACCAGCTGGGCGTCGCGCCGGACGAGATTCCGGACTATCTCGTCAAGAAAGCGGGCGAGCCGGTGCAGAAGGATGAGATTCTCGCGGAGAACAAGCCGCTCATTAAATGGTTTAAAACGGAGATCCGCTCGCCGATCACCGGGGTGGTGGAGTCGCTCTCGACGGTGACGGGGCAGGTCTTGTTGCGCGAGCCTCCGCGCGTGCTGGACGTCTTGGGCTATGTAGATGGCACGGTCGTGGACGTGCAGCCGCAGCAGGGGGTGACGGTCGAAGCGGTCTGTACGTTGATCCAGGGCATCTTCGGTATCGGCGGCGAGACCTGGGGGACGCTGGCGATGGCGGCTCAGTCACCTGACGAGGTGCTGACACCGGCGCATCTCACAGCTGACATGAAGGGGAAAATCGTCGTCGGTGGATCCTTCCTTCCGGCTGAAACGCTGGCGAAGGCCAAAGAGGTGGGGATTGCTGGCTTGGTGGTCGGGGGGATTCATGATAAGGATCTCCGGGCCTTGCTTGGATATGATCTGGGTGTGGCGATCACCGGTACGGAGCAGGTCGGGTTCACCCTGATTTTGACCGAGGGGTTTGGCACAATTCCGATGGCGCAGAAGACGTTCAAGTTGTTATCGGCGCATGCCGGGCAGAAGGCGGCCATTTCAGGAGCGACGCAAATTCGCGCCGGGGTCATCCGTCCGGAGATCGTCATTGCCAAGCCGGTTGGCACCCTGTCCGCAGGCCAGGCCGCCGCGCCGCAGCGTGAGGGCATCCAGATCGGCGATCCGGTGCGCATTATCCGCGATCCCCTGTTCGGCAAGATCGGCGAAGTCTCCGCGCTCCCGTCGGATTTGCAGAAGATTCCGACCGAAAGCAACGTGCGGGTATTGGAAGTGCGGTTTCCCGACGGCCAGGTGGCGGTGGTGCCGAGGACCAATATCGAAGTGATCGAAGGTTGAAACACGTGAAATGTGAAACGCCAAACGTGAAACGTGGCCAAACGTGGGTTGCCAGTGTGGCCGTCTTTGCGTGTGCTGCTGCTTTGGGGTGGTGCCCGCCCGCGATTCTTGCAGAGGACCAGCTTGTGCCGCCGGCGCAGGTGCAGGTGTTCGATACGCCCAATGACGGAGGCAAGAGCCTCACGGTTGTCTGGGCGTCGGGGAGCCAGGACCGGGACGATGTCCGTTACGAAATCTGGTTCGGAGAGGCCGGCGACTCCACTGAAGCAGGTCCGCTCAAAGTGATTGCGGAGTTTTCTGCCGCCTCCCACTATGTGCGCGAGTCCAAACAGGGCTGGTGGACGAGAGTCGGCGCCTTGGCCGATCACCGCTTTATCGTGCGGGACGGGAAGGGGATCGAGCTCAAAGACGGCGTGCGCTACCAGGTCGCGGTGGCGTCCGTGCGCGGGGCGGAGCGCCTGATGGGGCCGACGATCCTCGCCACCCCGCAGCCGAATTGGTTCAATTGGAATGCGGTGAACAACCTGGTGCTGGCGGTGCTGTTCGGCGGCCTGGTGTTCTACAGCATCAGCCAGGCGAAGAAGAAAGAGATCTTCCTGCGGCGGATTCCCGGCCTCGATGCGGTGGATGAGGCCATCGGCCGGGCGACCGAATTAGGCAAGCCAATTCTGTATCTGACCGGCGCGCATGACATGAGCGATCCCTCCACGATCGCGGCCGCGGTGATTCTCGGGCGCGTCGCCAAGCGCACGGCGTCGTATGAAACCGAGCTGATGGTGCCGCATCGCGATCCCATCACGATGGCGGTGTGCCAGGAAATCACGAAACAGGCCTATCTCGAAGCGGGCAAGCCGGATCTGTTCAAGGAAGATTCCAACTTTTTCATCACCAGCGATCAATTCAGTTATACGGCGGCCGTAGACGGCATCATGTTGCGCAAAAAGCCAGCGGCCAATTTTTTCATGGGCGCGTACTTTGCCGAATCGCTGCTGCTCACGGAGACCGGCGCCAGCACGGGGGCGATCCAGATTGCCGGGACCGACTCCGATCACCAGCTGCCGTTTTTCGTGACGACCTGCGATTACACCTTGATCGGCGAGGAGCTGTACGCCGCCAGCGCCTATCTCTCCCGGGAGCCGGTGCAGATGGGGACGCTGCGCGGGCAGGATCTCGGCAAGGCCGTCCTCCTGACGGCCATCGGAGTGGGGACGGCGTTGGCCACGCTGGGAGTGATCTTCCACGCGGAGTGGCCGCAGTTGTTTCTCGAATTATTTAAGGATGTGAAATGATCTTTCTGCGCCGGCAGCTGCCGCTGTTGATCACGATGATCACCGGGCTGGTGTTCGCGGGGCAATATTATGTCCCGCACCCGGCCTCGGAGCAGGTGCTTACCTCGGCAACCAAGTGGATGCAGATCATCGGCGGGTTCGCGCTGGTGCTGGGCGTGACCAGCCTGTTTCATGTCCATGCCGCCAAGATCCGCCGGAAAGAAGCGGGGTGGGGCTACAGTGTCGTCCTCTACGGGGGCATGCTTGGCACGATTGCGGTGGGCCTCTGGGCCAACGGGAAAGAAAGTGTCGAGGGGGTCTCGACGGCGTTCGGCTGGGTCTACAACTTCATGATGGTGCCGCTGCAGGGGACCATGTTTGCCATTCTCGCCTTCTTTATCGCGTCAGCTGCGTACCGGTCGTTCCGCGCCAGGAGCCGGGAGGCGGCGGTGCTGCTCATCGCTGCGGTGATTGTGATGATGGGCCGG
Organism: Nitrospira sp.; assembly: GCA_035968315.1. Lineage (NCBI taxonomy): Bacteria > Pseudomonadati > Nitrospirota > Nitrospiria > Nitrospirales > Nitrospiraceae > Nitrospira > Nitrospira sp. Next base: position 118,272 of record JAVYIN010000005.1, read on the forward strand.
GTGCCGCTCGGCGAGTATCTGATCCCCATGAGCGGCGACCTGTCGCAATGGATTCTGAATGTGCTGAACGCCTCGGTGCGGCGCGCGATCCTGATCGGCGTCAGCCTCGGCACCGTGGCCCTGTCGCTGAAAATCATCTTCGGCGTCGAACGGTCGTATCTGGGGGGAGGCAAGGAATAGTACGTGAAACGTGAGACGTTAGACGTAAAACGTATGAACTCGTTGTCTGAATCCGCAGGGTTTTGCCGGTTACGTTTTACCTTTCACGTTTCACCTTTCACCTCTCACAGGGCTTTGGCATGACCTTCGCTGAACGCATGCTCAAGATCGACCGGCGGATCATCTTTGTGGTGATCGGGCTGTGCACGCTCTTGCCCCTGCTCTATCCGGTCGGGCTGCCGATCAAGATCTCGTCGGAGGTCCGCGGGGTGTACGACTATATCGAGCAGATGCCGGAGCGGTCGGTCTTTGTCTTATCGATCGACTTTGACCCGGCCTCGAAGCCGGAGCTCTATCCCCAGGCGGTGGCCATTCTCCGCCACGCCTTCCGCAAGAATCTCCGCGTCGTCACGATGACGCTGTGGGTGTCCGGCACAGGCATGGCCGATCAATTGGTGACGCAAGTCGCGCAAGAGATGGGCAAAGAGCGCGGCAAGGACTACACGTTTCTGGGATGGAGCCCCGGCGGGACGGCGGTCATCATCAATCTGGGCCAGGACCTCTACAACACCTTTCCGAGCGACTACGGCGGGAAGCCGACGAAGGGCCAGCCGGTGCTGGAGGGAGTGCAGAGCCTCAGGGATGTGAACTATCTCGTCAGCCTCGGCGCGGGAAATCCCGGTGTCGAAGCCTGGTATGTGTTCGGCAAGGACAAGTACAAGTTCGAGCTGGGCGGCGGCTGCACCGGCGTCATTGCGCCCGGCCTCTATCCCTTGCTGCGTAGCGGACAGATCAATGGGTTGATCGGCGGACTGCGCGGCGCGGCGGAGTATGAAATCCTGATCGGGCAGAAGGGGCGGGCGGTGGCCGGCATGGATGCCCAGTCAGCCACGCATCTGGCCATCATTGTGCTGGTTGGTCTCTGTAACATCTTCTATTTTTCAATGCGCAGACAGGCACGCCGGCAAGGCGAGCGTTCGTAGGAAACGGATCGTACAATGGACGCAACATTGATCGGAGCATGGGTGGCGACGGGGCTGACGCTCTGTATCCTGTCGTTTCTCTACAAGGATAACCCGCTCTTCAAGCTGGCCGAGCACCTCTATGTGGGCGTGTCGGTCGGCTATACGATCGTGAAGGCCTACGACACGGTTCTCGTGCATCTCATTTTCAAGCCGATCGTGGAGAACGGGGAGTGGGTGTTGCTGGTGCCGGTGATGATCGGCTCATTGATGCTCACCCGCTACGTGCCCAAGGCGTCCTGGTTGTCGCGCTATGCGTTCGCTTTCATCGTCGGCGTCGGGTCCGGGCTGGCGATTCCCCGCACGATCTCGTCGTTTATTTTGAAGCAGATTGAAGATACCGTTCGTCCGCTGTTGATGCTGGGGCCGGGCGGTGGCGTCACGTTTTCCTGGGATTTGCACAACCCCGCCAGCAGCCTGAACGTGATTATCATTCTGGTCGGTGTGACCTCGGTGCTGTTTTACTTCTTCTTCTCGGTTGAGCACACAGGCCCTGGGAGGGTGGTGGCGCGGACCGGGGTGATGTTCCTAATGATCTCCTTCGGCGCGGCCTTCGGCTATACCGTGATGGCCCGCATGTCGCTCCTGATCGGCCGGCTCACCGACTTGATCGAATTCTCCGACGCCTCCTATGGACGCCCGACGGTGTGGCTGGCGCTCGTGACGATCGGCACGCTCATTTTCTTGAGCCGGCGAGCGCAGGGCGAGCCGCCTGAAGAACGGTAAGTCTGTGTGGTCTGTTCGGTCTGTCTGGTCGAAGGAGACCGACAAGAGAGACTAGACAGACTAGATAGACCAGAACGACCAGATCTCCGGTTGCAGCGAGCGTAAACCCTTCGTTACAATGGCGCTCCATAAAGGAGCGTTATGACGACCACCACAGCCAAAGATCCCAAGCAATACCCACTCCTGCGCAATCTTCAATTCTCGCCCATTAAAGAAGGCGAGGAACAATACATCGTGCTCTGGGACCCGACCGGATTGAGCAAAGAAAAGCTGGTCTTGCCGCTCAACTACTTCTTCATCATTCAGCATTTCGATGGCGAACATTCGCTTCAAGAGATTGGCGGGATCTATTTGAAGCGCTTCGGCGAGTTCCTCATGCCCGATAAAGTCGGGCAATTGGTGGCAGATCTCGATACGAAGCTTTTTCTCGAAGGGGACCGGGCAGAGGAAGCCCGGAAACTCCAGCGGGCGCAGTATCGTGAAAGTCCCTTGCGGACAGCGGTCTTCGCCGGGCGCGCCTATGAGGCGGACGGGGCAAAACTGAAAAAGCAGATCGACGGGTTCTTTACCTCCAAGGAAGGGCCGGACTTCAAGCCCTCCGAGAACGCGGGCAAGGCCATCAAAGGGCTGGTGGCGCCGACCTACGACCTCAAGCAGGCAGGCCCGATCTACGCCTGGGCCTATAAAGAGCTGCAGGAGGCCGCGCAGCCGGATGTGTACGTCGTCATCGGCACGGCCTACGCGGGGCTCGACAATCTCTTTGCCGTGACGGACAAAGATTTTGAGACACCGCTGGGCGTGGTGAAGGCCGATCAGCCGTTGCTGGCGAAGATCCGAGAACGGTTCCCCGTGGCCTTTGAAGAAGATCTGTGCCACCAGGCCGAACATGCCATTGAATTCCAATTGCCGTTTTTGCAGGACATCGTCGGCCGCAAGAAGCCCTTTACCATCGTGCCGGTCCTCTGTTCCTTTTCCGCGTTGAGCGTGGCGGAGCCGGCGGTATTGCAGCAGGTGGTCGCGTTTCTGGATGGCGTGCGCGAGATCCTCACCGCGTCAGGCCGGAGCTATTGCGTGATTGCGGCGGGAGAGCTGGCCCATCTCGGGATGCGCTATGGCGACAAGGAGCCGCCGACCGATTTTTCGTTCCACCGTTCGATGCAGCACGACTTGGAAATGCTCAAGCCGGTGGAAGAACGGAAAGCGGACGAGTTTGCCAACTACATCATCAAGGAGAATGATCAGCGCCGGATCTCCGGCTTCGCGCCGATCTTCTCGCTCTTGCGCCTGATCGAGGCCGAGTCCGGCCAGGTCCTCCGCTACGACCGAGGCATTACTGATCAGTACAACTCCACCGTCACCTACGCCAGCATGGCGTTCTACTGACGGCTGCTGAAACAGCCTCCCAGTTTCGTGCTCGCCTTGAACAGGTCTTCGACGTGCCTAGGTGGGGACGCCCCCGGCCTTGCGGGCAGCCTGTTTGAGCAGTCTGGAGGATTGGACTGTTACCGTGCTACTCGTTCGCTGTGGCGGTACTGGATGGGTGCTTAGATAGGCCGCGTAATGCGGGGCCCAGAAATGAGGAGGGTCGGTCTGCTACGACACCAGCCCCCATGTGCTCCAGACAATCAATCCCGCGATCGCCAACATAATCCAGGCTAATTCTCGATCTCCGATCGAACTGATGATCTCTTTCATGACCGGCCTCCCGTAATGAGCGCTGTGGCGGTGAGCTGTGAAGTGATGGAGCAAGGCTGATGCCGCAGGCAAACCGTGCGATTGGCGGACCCTATCATTGCAGCGGCAGGAAAAATCGAGCGATTTCGCACGGTGAGCACTGTGCGAATTGTCGGTGAGCCTAACGCCGGTCTGGGCCGAACGGCCGCTTACTATGGTCTTGATTGAAGTCGAGTCGAAGGCGTGATGGACTGCGTCCCCCTTCCGGTCCCAGCAATCCCGATCCGGGACCGATGGCGGGCGTCAGGGGAGCGACTGAGGTCCCGAGGTCGGGACTGCGCTGTGGAACGAATGAGCGGGGAGCAGGAGCAAGGCGTTCAGGGACCATGGCCGAATCAAGCGATCCGCGGGGCTCTTTCACCGTTCGCATGGGATTTCGTGGAAGCGCCGAGGGGGGACTGCCTCTTTCCTCCTGGGCGATCGGCTCAGGAGCTGGCTCAGCATTGTCCGCGATGACGAGATTGCCGGCCATCACTTCTTTGGCCATCGATTCTGCCGTGGGCAGCTCGTCGGCATAGATATCGGTGGCATATTCCGCCGTGGCCGGCGCAGCAAAAGACGACCACACGGACTGTCCGGACTCAGCGATGTTGATCTTTGTCACGGTCGAAAGACCCGGCCGGATCGGGTAGTCCCGAATCTCCTCTTCCGGCAGCGCAATGCGGACCGGCACCCGTTCGACGATGTGAATGAAATTCCCCGTGGCATTATCCGGCGGCAACAAGGCAAAGGCGCTCCCGCTGCCGGGCACGAGTCCTTCGACCGTGCCGTGAAAGGTGTGTTGCGATCCGTAGAGACTGACGTCCACCAGCGCGGTTTGCCCTGGGCGCACATGCTGCAGTTCCGTTTCCCGCAGATTGGCCTCGATCCATAAATGATCCAGCGGCACGATCGTCATCAGCGGCGTCCCCGGTTGCACGCGATCGCCGACCTGGGCCTTTCGTTTCGCCACGTAGCCGGAGATCGGGGCCTTGATCTGCTGGCGGGTGTATTCCAGATAGGCCTCGATGAGCTGGTGTTTGGCCAATTCGACAGCCGGATGCGCCATGACGGTCGTGCCTCCCACTTGTGCATCGAGCGTATCGAGTTCGGCCTGGGACTCCCGGACGTCCGCTTCCAGCGATAGGATTTTGTCCGCCGTATTTTGCAGGATTTGCTTGGAGACCGCTCCGCTCGCCGCCGCCGCCTGATAGCGATCCAGGTCGTGCCGTGCCAGGTTCAAGCGGGCGGTCCGTGACGCCAATTGCTCCGCCAGTTGTTTTCTGGTCATGAACAGGGCGGCGATGCGCCGCACTTCTTCGCCGAGCCGGCCGCGCGCCCGGCCCAGCGCGGCGTAGGCCTGATGTTCGTCCAGCCGGATCATCACGTCGCCCCGATTCACAAACTGCGTTTCTTCGGCCAGCACCTGGGTGACAATGCCGGAGGCCTGAGCCGCGACGGGGACCAGATTCCCCGTCACATAGGCGTTGTCGGTGCGAATCCAGAATCGGTCGTAGGTCCACCAGTAGTTCAGATAGGCTACTGTGCCGAGCAGCACGAGGAGGGCCACGATCAGCAGCCGGCGGTTTCTTCTAGCGCGGATCGCCTTGGGATGGAGGCGAGAGGCGCTCGGTGCCGGCGGGGTTTCGGATGCAGGTGAGGTCGTGGTCATGGTGCGCTCGTGTTGTAGGGTGATCTGCGTTCGGGATCCTGGTTCTGATAGCCTCCGCCCAAGGCTTCGATGAGATCGACGGCGGCCACGAGTTGGTCGCTTTCCAGTGCCCGCAAGGCATATTCCTGTTCCAGGACCGGCTGGCGATGCCGCAACACCTCGCGGTCGTCGTCCAGTCCCGTGACCAGCCGCACCTTGGCCAGGCGCCAGTCTTCGCCCAGGGAGGCCAGCAGGCGCTTGTGCGACTCGATCATCTCGCGCGCCGATTGCCAGGCGCTGAGGCTGTCCGCCACTTCGCGCATCGCATCGAGCAGGGTTTCATTGTAGAGTTCCACGGCCGCGTCGTATTCTGCCCGTTGCGCGGCGAGTTCGCCCCGCAGCCGGCCGCCTTCGAACCAGGGCATGCGCAGCCCCGGCGCGACGCCGAAGGAGTTGCTCTGGCCGCTGAACAGCAGGTTGGAGAGTTTGCCGGCATGCCGCATCAGCGTCAGGGCATTGAACCCGACGAATGCCGTGAGATCGATCGTGGGATAAAATTGTGTCTTGGCGACCTTGACCAACCGTGCGGCGGCATCGGCCCGGTAGAGGGCCGCGGCCAAGTCGGGCCGATGGACCAACAGTCCCAAGGAGAGATGGTCGGGCGCCGCGATCTGCTCCGGAATGACGACGGCCGGTTTCGCGAACAGGTGCAGGGCTTGATCTGGGCCTTGCCCGGCCAGCCGCGCGAGGATATGGCGCTGGATGTCCAATTGATCCCGGAGGCCGGTGTGCCGTTTGATGGCGGCTTCATAGTCGGCTGCGGCGGTTTTTACGGGCTGCTCGTTGTCCAGCCCAAGGCGGAAGCGGGTCTCCGCCAGCGTGCGCAAGTCGCGGCGGATGCCGACAAGAGTCTTGACCACGGTGAGTTGTTGCTGAAGCGCGTGCCCTTTGAAATAGGCTCGCGCGATGGCGGTGGTCAGCCTGAGGCGCACTTCGGCCTGTTCGGCTTCTTCGGCGGCAGCCTGTCCCAGGGCCGCTTCAAGCGTGGCCCGGTTTTTCCCCCAGAAGTCGAACTCGTAGCGGACACTCAACGGATTAAGGATGCCCAGGAGAATCTTGTCTCCCGCGACTTTTGGATTCAATGCCGCGAAGACCCCATGTTGGGAAATCCGTTCATAGGTGAGGGAGGCGTCCGCTTCCAGAAAGGGCAGGAGCCGCGCGCCTTCCACCTTCACCAGCGCCTCAGCTTCTCGCAGCCGCGCCGCCGCGAGTTTGATGCCGGGGTTGTTCTTGAGCGCCAGGTCGATCAGCTCATTCAATTCCGGATTGCCGAATTGCGTCCACCAGCGATCGTCCGGCCACTGCTGGAGCCGGCTTGTCACCTCGGCCAGCGTCTCGTTCATTTCCGGCGGCTCAAGAAACTCCGCAGGGGGATTGCCGGTGGGAATCCAGGCGCAGCTGCCGAAGAGCAGCGCGCAACCGATTCCGGCAGCGATCCGCAGGCGATAGGTGAAGCCGGAGCGGGATGTCATGGCACTTCCTCGATCAATACTTCCGCACGGAGTTCCTGCAACTCTTCCGCCGGGGTCGGCGAAAGCGGGACGTGGGTTGGGTGCGCGAACCAGACGAGCACGCCGATTACCAGAAACAGGCCGCTGGCCACCAGGAAGGCATCGTTCAGGCTCAGGATGGCCGCTTCCTGCCGGATCAGCGCACCAAGCTTGGCCTGGATCTGCGAGGGGGCGAGTCCGGCCGCCGCCAGTTTGGCTGTCAGGTGCCCCACGGGATCGTAGGAGATCGCCAGCCGCCCTCCGAAGTGATCGGCTAAATTGAGTTGATGAAAGTGGGTGCGCCGAAAGAGCACGATGCCTTGGAACGTGATGCCGAAGGCACCGGCCGCGACACGCAACAGGTTGGCGACCTCGGCGGCACGCATGACCAGCGGACCGGAGAGGCCATGCAGCGTCAGGACCGTCAACGGTGTAAAGAACGATCCCAGGAAGATGCCCTCCACGACCATGGGCCAGAAGAGCTGGTCGTACGAGTGGGGATCATCGAATAAGCCAATCCAATAGAATGTCCCGGCAAATCCGAGGCTGTTGAGGAAGATCAGCCAGCGCGCGTCAATGTACTTGCAGAGGAGGTGCATGACGGCAATGGCGGGAGCGCCCAGGAGGACCAGCGGGAGCAGCGCAAGGCCGGCTAGTTTCGACGAGTATCCGAGAATCAGCTGGATCTGCACGACCAGGAGCGAGAGCAGTCCTTGAATGGAAAAGAATCCGAGCGTCAAGCAGACGATGCCGATCACGACATTGCGGTGCCGGAACAGCCGGAGATCCAGCGTGGGGTGCCGCTCACCGAGTTCCCAGATCACAAAGCAGGGCAGCGCGATGAGCAGCACGACCGCCAGCGCTTTCAGAACGGGAGCGTCCAGCCAGTCAAAGTCGTTGCCCATGTTCAGGAACGTTTGACCCCCCAGTAACAGCACCAGCAGGAGCAGAAACCCCACGAAGTCGAAGCGCCCGTATCTTCGACGAAACCCGCGCCCGTAGAGCAGCGCCCCGAGCGTGCCGACGATGATCATGGTCAGGGCAAAATCCAGATAGAACAGAAAACGCCAGCCGAGCAGATACGCAATGTAGCCGCCGACCGGCATGCCGATGGTGAAGGGCGTCAAGCTGAACAATCCCCACACACTCAACGCCACCGTTTTCAACCGTTTCGGGTATTCGTTCAGCAGCATCGATTGGGCGATCGGCAGCGTGATGCCGCCGGCGATGCCCTGGGCAATGCGAGCCGGCAGGAATTGCGCGAGGGTTTCGCTGGCGCCGCAGAGGTACGAGGCGATGCTGTAGACGATGAACGCGCCGATCAGCAGCCGGTAGTCGCCGATGCGGCCGGAGAGGTAGCGCGCCAGGGGAAAGCCGAGCGCCAGCCCGATCATGAAATCAGTTTGGGCCCAGGTGAGAAAGCTGGGCAGCACGCCCCCGAGATCGCCGGAAACGTGCGGCAGGAGGGCGATATACGACCCGGCATTGAACAGGACGACAATGTGTGCCAGGCCGAGGACGGCATTGAAGAGCACGAACCGCCAGCCGCGCAACCGTCGGAGATACACTGGTGCCATCGTCGCATCACCTCACGTCAGAAAATCGGAGAATAGCCTTGCTCTGTGGGGGCGGGGTGCGGTTGCACCGCCGGAACGGGCTGTCTCGCTACCGGCGAGGCAGCCCGATGCGTCAGATAGATGGCCAGCCCGGTGAACAGCATGCCTCCGACCAGGTTGCCTAACGTCACCGGGATTTGGTTCCAGAGCCACCATGAGGGGGCAGTGACATTGGCGCCGAGCAGCATGCCTACTGGAATGACGAACATGTTGACGACGGCATGCTCAAATCCCTGGGAGAAGAAGAGGACTGTCGGTCCCCAGATGGCGATCAGCTTTCCGGTGAAGGAGGTGGAGGCGAAGGAGGCGACGACGGCGAGACTGACCATCCAATTGCATAGGACGGCTTTGGTGAAGACCGTGGCCAGACCGGACGAGCCATGGGCGGCATAGTAGTTGGTTTTTGCTTCTGCGATTGCGATCAACTTTGCGCCAACCGGTGAAATCGCAGAGTCCCATGCGGTGGTGATGCAGAGGGCAAAGAGCAGGGCATAGAGTGTCGATCCCAGCAGATTGCCGAGAAAGACCCATGCCCAATTGGCAAGGATGCGACGCATGCCGACCTGGCCGTTGCTTTCAACGGCGGCGCAGGGAAGCAGTGCGAAACTGCCGGTGATGATTTCCGTGCCCAGCAGAACGGCCAGCGCCAGCCCGAAGGGAAACAGCAGGCTGCCCGCGATCCATGAGCCGGTTTCGACTGCGACCGTGACCGCCATGCTGGTCGCGATGCCCAGATAGGCCCCGGCCAGCATGCCTCGAATGACGAGGTGCAGAGGGGGAACGTTCAGTTTGACATTGGCGCCAGCCAGCATGCTTTCGACAACGCCGAGAGGTTTGACGTAATCCATCCGAGCCCTCCTTCGATTCGTGGCTGACTGTGCGCTGATTGATTTGATTTGAACCGCCATCCGGCTTAAGCAATGTCAGTGCCATTCGCGACGTGTGAGAAAACGCCTGAAGAATGCTGAGTCGAACGATATTCACTGTGAGGTCGAGCGGATTCGCACGATGCGCGCAGTGCGGTTCATTGGGGCCAAGTGGGAGGAGGCCTAATGCTGTGTGAGGGCAACGGCTACGTAAGTTTTGGCAATAAAGTTATGCGGGAATTTAGGCGGACCGTATTGCTCGTGTCGTTCCGTTCTCTTTTTTCCTGCTCGTCTTGAGTGGGATGCCTCGCTAGCGCGTCTAGGCGTGCTCCCTGGACGAGGTGCGGTGGGGGCGATTCTCGATGGCGCCAAGAGGCCGGCCGGATATATTCGGCGTAGTGCCGCATAGAAGCAGATTCCCGGAGCCATGGTGGCGGCAATGGGCTGTGGTTGCTGAACGGCTGCCCGATCAGGTTGGATCGCTCTCGTTACTGGATAGGGTCAAATCCGTAATTGAGCAAGAGTTTCTGGATGCGGGGGCTCATCAGAAAATCGGAAAACGCCGTGGCAACGTCGCGGGCGCTCTCCCGGCCTGTCGAGATCACGGCCTGACCGAAATGCACCGGCATATAAGATCCAGTAGGGGCCTCGTCACTGATGCGCACCTGTCCGCCGTTGATGGCGTCGACGCGATAGACGAGTCCCACGTCAGCTTTGCCGGTGTGAATCAGCTGAAGAATGTCTTCGCTATGGGATGCATGGAGAATGTGGGAGCGACTCTTATCCAAATAGGTGGGATTGAGTTTGGAGAGCGCCCGGGCCGTGACATCGCCCAATGAGGACGTCCGGGGATCTCCGAGGGCAATGCGGGTCGTGCGATTAGGCAGCGCGTCGTGAAAGGACACCAATGTGGCCAGGGAGTCCGTCGACATTACAAGGACGAGCGAGGTCTGCGCATAGATGCGGGGGGCGCCGTTGAGTGTCAGGCCCTTCTTGTGAAGGGACTCGACTTCATCCATCCCGGCAGCCAGGAATACATCGATTGGAATCCCCTGTTCGATCTGCCGGCTCAGGGTTTTCGAGGGGCGATACACCACGCTCACCGATGCCCCATATTCTCGTTCGAACATGGGCAGGATTTCGGTAAGGGCCGGCCGTAGGCTCGGAGGCGCCCCGACCGTCAGGGGTTCAGTCTGAGCGTGTCCTACTGGTGCACCGGCAATAACGAGTCCGCCCATGATTGCCGCCAGCACGCTCGCCTTCCGAAATCCCATCATCGTTCTCCCTTTTCTACCCCTGCCAATAACGGGTTGCACGTGAACTCCCTTGGATTAGGTCTGAATTCATCACGATCGATGTCGTGTTCCTTCCGTGAAGGTTCATCGCAAGATCAGTGCCAATGGTGATTCTCGGTGCTTGCATTTTTGAGGGCGAGCTGAAGCGCCAAATTCGTGGGAAATTCGGTCCGAGCAATTTCGAGCGCGCAGTCCGCACGTCCGAGCGCATGTGCAAAGGGAGCGATTCCGCACGGTACGCGCAGTGCGAAAGCGGGGACTCGCCAGTTCGGGGATCGAAGCGATGCTCCCATGGCCGCGTTCCAGCATGTGTATCATGGAAGCGATTGGATGAAGACGGGCTAGTTCAAGGGCACAGACATTGCTCTACATAGTGTCTGCCCATGATGCAGCTTATCCACATCGCCCTGAAGAAGCCCTACACGTTTGTCGTTCTTGCGATCTTGATCGTCTTGTTCGGCGTCCAGACGACGCTCCACATGCCGACCGATGTGTTTCCGAACATCTTGATTCCCGTCACCTCCGTGGTTTGGGCCTACGACGGTCTGCTGCCGCAGGATGTCGAAGGGCGCATCACCTATATCTTCGAACGCTTCCTCACGTCGACCGTCGAGGGCATCAAGAGCATCGTCAGTCACTCCTATTACGGTAGCAGTATCATCAACGTCTATCTTCAGGACGGTATCGACCGCGGCGGGACCGAAGCCGATATCGCGGCGATCTCGCAGACGGTGGTCAAAGCGCTGCCGCCGGATATTTCCCCGCCCATGGTCATGCGTCTCGCGCCATCTTCGGTGCCGGTGGCTATGCTGCAAGTCACCTCCGATACGCTCACGATGGCGGAGCTCTACAATCTCTGCATCATGCGGATCCGGCCCCTGTTGGTCACCATCGACGGGGCCATTCTGCCGCATCCCTACGGCGGGCAGGATATGCAGATCATGGTGTCGCTCGATCAGCAGAAATTGCTCGCCCGCCACCTGACCCCGTCTGATGTCCATCTGGCTCTCGGGAGCCAGAATCTGGTGCTGCCCGGAGGCGATATCAAGATCAAATCGACCGACTGGATCGTTTTGACGAACGCGTCCCCCCTGAAGGTCGATGATTTCAACGACATCCCGATCAAGCGAGAGGGAAATGCCTTCATCCACCTGCGGGACGTCGCTGATGTGCGGCTCGCCGGCCGGGTGCAAACAAATGCCGTGCTGGTGGATGGCCAGCAGTCCGTCATCATCATCGTGATGAAGAGCAGCGAGGCCTCTACCCTGGATGTGGTCGATGGAATCAAGGAAATGATTCCGCGTATCGAGAAGGTTGTGCCGGATGGCGTGAAGATCAAGCTGCTGAACGATGCCTCGATTTTCGTCCGGGATTCGATTGTGGATGTGGTCTCCGAAATGGTGATCGCGGCCGTCCTGGTCGGCCTCATCGTCCTCCTCCTGCTTGGCTCCTGGCAGGCGACGGTCATTGTGGCGACCACAATTCCGCTCTCCATCCTGACGTCCATCATCTGCCTGCACTGGGCCGGCCAGTCCATCAATGTCATGACGTTGGGCGGATTGGCGCTGGCCGTGGGCGTGCTGGTCGATGATGCGACGGTGATGATTGAGAATATCGACACCCATCTCGCCATGAACAAGCCGCTGGAGGATGCCATCATGGATGCCTCCAAGCAGATTCTTCTCCCGACGTTTGTGGCCACATTGGCGATCGCGATCGTGTGGCTGCCGCTCTTCAAGCTGAGCGGGGTCTCCGGGTGGCTGTTCATGCCCATGGCCGAGGCGATCATCTTCGCGATGCTGGCGTCCTTCATTCTTTCCCGGACGCTGGTGCCAACCATGGCGAATTACATGCTGGCCGGGCATCAGGGGCCGCATGCCCAGATGGAGGGGGCGCTGCCGGGAGAAAGGCCGCCGCTGAGCGTCTTTGCCAGATTTCAGCAGGGGTTCGAGCACGGCTTCGATCGCTTCCGCGATCGGTACAATGTGCTGCTTGAGCGGGCCGTCGCCCATCGGGGCCGTGTCGTCAGCATCGCGCTGGTCCTCGCCGTCAGCTCGCTCAGTCTGTTGTATTTCAATGGCCGGGATTTCTTCCCCGAGATCAAGTCCGGGACGTTGCAGATGCATATGCGGGCGCCCCTCGGCATGCGGATCGAGGCGACGGGCCGCATTGCCTCGCTGGTCTCGAAAGACATTGAGCGGTTGCTCCCCGGCCAGGTCGAAGGCATCGTGAGCAATTGCGGGCTGCCGGTCGGCGCGCATAACCTGGCCTTCATTCCAACGCCGACGATCGGTCCGCAGGATTGCGATATGACCATCTCCCTCAAGAATGAAAAGTCGCCGGTATGGGAGTATCGGCGGATTCTCCGCCAGGGCTTGCGCGAGCGATATCCCGGCACCGACTTCACGTTTCAGCCGGCGGACCTGACCGCGAAGATTCTCAACTTCGGCTCGCCCTCGCCCATTGACGTGCAGATCAACGGCCCCGAGCGGTACGCCAACTACGAGTTCGCCCGCAATCTAGCCGGCCGCTTGCGCCAGATCCCCGGGACCACCGACGTCGTGATCCAGCAGACCATGCGCACGCCGACCCTGCTCGCCGAAACCAACCGCATGTTCGGACTGGGCATGAATCTGACCCAGAAGGACGTTGCCGGCAACCTGCTCTTGACGACGGCTGGCAGCCAGCAGGTCGACCAACAATACTGGCTTGATCGGAAGACCGGCATGTCCTACCGGATCAACGTGTACACCCCTCAGCAGCAGCTCACCAGCATCAAAGATCTGTTGACGGTGCCCGTCGATCGAGATGATCGGGACGCATCGGACAAGGGCCTGAAATTGCTCGGCAATGTGACCACGTTGTCGGCGGTCGGCACGCCTGGCGTGATTACGCACAAAGATATCATGCCGTTAATTGACATCTATGTGTCCGCAGACGGGCGTGATCTGGGCGGCGTGCTGGCGGATGTCGAAACGGTCGCCCACAGCATGAAAGGCGAGCTGCCCCGGAGTGCGGCGGTCGAAATCCATGGTCAGGCCGAATTGATGCGCGGGGCCTACACCGAACTCGTCATTGGCCTGGTCGTGGCCATCGTGCTGGTCTATCTCTTGATCGTCGTCAACTTCCAATCGTGGCTCGATCCCTTCATCATCATTTCGGCCTTGCCCGGCGCCTTGGCAGGCATCGCCTGGAGTTTGTTTCTGACACATACGAATCTCTCCACACCGGCGCTGACCGGCGCGATTATGACCATGGGCACGGCCACGGCCAATTCGATTCTCGTCGTATCCTATGCCCGTGAACGGCTTGCCGAGCACGGCGATGCGCTGCGGGCGGCGATCGAAGCCGGGAAGGCCCGCATCCGTCCCGTACTCATGACCGCAGCCGCCATGATCATCGGCATGTTGCCGATGTCGATGGGGAGCTCCCAGAATGCGCCGCTCGGTCGCGCCGTCATGGGCGGCTTGGTTGTGGCCACCGTGTTCACGCTGGTGTTCGTACCCTGCGTGTACGCCATCATGTATAACCGGCGCGCCGTCCGCCAACAGGAGCGTACCTGAGATGAATAGCCTGCGCGGGAAAGGCCTTGCGGTCGCAGCCATACTTCTGTGTGTGTGCTATGTCGGATATCGGCTGTACGAAGGCCGGCTCGAAGCTGCGGCGCTGCGTGACGCCACCCTCGAACGCGCCGTTCCGACCGTGGCCGTAATCCATGCAACGCCGTTGCCGCCGAACGAGACGATTACGCTTCCCGGCAATATCCAGGCCTGGTACGAAGCGCCGATTTATGCGCAGGTCTCGGGCTATGTGAAGATGTGGTACAAGGACTACGGGGCGCAGGCCAAGAAAGGCGATGTGCTCGCCGAAATCAACGCGCCGACGCTCGACGCCCAATATGCGCAAGCCAAGGCGGATTTGGAATCGGAGCGTGCCAAGAATGCGCTAGCCGAACTGACGGCACGACGCTACGTGGCGATGCGCACGAATCACGCACTTTCCGAGCAGGCGATCTCGGTGCAAGTCGCCGAGGCGAAAGCCGAAGCGGCCAAGGTCAAGGCGGCGGAACAAAACGTCAAGAACTTCGAGGCGATGATTCAGTTCAAGACCATCGTCGCGCCCTACGATGGCGTGGTCACTGTCCGCAATATCAATGTCGGCGACTACGTCAATAAAGAAGGTACGATCAGTTCCTCCGGCGGCTCCAGCACGATCAGTAACCTCTTTACCGTGGCCGACGTCAGTATGATGCGCCTCTTTGTCAGTGTGCCGGAGGCGTTCGGGCCCTTTCTCCAGCCAGGTCTGACGGCTGACGTGACGGTGCCGCAATTGCCCAATCGGCATTTCACCGCCAAGTTCCTGACCGTCGCCCGTGGATTCGATGTGAGCACGCGCACCGCCATCACAGAATTCACGATCGAGAACGAGGACCGGGCGCTGTGGCCGGGTTCCTACGCGACCGTCCGTCTCACGGCGCCGGTCGAAAAAAGTGTATTCACGATTCCGTCCACCGCCATGGTCTTTCAAGAGCATGGCGCGCAAGTGGCCGTGGTGACGGAAGGCGGCCGCGTGCATTTTCAGCCGATTACCGTCGGTCGGATTCTCGACAGCGCCATCGAGGTGGCGGACGGAATCTCCGCCAGCGAGCACATTATCAATAACCCCAGCGCCGCGCTGTTGGAAGGCGACACCGTGCGCATCGTCACGCCGGCGCCCGGGTACGATCTCGTGACGCCGGATGCGCCGGCCTCAAAGGAAGAAACTTCAAAATGACGGTTCTCCTCACATGATGGGCACCCCCGCACGAACAGGATCGCAGGTGTCCGGCCTCCTGCTCGCCGGTGTGCGGCGCAGTGGGATGGTCCTGCTGGCGCTCAGTATGTCAGCCTGCAGCGACTGGTTGCCGCATGTCGATCTGGCGCCGGCCTATCAGCCCCCTCAATACGTGGTTCCGGCCTCATGGCACGGAGCCAGTCCCTTTGTGGAGGCGAAGCCGTCGGATGACGCCCTGCGTTCGGATTGGTGGACGCTGTACGATGATCCGCTCCTGAACAGACTTGAAGAGCAGGCGATGGCAGCCAATCCGGATCTCCAGGCCGCCGCGGAACGGTTCATCCAAGCTCGCGATGACATGATGAAGGCCCGGTCGCGCCGAATGCCGCAGATAGGACTGGGGTTTGGGGCCTCGAATAACAGGCAATCAGATAATACCCTGTTTCGCCCGCCTGACAGTCCGCTCCGGGAAAGCTCCGTGTCCATTGGCGGGCTGGCCTCCTGGGAACCTGATTTCTGGTCGGCGATCCGCAATGCGACGCGCGTGGAAACGTATCGCGCCGAGGAACGCGCCGCCGACTATGGGCTTGCGCGCCTCAGCCTGCAGGCGGAAATCGCGGCGAATTATTTCACTCTGCGCGGCTACGACGCCGAGGTCGCGACCTATAAGCAATCGATCGACCTCTATAAACGGTCACTCGCCATCGTGAAGACTCAGTTCGCCGGTGCGATCGCGTCGGCCCTCGATGTCGCCCGCGTCGAATCGCTTCTCTATAGCACGGAAACGAAATTGGCTCAGGTTCAAGGGCAACGCCAGGTGACGGAACAGTCGATTGCCATTCTCGTCAACATGGCGCCGGCCGGGTTCACGATCAAACCGGTCGATCAGCTGCGAGTGGCGACGGTCACGATCCCACAGACGATCCCGTCGACTTTGCTCGAGCGTCGGCCTGACGTGGCCAGAATGGAGCGCCAGATGGCGCAAGCGAACCGCGCCATCGGCATCGCCCGCGCCGCGTTTTATCCGAATGTGACGTTCCGGGCCGGAGGCGGCTTTGAGGATGCCGGCTTCAATCTCATCCAGCTGGCCAACAGTTTATGGTCCTATGGCGCGACGGTCGCGGTGCCGATGTTTCAGGGAGGGTATCGACGCGCCCAATTGCAGCAGGCCTGGTCGGCCTACCGCGAAACGGAAGATCGATACCGTTCGACGGTGCTCAACGCCTTCCGCGAAGTCGAAAACAATTTGAGCCTGACGACTCAGCTGAGCACGGCGGTCGACCGGCAGGAGGCTGCCGTCGGAGCGACGAAAAAGGCCCAAAACCTGACCACGGAGCTGTATCAGGGCGGGCTGGCCTCCAGCCTTGAACTGATTTACGCGCAGGTGGCCACGCTCACGGCGCGCATCGAATCGGTCCAGATCAAGGCCGAATTGCTGCGATCCTCGGTCGCGCTGATTCGTGCGCTCGGCGGAGGCTGGGACCGTACGCAATTGCCGACGGACGAGGAGATCCAGCCGTTCGGTACATTCCAATATACCAATCTCGATAAACCGCCGCCTGTCGGGGGGATAGATGTTAATGTGCGTCACAACGGGATTGATAATGATCTGACGCAGCGGTCGGCGCCTTGATGGGGCTGCGGCGGGAGTCCGGAACGGCACGTGGCCCTGTCGGCGCAATGAGTGCGTTTGACACGGGGCGGGTCGCAATCCTACGATGCTCTATTGAGGGAGAGCCCATGCGAGAGCGCGCCGCCCGCCTGTTCAACAACCTTCCGATTCATCGCAAGCTGCTGCTCGCGTCGTTCATTCCGTTGGTCGCCCTCATCGTCTTGAGCGTCATGACCTACCAGAGCGTGGAGACGTTTTCGCAAGACGAAGAGCAGCTGGACAGTCTCTATGTGACGCAAAAGAATGCGGCCGAGTATATGCGGCTGGCCGTCGATCTGGAAACCGGCTTCCGGGGATATGTGCTGACCGAACAGCATCGGTATCTGCGGCCGTATCGCGTCGCGCAGGAAGGGATCGCTGCCATCGGCCACGATCTGGCCGAGCGCCTTTCCGGTGAGCAGTTGGATCGCTTCAAAGCGATTCAAACGCTGGTGGTCCAGTTGGTGACGGAGAAAGAAGCGTTGATTCGCGCCATCAAGGAGGGGCACAAACAGGAGGCATTCCACTACATCGAAGAGGGGCGCGGACGGGAATTGATGGTGGAGATTCGGCGGCAGATGGGAATCTTTGACCGGTACGGGCAGCAGAGTGTCGCTGAAAAATTGGCGCAGTTGAGCCAGGATCGCACGTCCACCATGTTCGTGGTGCTGGGCGGCGGCGTGTTTACCTTCGGGCTGATGGTCAGCGCGCTCTATCTGATTGCCCGTTCGATCGCGACGCCGCTGCGCGACCTGGCGACGACGGTCGGATCCTCGCCCGCGGGATTGGTGCCGGCCATCGCTGTGCTGGCGCGCACCGACGAAATCGGGGATCTCACGAGGGTCATGCACGACATGAGCGCCCAGATTCGCGGGCATTTCAATGAGATGGAGAAGTCCGAGGCCGCTCTTCGCCGGCTGAACGAGCACCTGGCGGCCTCCGAGGCAAAGTATCGAGGGCTTGTCGATCACGCTCCGTTCGGGATTTTTACCACGACGGGAATGCAGATTACGTTTAGCAATCGCTATAACCAAGAGCTTGCGGGGCTTGATCCCGATGATCCGGTGGACCCCGATGCGTTCAGGGAGTGCATTCACCCCGAGGACCGCGACCGAGTCCTGTCAGAATTTCGGCAAGCGGTGGCGCAGGGACAGCCGTGCGAAACCGTCTTCCGATTTTTGCACAAGAACGGCGGCGTGCGCAAAGTGTTGAGCCGCCGCCTGCCCATCGTCGGCGGCGACGGCCTCCAGCCGGTGTATGTGGGGTTCAACGTCGATATTACGGCCTTGGAAGACCTGCAGGCCCGGTTGAGCCGGGCCGAGCATTTGGCGACGTTGGGGCAGGTGGCGGCGGGCATTGCCCATGAGCTCAGGAATCCCCTCGTCGGGATCGGGTCCACCGCCTCGCTGTTGCTGGATGAGTTTGCGGGCGATGATCCGCGGCGGACGGACATTGACGTGATTTTGAAAGAGGCGAAACGATTGGATCGCATCGTGAACCAAATCGTGGAATATGCGCGGCCGCGCGAGCTGGCGCCGGTGCAGTTCAGCCTCTCGGATGTGATCGACGAAGTGGTCAAAACGCTCGATGTGCCGCTGCAGGCGAAACAGCTCGGCATCCGGGCGTCGTTGTCCCCGACAGCCGCCCAGGTGCATGCCGATCGGGATCAGATCAAGCAGGTGCTGCTGAATGTCATTCACAATGCGATCGATGCCTCTCCGGTGAATGGCGCGGCCATCGAGGTGATCGCCTTCGAACTGTCCAGCCAGGATCGGCCGGGCATCGTGGTGCTCGTCAAAGACGCCGGCGTCGGGATTGCGCCCGACGCGCTGTCCCGCGTCTTTGAGCCGTTTTTTACCACAGGCAAGCGGCATGGCACGGGGTTGGGGCTCGCCATCTGCCGGAACATCATCGCGAGTCATGGGGGCGATATCCACATGACGAGCGAGGCGGGAAAAGGGACGACCGTGCGGATCTGGCTCCCGCTGAGCCAGGAGCCGCACACGGTGAAAGGCTGACCGATGCGCGCAGTCATTTTTGTGACCGACGATGAACAGGCGATTCGCACCGCGATCGTGAAGCGGCTGACCCGGCAAGGGCATCGCGCCGTGGGGTACGAGTCCGGCGAAGCGTTGCTGGAGGCGCTCCGGCACGATGTGCCCGATCTCGTGCTGCTCGATTTGAAGATGCCGGGCCTCAACGGGCTCGATACCCTAAAGAGCCTGCGGCAGCTGGCTCCGTCCGCCATGGTGATCATGTTGACGGCGTACGGAACCGTGCAGGACGCCGTGGAGGCGATGAAGCTGGGGGCGTATGATTTTCTGATCAAGTCGGTCGATCTGGAGGGCATCGATCCGGTGGTCGCCCGGGTGCTGGATGTCGTGACGCTCCGGCGGCGTCTGGAGTCGGAGCTGGGCCGGCAGGAGAGCCAGTATCAGTTGAGCAATCTGGAAGCCCAGAGTTATGCGATGAAGCACTTGCTCGAACAGGTGCGTGAAGTGGCGGATAATCCCAAATCGTCGGTGATGCTGCTCGGCGAAACGGGAACCGGGAAAGAGTTTTTTGCGCGCGTCATTCATCACAACGGGCCACGGGCGTCCGGGCCGTTCATCGGCGTCAATTGCACCGCGATTCCCAAGGAGCTCTTTGAGAGCGAGCTGTTCGGGTTTGAACGAGGCGCCTTTACGGGCGCTAACCAGCGGAAGCTGGGGCTGCTGGAAAAGGCGGAAGGCGGCACGCTGTTCCTGGACGAGATCGGGGACCTCGATCAGTCCATGCAGGCCAAGCTGTTGCGCGTGATTCAAGAACGGTCGTTTCGGCGCCTTGGCGGGACCGACGACCTCGGGGTGGATTTCCGGCTCATTACGGCGACCAATCGGGATTTGAAGAAAGAGGTGGCGCGCGGGGCCTTTCGCGAGGATCTCTATTTCAGGCTCAATGTCGTGGCGTTTGAACTCCCGCCGTTGCGGCGGCGCGCGGAAGATATTCTGCCCCTCTGCCGGCGTGCGATTGTCCGCTTCGCGCAGGAGTTCGGCAAGCCGGTGCCGGATCTGGATCCCGAGGCCTGCCGGATGCTCGAACGTTATGCCTATCCGGGCAATATCCGCGAACTGCAGAACATTCTCGAACGCGCCATGATCTTCTGCCAAGGGCGGACGCTGACGCCCAATTGCCTGCCCGCTGAACTGCGGGAGAGCGCGGCGAAGGTCGCCGTGGCCGCGGGCACGGGAACCGATCCGGTCGTGCGAGTCGAGATGAGGCTGGGACAACAGACGCTCATCGATGTCGAGCGGGCGCTGATCGACGAAGTGCTGCGCTTGTCGGACTATAACAAAACCCTGGCTGCCAAGCACCTCGGCCTGACGCGATTTGCGTTGGATCGACGGCTCAAAAAGGCCGACGACGAGTAGCCTGACCCGCCGGTCTCCTCCTCATCCCCTTTCGGTGGGCTAGAGTTTTCTTCTGCCTGTTGCTTACAATGCGGTCTGCGGCAGGGGGGCTATGAGAATCCGGACCATTCGCGGACGCATTGTGTTGGCCATCGTGCTGGTGGGTTGTATCCCGCTGGTGATTGGGCTTGTCCTGGCCTATGTGTCGGGCATGCGGTCGCTGCGTGATGTCATCGGCGGCAATCTGCAAGCCGTGGCGGTGCAGGCGGCGGATCGCGTGACCCTGCTGGTGCAGAGCGAGGTGCAGAGCGTCAGGCTGCTGGGCTCCGCCCCGTTGCGTGTCCGCCAGCCGGTGGAGGGAGCCAACCAATCCTACCCTCAGGAGCCGGCATCCGTGCAAGCCGTCATTGCCGAGCGGATGCAGGTGTGGGAACAGGGAGGGGACGGCGCCAGGAGGCTGATGAACGCCGAATTATCCCGGTTCCTCTTGGGCACCAAAGTGCGCGACGGCGACAAAGTTGTCGGCTTGCTGATCGCCGACAAGCACGGGGCGCTGGTGGCCGCGAGTTCCGATCCCGATCATTATGTGTTTGCGAACGAGCCCTGGTGGGCGGCGATTCACGCGGGAGGGGTCGATCAGGTCTATGTCAGCGGGCTGATTCCGGCGCACGAAGGATCGTTCAGGACGCCGGAAGAAACCATCGATATTGCCGTGCCGATTCTGGACGAGCGGCAGCATACGGTGATCGGGGCGGTGAAGGCGTCGTATCGATTCGATACGCTCTTCGCGATGATCAATCAAATCCGGATCGGGCAGACCGGCCATGCGATGCTGTTCGACGCGGCGGGCCATCCGCTGGTCTGCCCGATTCTGCCCCGGCAGGCGCACCGCATTCCCGGCCAGCTCATGTCCATGATCGTCTCGATGCAGCCGGGTTGGGGCATTGCGGAAGATGACGGGCATGGCGGGACGGATACGGTGGTCGGCTTTGCGCCGGTCACCGGCCTTCCGTTGCCCGACAGCTCCTGGCATATCTTCGTGCGTCAGCAACCAGGCGAGAGTTACGCGCCCATTCGGGACCAGTTGCGGAATTTGGCGGTCATTGGCTTGGTGATGCTCGGATTGTTGTGGGCGATGGGCCGCTACGTGGCGTCACGCATTGCGCAGCCGATTCAGATTTTGCAGGCCGGCGTGGAGGCGATCAGCCAGGGCACGTTCGACCGGCCGTTGAATATTCAAACAGGGGATGAGTTCGAGGAACTGGCCGCCGCCGTCCATCGCATGGCCGACCGGCTTAAGGCCTCGCGGGTGGAGCTGGAAACGTTGAATGCCGATCTGGCGCGGCGCGTCGAGGAGAAAACGGCCGAAGTCACGGAGCACATGAAGCAGCTTCAGTTCGCCGAACGGCTGGCGACGCTGGGCAAGGTGGCCAGCGGGATCGCGCATGAAATCAATAACCCCCTGGGGATCATTCTGAACCGGATCGAGTGCATGGAGATCGAGGCCGCGCACTTGGGCGTGTCGGAGGAGCAGCAGCGGGACCTGCTGGCGATCCGCACTCAGGCCGACCGCATTTCACGGATTACGAAGAGCATGCTGGCCTTGTCCCGTGGCGCCGCGACCGTGCTGAAGCCGATCGATGTGAATTGCGTCCTGAAGGCCTGTATCGAGGCGTCGCAGGAACGGGCATCTGCCAAAGGCGTGCGGATCGACGTGGCGCTGTCACCGGAACTGCCGCCGATCATGGGCGACCGTGACCGGATCGAAACGGTGATGATGAATCTGATCAACAATGCGCTCGACGCGGCGAAGGAGGGGGTGCCTCCGGCGCTGGTGACGGTGCAGTCCGAACGCTGTCCGGGGAAAGAGGGCGAGCGAGTGCTGGTGCGCATCAGCGATACGGGCCCTGGCATTCCGGAAGAGATGTTGGGGCGCATCTTCGATCCCTTCTTTACCACCAAGGAAGAAGGCCAGGGCACCGGCTTGGGGCTCTTTCTTAGTTATGGCATCGTCGCCGATCACCGTGGACATCTTGAAATCGAAAACGGCCGGCGCGGGGCCGTGGCGTCCGTGTATCTGCCCGCGCTTGCGCCAGTCAGTGACACGCATCAGGAGGCCGGATGGGAACAGGGAAGATACTGATCGTCGATGATGAAGTCGATGCGCTGGATAACTGCCGCCGCATTTTGAGCCGGTTGGGGTACGACTGCCTGACGGAGCACGATTCGCTGCGCGCCGTGGAGCGGATCAGGCAGGAGCGGCCCGATCTGGTGCTCACGGATCTGCGCATGCCGGGCCTCGACGGCCTCGGTCTGCTGGCCGAGGCCAAACGAGTCGATCCCGCGATCAATGTGGTGCTATTGACCGCCTATGCCACCGTGCAGACGGCCGTGGACTCCATGCGGCATGGCGCGTTGGATTATGTGCTGAAGCCCTATACCAGTAAAAGCCTGGAGGAGGTGGCCAAGCGGGCGTTCGACCAGGCGGAGCCGCCGCGCGCGGCCGAGTCGGTGTCCGAGAGGGGCGCGGGCTGTTCAGACTCCTCCGGCAGGAGCGCCCTTGGGCGCATTCTCGGGCGGAGCCAGGCGATGCAGGACGTGAAGAGTCTGATCGCCAAAGTGGCCAGGACGGATGCGAATATCTTGATCTACGGTGAAAGCGGCACGGGCAAAGAATTGGTGGCTCGCGCGATTCACGATGAAAGCGAGCGGAGGCGCCAGCCGTTCATGCCGCTCGATTGTGTGGCGCTGCCCGACTCCCTGCTGGAATCTGAATTGTTCGGCCATGAAAAAGGGGCCTTTACCGGCGCGCATGCGGCGAAGGCCGGGTTGTTCGAAGTGGCTCACCAAGGCACGGTCTTTCTGGACGAAGTCAGCGGGATGAGCCAGACGCTGCAGTCACGGCTGCTTCGCGTGTTGCAAGAGCGCCATGTCCGTCGCGTGGGCGGCACGCGCTATGCCGACATCGATGTGCGGGTCATTGCCGCCTCCAATCGCGATTTGGAAGAGGCCTGCCGCAAAGGCGAATTTCGGGAGGATCTCTTCTACCGGCTGAACGTGATTCCCATCGTGCTGCCGCCGTTGCGCGAGCGTGACGGCGATGTGCAGGTGCTGGCGCAGGAGTTTCTCGCGCGCTTTCGGGGCCGGGGGCGCGCCGGGTCCGAGGCGGAGCCCGCATTCGATCCATCGGCCATGGCCTGTTTGAAGGCGCATGCCTGGCCCGGCAATGTGCGGGAACTGCAGAATGTGATCGAACGGGTGGCGGCGCTGGCGGATGGCCCGACGATCCGGGTTGAGCATCTCCCGGAGCGGTTGCGCGCAGCGGGAGAATCGGACGAAGCCGAGGCGGAGGAAGCCGCCTCCTACAAGCAGGCCAAGCAGGAAGTGGTCCGGTCGTTTGAGCGGAGCTTTCTGCTGGAGTTGCTGAAACGCCATGGCTGGCACATGAGCCACGCGGCGCAAGAAGCCGGTGTGGATCGCAAGACCATCGAGCGGATGGTCAAGCGGCATGGCCTCCGAGAGCCGGGATGACCGGCCCGTTCCGCGCGACATTCCTGTCCCATTCGATAGGGTAACTCTTCAACATGGGTGCGGCATGGGGCGTGATTGCCCCATGCCGCGTCCTCCTGCCTAGATATTTAGCCAGTTTCGTAGCGGCACTGTATTTGCTCCTTGTTTTGCAGGAGCGGACGGCAGCGTGCGTTCCTCTTGGCAGCTGAGCCAGTTGCGGACATGGAGCGAATCGGACGATGGCGGCGGAAAAAATTATGATTGTGGACGATGAGCCGGAGGCGATCGAAAATTGCCGGCGGCTCTTGAGCCGGTCCCGGTATACCTGCGTGGTGGAAGCCGATGCGCAGCGGGCGCTGGCGGTGCTCGAGCGCGAGCGCCCGCAAGTATTGCTGACGGACCTTCGGATGCCGGGCCTCGATGGCCTGGCCTTGTTGAAAGCCGCGAAGCGCATCGATCCCAGGATCAAGGTCGTGCTGCTGACCGCCTATGCCTCGCTGCAGACGGCGGTGGCCTCCATGCGGCATGGCGCATTCGATTATCTGGCCAAGCCGTTCACCGGGAAAGAATTGCGCAGTGTGATTCGGCGGGCGCTGGGAGCTGAAGGGGGAGAGGCCATCGAACCGGCGCCCGCCGGGCTGCCTCGCCCTTCATGGGGCAGTCCGCTTTCCGCTGCCGAGCCGGTCTTGGCGGGACGGGGGCCAGAGATGCAGGCGGTGCGGGCCGCGATTGAACTGGTGGCGGAAACCGAAGCGGCGGTATTGCTCACCGGAGAACGCGGCACCGGCAAAGCCCGCATGGCTCGCGTGATCCATGCCGGCAGTCTCCGCCGCGCCAAGCATGTGGTGTCTGTCGATTGCGTGACGTCCAGCGACGCGCTGCTGGACGGGGAACTATTCGGCAGCCATTCATTATCCGGCGTCAGTGTCGACCGGGCGGGATTGCTGGAGTCCGCGGACGGCGGCACCCTGTTCCTGGATGAAGTGGGCGGTCTCAGTTTGCGGCTGCAAGCCAAGCTCTTGCGGGCGCTGAAAGAGCGCCGGGCCAGACGGGTGAACGGCGGCCTGTATTATTCCGTAGATACCCGGGTGGTGGCGTCGTCCTCGAGGAATCTCCAAGCTGCGTGCGGGGAGGGCGCGTTTCGAGAGGATCTCTATCAGCATCTCAACGTGGTGCCGATCGCGGTGCCGCCGCTGCGCCAGCGGCTGGAAGACATCGATCAACTCTCGCGTCTCTTCATGGAGCCGTTCTGGCTTCGCAAGCAGCAGCCGCTGCCGGCGGTGTTCGGATTTGCGCCGGAGGCGCTGGCGAAGCTGTGCCGGTATGCCTGGCCGGGCAATCTGCAAGAACTCCAGCAGGTGGTGGAGCGGGCCTTCGTGCTGGCTGATGGGCCGCTTTTCGACAGCACCTCTCTTCCGGACCATCTTCAAACTCTATAGAGCCTCTCCCTCCATCACCGCCTGGTGCAAGGTGATGTGCGCGTGATGTGTGCTGCTCCGCTACAGTTTGCCTCCGGCGTCTGCTTAAAACGATAGACAGCGTTATCTAATTGATTTCATTTCATTCTGGAAGGATGCGATCCCGCGCCGTGGGACGGGATCGTCCCATCGCTGCGCGAGGGGCCGGTGTGCCTGTCACGGCGCCACGGCGTGCCAACGGCGCTGTGCGAGCGGCGATTATCTCTTTGCGCGAGGGCGGCACCGATATTGCGCTGCTGCACGGGCACTGGTGGTGGCGCAGGTTGTTCGGACCGGCCTCTGAATAGCCCGCATCTTGATGGATGCCCATCACCAGCATTACTCCATGCGGGACGGTGCGAGAGGAGGTCTGCCGGCCCGCCAGCGTTCGGTGTGTGTCCAGGATCGGTTAACACGCCGTGCCGAAGCACCACGGCGATGGAAAGGGAGGCCCTTGTATGAGAACGGTATCGGGCTCGCATCGGCGGCGCGCGCGGCGCGTGGCTGCCGGTCTGCCTGCTGCATTGCTCGCGAGCAGTCTGCTGAGCGCTCCGCTGGGTCTGGCGCTGGATCAGCACAGCCACCATGGCGGAAGCGGAGAGGCATCGTCGGAAAAGGTTATTTATCGGGAAGGCGGATCGGTCCTGCACGACCGCATGATGGAGGAGGTGAAACGGCAGCAGGAGTTTGTCGGACAGAAGGGGGCGTATAGCACCGGGGCCAACAGCCACATGCTGCAGCAAGGCGTGCTGCTGGTGGCGGAGGATCCGGCGAAAGTGGCCGTGAACAACGGACAGCGCTGTCCGTCGAACGCGCCGGTGAAGGAGTATCACGTTTCCGCGATCAATATCGAAATTACCCTCAGCCGGTTCCTGGACTATTTCCCCGGCTACATGTACGTGCTGACCGAGAACGTCGAGAAGGCGCGCGCCGAAGAAGCCGCGAACAAGGCGGCGCGGGACAAGGACAACGATCCCGGCGCCGTGTCGAACGGCCTGCAGGGAGACATCATCCAGCCGCTCGTAATTCGGGCCAACCAGGGCGACTGCCTGAAGCTCATGCTGCACAACGGGATCAATGAGGAAGCGACCAATCTGGTCATCAACGGCTCGTCGATGGTCGTATCGGCGACGGGAAAACCCGCCACGCCGGTCAATCCCGAGGCGACAGTCCCCGCCGGAGGCCAGCAGAGTTTCGAATGGTACATCAAGCCGGATACGCAGGAAGGCGCTCGGTTTTTCCGCTCGCATGCCTCGCGCGAACAGTTCAATCAGGGGCTGATCGGCATGCTCGTCGTGGAGCCGCGCGGCTCGCGCTATCTCAGCCCGTTCGACGGCAAGCCCATGGCGAGCGGGTGGGAGGCGATGATCGAGGATCCCAATGGCGCGGACTTCCGCGAGTTCGCGATTTTCTATCATGAAGCCGGTGACGAAGCGTTCCGCCTGTTGGACAAGAAAGGCGACATGCTCCCGCAGCGCGATCCCCACACCGATTCGTACCGTCCGGGCGCGCGTTTGCTGAACTACCGCAGCGAGCCGCACGGCACGCGCATCGAATTGCAGGCCCACATGGGCTTCTACGGGGACGAGTCGATGGCTTACGGCTCCTACACGTTCGGCGATCCGGCCACGACGATCCCCCGGTCCTATCTCGGCGATCCGGCCAAGTTCCGGATGGCGGGCGGATCGGAGATCGTGCATTCGCACCATCTGCACGGCGGGTCCATCCGCTGGGCGCGCCAGCCGGGCAACAGCACCCTCGACTTCGCGGCCTCCAGCAACGGGCCGGTGAAGTTCCCGCTGATCAGCGACACGTCGGATCGGTTGGACGTCCAGTCCATCGGGCCGACAGAGATTTACGATCAGGTGATCGAAGGCGGCTCGGGCGGCTTGCAGGCGCTGGCCGGCGAGTTCGTGTTCCATTGCCACATTCCCCAGCATTATGTGACCGGGATGTGGGGGTTCTGGCGCGTGTATAACACGTTGCAGGCGCCGGGCTTCCAGACCGACGTCATGAAGCCGCTGGTGGAATTGCCGGACCGGGTGGGCCGGATGAAGACGGGCGCGACCAGTGACAAGCTGGTCGGCACCATGGTCGATTGGTACGGCGGCAAGAAGTTCGAGATCACCAAGGACAAGACGGATTGGAACGCCACTCCGGCCAAGGTGTCCGTGAAGGATTGGGTCGAAATGCAGCTGCCGCCGCAAGGGCAGCCGGGCCACAAGAAGACGGAAAAAGAACAGACCCTGGCGTACGATTCCACCGTGAACGACTGGGCGTGGGACGGCGCCAAGGCGCTCAGCGAACCGGAGACCTCGTACGAATGGGTGAACTACAAGTCGGCGACGCCGGGCAAGCGGCAGGAGATCCTCTTCGATCCGAAGAGCGGAAAGCTCTCCTGGCCCTGGCTGCGTCCGCATCTGGGCCGGCGCGTGCCCTTCTCGCCGAGCCACAGCGGCGCGCCGTGGCTGGAGCCGATCCATCGCCGCGATGACGGCAGCAATTCGACCGAGCCGGCCAAGCCGGGAGAAAACGGGCCTTGGAGCCTGTGCCCGGTGGGCGCGCCGGTGAAGTCGTTCAACATCCATGCGATCACGCTGCCGATCACGTTGAAAAAGGCGACGGCCAAGACTCCGGCCATCGTCGATCCCAACGGGTTGCTGTACGTGCTCCATGAAGAGGAGCAGGACGTCCGCAAGAATCCGGCGAAGCAGTTCCCGCTCGTGATTCGCGGCAATGTGCAGGATTGCATCGATGTCGTCTACAAGAGCGAGCTGAAGGACGACGAGCGGCAAGGGTTCTCCAGCAAGACGAACCTGCATCCGCACATGTTCCAGTTCGATACGCAGGCGTCGGACGGCCCGATCATCGGGTTCTCGTACGAAATGTCCCTGCGGCCCTTCACCATCCTGAAGGACGAGCACCCCGGCAAGGGAATGCCGGTCCCGATGAACACGACGCTGGACGCCGACGCCCCCAAGGGCTCGACCAGCATCAAGGTGAAGGATGCGTCCCGGTACCACGTCAAGACCGAGCTGGGCGTGGGCATGGACGACGTGGGTGGATTCGAGTCCGCCCGCATCAGCAAGATCGAGGGCAACACGATCACCTTCGAGCGGCCGTTGAAACACGACCACAAGAAGGGCGAGATCGCGTCGGTCGAATGGATTCGCGAGCGCTGGTATGTGGACGCCGATTTCGGCACCACCTTCTGGCACGACCATGTGTTCGGCCTGGACGGGTGGGGCCACGGCTTCTACTCCACGTTCATCGCCGAGCCGCCGCGGTCCACGTATCATGATCCGGTGACGGGGAAGGAGTTGCGCAGCGGGCCGGTGGCCGACATTCACACCACCGAGCCGGTGTCCGCGCATATCCGCGGCTCGTTCCGCGAGATCGTGACGCAGGTCATGGATTCCAATCCCCGGACGGCCGAATTGATTACGGCCGATAATCCGCAAGTCAAAGTGGGCGCGGTGTCCGTGGACGGCACGCCGTCCGCGGTCTATCCGGACAAGCTCAATGTGTCGCCGATGAAGTTCTTGAACGGCGGCGAGGCCACCACCGGGAGCGGCTACAACATGCGTGTCGAGCCGCTGTCCGTGCGGCTGGCGAACAATCCCGATCCGTCGCAGCTCTTCAGCAGCCGGATCCACGGCGATCCCGAGACCCCGATGCTCAGGGCCTATCTCGGCGATCCGGTGGTCGTGCGGCTGATCGAAGGGTCGGCGAACGAAGTGCATTCCTGGCACATCAGCGGGCACTGGTTCCCGATGGAGCGCTATAGCAAGAACTCCATCCCCCGGAGCACGCTGCATGTGGTGATCGGCGAACGGTACGACGCGGCGATCCCAGCGGCGGGCGGACCGCAGCAGATGGCGGGCGACTACCCGTATTACAGCGGGCGCGCGTCGCATTTCGCCGAAGGGAGCTGGGGCCTCTTCCGGGTGCTCGACAAGGCGGATGCGACGTTGCAGCCGCTGCCGGGCCGCTCGGAGATTCCGCAGTCGGCCAAGTCGGTCTGTCCGGCCGATGCGCCGGTGAAGACCTTCAATGTGGCCGCCATCGACAAGGCCATCCGCTACCACAAGGGCACGCCCGGTACGATGGAGGTGGACTTGGAGCGCAAGATGGTGCTCGCCAACGAGCGCGGCAAGATGTACGTGCTCGAAGGCGAGAAGGCGCAGGTCGTCTCGGGCAGTCTCGATCCGAGCCCGTTGACGCTGCACGTGAACGTGGGCGATTGCATCAAGGTCATGCTCAAGAACGAGATGGCCAAGGAGCGGGCCGGGTTCCATGTGGACAACCTGGCGTACGATCCGAAGGAGTCCATGGGCATCAATGCCGGCAACAATCCGGGCGACCAGACCGTGGCCCCGGGGCAGAGCCGGCTGTACACGTACTACGCCCATCCGGAGTTCGGCGAGAATGCCGCGCTGATTCAGGATTGGGGGAATGTGGCCGAGAATCCGCGGAACGGGCTCTTCGGCGCCATCGTGATCGGGCCGAAGGGATCGCAGTACCGGGATCCGGTGACCGGCGACGATCTCGCGCAGAAGAGTTCCTGGCGCGCGGATGTGCTGGTGGACCGGAACGTGCCGGGGAACGAAACCCGGCAGGACTACCGGTCGTTTGCGTTGCTCTTCCAGGATGAAGACAACATCATCGGCACCAGCTTCATGCCGTACATCCAAAAGGTGGCCGGTGTGACGGCGGTGAATTACCGGTCCGAGCCGACGGATTACCGGACCGAGAAAGGCTGCGCGTACAGCGAGGTGCTGTCCTGCGTGAAGACGGGCGACCAGCCGGTGACGCCGAACATCGCGGCGCACGTCGGCGATCCGGTCGTGATTCACGTGCTGGGCGCCTTCAGCGAGCAGGTGCAGCTGTTCAGTGTGTCGGGTCATGAGTGGAAGCATGAGCCCTACATGAGCGGGGCGGACCTCGTGAGCACCATGGAGTTCGGCGGTGCCGAGGTCATCAATGCCTGGCTGCATGGGGGAGCCGGAGGCCCGAACGGGATTCCGGGCGACTACCTGTGGCTGAACCAGCGGCCGGGCTATCTCGATGCCGGACACTGGGGCACGCTGAAAGTGCTGGACCGCGACAGCCGCGCGATTCTGCCGTTGGGCGGAGCCGCGCCGGCCACGAAACAGGCGGAGCAGCCGGCTCCGATTCAGTCCGTGCCGGTCGCGATGAAGACCAACTAGCTTCACGCGGAGCAGCGTTGGCACGCGGGGGAATCCGGCCGTAGCAATACCGGATTCCCCCGTTTCCTTATCCGGCCGGGAGAGGCGCCAGGAGCGCAACGGGCTTGGCGAACGTCCGGCCACTATTCACGACAAACCTGAGGGTGAGGAGGTGCAGGTGAAACGGTCGATGATGTGGGCATCGCTGACGTTATGGGCGATCGGAAGCATGGGCATGAGCGGAACGGGCGCGGCGGCGGTCTATGAAACGGGTGCCGTGACAGATGGGGCGGTGGTGCGGGGGACGGTGACGCTGAAGGGCGCGGCGCCGGAGCCGAAATCCTTCGAGCTGCGCCGGTATCCGGACCGCGTCTTCTGCGGGGCCTTGTCTACCGGAGATGGATACCGGCAGCTCAAGGAAGTGTTTGCCGGAGAACAGGGCGGGATCAAAGACGTAGTGATCGTGGTGGAGGGGGTCGCCAAAGGCAAACCGTTCACGGGGAGCGATGCGCAAGTGGAGGCCAATGTCTGTCAGTTTCTGCCGTTCGTGACAGTGATCAACGACAAGCGGCAGCTGACGGTGATCAACCGCGACCCGGTGTCGCATGACATTCAAGGCTACACCTATGATCAGTCCGGAGTGGACATCGTGCTCCACCGGCCGTCATTGAAAGCGACCGGGACGACCGAGACGGTCAATCTGGTCAAGGGGCGGAAGGTGTTCACGATGCAATGCGGCGTGCATCCCTATATGCAGAATTGGGGCTATGCGGTCGATCATCCCTATTATGCCGTGACGGGCCTGGATGGAGGATTCTCCATCGGCGAGGTGCCGCCAGGGACCTATCGGATCAAGGCCTGGCATCCGGCGTTGGGTGAACAGGAGCGGGAGATCGTGGTAGAACCGAACGGGACCGTGCAGCTCGATCTTTCCTTTGAGGCGAAGTGAGGCAGTTTATGATGCGGGTGATCGTGGCGATGGGAGTGGCGGCGCTGGCCGGTCTGTGCTCAGCCGGCGTTTTGCCGGCAGCGGATGTTGTGCCAGCGGGGCGGGTCGAGGTGGTCTTGGCGAATGAGCATCGCGCGCATCAGGCCGAGATCGTGGAGGCGTTCGCCGCGTCCGGCCTCACGAATCTGCATGTGCAATTCATGAAGGCGGGGAAGCCGCCGGCGAATATCGGGTTCGGTCCCAAGGTGGCGGTCGAACGGGCTCAGGCGGCCATGCGGATGGCCAAGCAATACAACGGGGGGATCGCGGTGTTGCTGCCGGAGCGGCTGTTCCCCGATCAGTATGTGACGATCGCGTCGTCCAGTTTCGACGACACGGTGGAATATCCGGTCAGCGAGGAGGCGCTCAAGGAATTGGAGCGTCCAGGGCTGACGACGGAGCAGTTTCATGAACTCTATCGCCGGCTCACGCCGGCGGAACATGTGCCAGTCAAGAAAGGCCGGGTATTCGAATGAGAGCTATTGCATTGTACGGGGCCGCCATGGGATGGGCGATGGCGGCGTCCCTGGCGTGGGCCGGGGTGCTGGCCGACCTTCAGGAACATGGGAAGGCCATGATCAAGGATGCCGAGGAGATGGTGATGCATGGCGGCATGGGTGACGGAAAAGCCATCGTGCACCATTGCGGCGAGGTGGCGAATCATGCGGCGGCGATTCTGAAGCTCTTGCCTCCGTCGGACGAGCATGGGAAAGAGGCCGCGCCGCTCCTGAAGGAAGCCATTGCACACTGTGCGCGCGTGGCCGAGATGGGGGCCAGGGTCGATCCCGGCGCCAGTTTGAATCCCGCCGTCAAGGCGCGGGCCGCCGCCCGTGCGGCGATGAAGCATCTCAAAGAGGTCCGCGAGCACGGCGCATAATTACCTGTTTGTGCATGGTGAGGGGCAGCTTCAAAACATAACCGTTAGCGCTGGCCCTCTTTCTGCACGAATGGGCTCACGGCATTTTGGTCCCGTCCCGGCTGATAGGTCTCCAGCATTTGCGTGACCAGCGGCAGCACCTCCCCCTGTGCGCTGACCGGCACTTTGATCCGCACGCCGCGTCCTTCATTCCGTCCCAGGGTAAAGATGTGGACCTCCAGCATGGCGGTCTGGTGTTCGTCCTGATAGGTGAAGGCCAGGCGCTTGGCGGGAAATCCGCCCAGCGTCGTCTCCTGCTCCTTCTGCCAGGCTAGCGCCGTCTTCTTCTTCTCAAAGATCTCCGTGATGATGCGGCGGTGCGCGGCCGTGAATTCGTCGAGCGTCTGCCGCTTGTCCTGGCTCGTTCCCTCCAGGAGGTTCATGTGGCCGGAGAGGGCGACGAGGCTGTGCTCGGTTGGCGGCTGAAAGGTAATGCCAATGCCGTCCGGCAGCGGATTGCCGAGTTTCCAGGTGTCGGAATAGCGGACGGAAAATCCGAAGCGGGCGTTGGTATAGCTTCTCCAGCCAGGATGTTCGCGGTCTGGCGTGGCGGCTGACCATGCCGGCGTCATCGCGCCGAGGCTGAGTCCAATCGCAAGCAACAGACAAATCCTGTACATAGCGGTCCTCATGGTGTCGGGAGGGTGGAGGGAGCGGCGGAGCGCGCGCAGCGAAATCCGATCGTGGGCGACCGTTGCTCCAGTGGCGCGCCGCTTCTGGTCGCGGCGCGCAGCAGGGCGGGCGTGCTTTTCCACGACCCGCCGCGAGCGACCTTATATCGTCCGGTGGCCGGCCCGGATGGATTCCGTTCCGGCATGGTCATGTAGTAGTCGATGCCGAACCAGTCTTCAACCCATTCGGCGGCATTGCCCGCCATGTGGTGCAGGCCATAGGGGCTGCGGCCGGCCTCTCCGGCGGACACGGATGTCACGAGCGGAATCTCGTGGGCATGATAGTGCCCGAACGTGGCCAGGGCCGGCGTTGGCGGCTGCGATCCCCATGGAAAGAGATTGCCCTGCTCCCCCCGCGCGGCTTTTTCCCACTCGGCTTCGGTCGGGAGCCGTTTCCCCTGTGCATGGCAAAACTCCGAGGCCTCCGTCCAGGTGGCATAGAGGGCCGGCCAGCGGGCCACGGTGTCAGAACGAATCGCATGGACGGTGGTCACATGGTCGATCAGCTTGTGCAGCTCGCCGGGAATCGGACGCTGCTGTTGTATCAGCCATCCGAGATATTCGCTCAGGCTGACTTCATCCCGGTCGATCTCGTAGCGGTCCAGCCAGATGCGGCGCTGCGGCTGTTCGGTGTCGTCATATTGGAGTGCGAGGCTGAAGGCCTCATGGCCGGTGCGAGTGGTGCCCATGAGAAAGAAGCCCTCCGCAACCGCCATCATCGGCGACGGGCTGGCTTGTGCGGCGATCGCGGCGACAGAATCCTGCCGTGCCGCCAAAGCGGAGGCGGGTGTGGCGAGGATGGCAAGGCTGAGGAGCAGGATGCTGAGCGCAAGGTTCATAATGCTCTGTGAGGCCGCTGTCGATTGCCGTCTGTGGGGTGATGGTGCTGAATGAGCCTCGGGGCGATCGTCTCAATGACACGGCCGGGCGCCACTATAATGCGCGTTCTCGTCCGGCACAAGATGGCGAAACGGATTTTGCGTCAGTCTTTTCCCATGCGGATTCATCAGACGGCAATGGGGCGTGTGCGCCCCACTCAGGCATGCGCCCTTAGATTTGCATACATCCCATAACATCAGCACGTTAGGATAGTTTCCCTGCTATGAAATGGGGACTGTGCGCCCCATTTCCGCATCTGATCGATTCTGCCGAGAAGCCGGAATAGCCATAAAACACCAGGAATGTCCTCTTCCGAACGGAGGGAACGCAATTTGCTCTGGGAAGCGCGTGCCTTCGTGTGCAAAGGCGATTCGGCGCGTGACAGTTATGACAGCATTGTCTGGTGAAGGAGCGGGAAAGAAAGGACCGGCCTCCTGACAATCCCTCCGATGCAAGTTGGCCTTCACCAGACTCTCCATATTCTGTAGTGGGCGCAGTGTCAGTGGGCGTGAACCATGTGCGGACTGTAAGGAGGAGGCCGAACGTATGGGTTCTTCAAGGAAGTGGGTTCGAGCAGGTGTCTTAGGCCTGTCAACCTGCCTCGGCTTAGCCGGGGCGGTGGCGGCCGGGGCGGCAGTGTCCCATGAGGGGCATGACGCCGCGGAGGGGGCGGCGGTGCATCAGTCCGCCGGTCCGATGCTGCAGGACAGAATGTCCAAGGCCATCGAGCAGATTGAGCGGCAAGTGAAGTCGAGCGGGCCGTTCCAAGGGGCCAGCGCTCATGCGATGCAGCAGGGCGTCTTGCTGGTGGCCGACGATCCTGACAAGGTGCAGGTCACGCAGGGCGGCCGATGCCCCGCGAATGCGCCGGTGCGGAAGTATGACGTCACGGCGATGAACGTGGAAATCTCCGTGAACCGGTTCGGCGATTTCTATCCGGGCTACATGTACACCTTGACGGAGAATGTCGCCGGGGTGCGCGAGGAAGAGAAGAAGAACCGGGCGGCGCGGGACACCGATGATCCGACCTTCGCAGGCGGGGGGGCATTGTCCAATGGATTGCAGGGCGATTTGATTCAGCCCTTGGTGCTTCGGGCGAACCAGGGCGATTGCGTGAAGATGACCTTGCGCAATCAGATCGAGGGCGAAGCCACGAACATGATCATCAACGGGTCTCAGATGCTGGTGGCCAGCACGGGGAAGCCCGCTTCCGCGACCAATCCGGACGCCTTGGTGGCGCCGGGCAAGAGCGGAGAGTTCGAATGGTACATTCCGATCGATATGCAGGAAGGCGGACGGGCGTTTCATAGCCATGCGAGCCGGGATCAGTATTCGCTCGGCATGATCGGGTCATTTGTCGTGGAGCCCCGCGGCTCGCGGTTCTTGAGCCCGTTCACGGGCGAGGAAATGTCGAGCGGCTGGGAGGCCATGATCGATGTGGCCGGCGGCTCGGACTTCCGCGAATTCGTGATTTTCTATCATGAAGCGGGCGACGAAACGTTCCGCCTGTTGGATCGCAAGGGCGACATGCTGCCCCAGCGCGATGCCCACACGGACACCTATCGTCCGTCGGCGCGTTTGCTGAACTATCGCAGCGAGCCGCATGGCGAGCGGTTGGAATTGCAGGCGCATTTGATCGGCTTTGCCGATGAATCGCAGGGCTATGGATCGTACACCTTTGGCGATCCGGTCACGACGATTCCGCGCTCCTATCTGGGCGATCCGGCCAAGTTCCGCATGGTCGGCGGATCGGAAATCGTGCACTCGCACCATCTGCACGGCGGATCCATCCGCTGGGCCAGACAGCCCGGCACCAGCCGTCTTGATCCGACCTTGTCCAAGAACGGCCCGGTGAAGTTCCCGCCGATCAGCGATGTCTCGGATCGGTTGGACGTGCAATCCATCGGTCCGTCCGAGATCTACGACGAAGTGATCGAAGGCGGTTCGGGCGGCTTGCAGGCGCTGGCCGGCGAGTTCGTGTTCCATTGCCACATTCCGCAGCACTATGTGACGGGCATGTGGGGATTCTGGCGCGTGTACAACACGCTGCAGGCGCCGGGCTTCCAGAATGACGTGATGAAGCCGCTGGTGGAATTGCCTGACCGCAAGGGCAAGATGAAGGCGTCGGTCACCTCCGACAAGCTGGTGGGGACGCTGGTGGATTGGTATGGCGGCAAGAAGTACGAGATCACGAAGGACAAGACCGATTGGAAGGCCAATCCGGTGAAGGTGTCGATCAAGGATTGGGTCGAGTACATGCTGCCGCCGCAGGGCTTGCCGGGCAACACCGAAGATCAGGTGCTGCAGGCGAAGGCCAACGATGCGACGGTGGTGAACTGGAAGTGGGACGGCTTCCGGGCGATGAATGAGCCGGAGACGCCGCACCGCTGGGCGGACTATTGGTCGGCCACGCCGAATGAGCGGCCGGCGATCACGTTCGATCCGCAAACCGGGAAGCTCGCGTTCCCGTGGCTGCGCCCGCATCTCGGGAAGCGGCCTCCGTTCGCGCCGAACCATGGCGGCGCCCCCTGGCTGGAGCCCTTCCACGTCCGTGAGGACGGCACGAAGAGCACCGAGCCGGCCAAGCCGGGCGAACAGGGCCCCTGGAGCCTCTGTCCGGAAGGCGCCCCGCGCAAGCAGTTCAACATTCATGCGATCACGCTGCCGATTACCTTGAAGAAAGCGACGCCCAAGACCGCGGCGATCGTCGATCCGATCGGGATGCTGTACGTGTTGCATGAGGAAGAGGAAGAAGTCCGCAAGAATTACGAGAAGCAGGTGCCGCTCGTGATTCGCGCGAACGTGCACGATTGCGTGGACGTGATCTACAAGAACGAAGTGCCGGATGACGCCCGCACGGGTTGGGCGAACAAGATCAATCTGCATCCGCATTTCTTCCAGTTCGATACGAGCGCGTCGGACGGACCCACGATCGGGTTCTCCTACGACATGTCGCTGCGCGCCTTCACGATGTTGAAGGATCCGGAGCCTGAGAAGGGCATGCCGGTGCCGGCGAACAGCGTGTTGACCGCGGACAGCAAGGCGGGGGCGTCCAGCATCACGGTGTCGGATGCGTCCCGGTACCATGTCAACACCGAATTGGGTGTGGCCATGGACGATCCGAAGTATTTTGAAGTGGCCCGTATCAAGGCGATCAAGGGGAAGACCATTACCTTTGACCGTCCCTTGAAGTACGCCCATCGGAAGAACGATATCGCGAGCGTGGAGTTCATCCGCGAGCGCTGGTATCTGGACGTCGATCTGGGCACCGTGTTCTGGCACGACCATGTGTTCGGCACGGATACCTGGGGCCATGGGCTGTTCTCCGCATTGATCACCGAGCCGCCGCGGTCGACGTATCATGACCCGGTCACCGGCAAGGAACTGCGGAGCGGTCCGATCGCGGACATCCACACGCTGGAGCCGGTCTCGGCCCACGTGCGGGGCAGCTTCCGCGAAGTGATCATGCATATCGTGGACAGCAATGCACGGGCGGCCGAGTTGATCACCACCGACAATCCGCAGGCCCGCATGGGCGCGGTGACGGTGGACGGGCCTCCGTCGCATCAGTTCCCGGAGAAGATCAACAAGTCTGCCATGACGTTCCTGAACGGCGGCGAAGCGACGACGGGCGGCGGCTACAGCATGCGCGTGGAGCCGTTGAGCGTGCGTTTGGCGAACAATCCGGATCCGTCGAAGCTGTTCGTGTCCGGCATTCACGGCGATCCGGAGACTCCGTTGCTGCGGGCCTATCTCGGCGATCCGATCCTGGTTCGGGCGCTGGTGGGTTCAGCCAACGAAGTGCATACCTGGCACGTGACGGGCCATTGGTTCCCGATGGAGCGCTATGCCGCGACGGCCATGCCGCGCAGCACCGTGCACCTCGTGATCGGCGAGCGGTATGACCCGGCGATTCCCGCCGCGGGCGGACCGCAGCAGATGGCGGGCGACTACATGTACTACAGTGGCCGCGCCTCGCATTTCGCCGAAGGCAGCTGGGGCCTCTTCCGCGTCTTCGATGAAGCGCAGAAGGATTTGAAGCCGCTGCCGAACCGTGAAGAGATTCAGAAGTCGGCGCCGTCCGTCTGTCCGGCGGATGCGCCGGTGAAGTCGTTCAACGTGTCCGCGATCGATCATCACATCCGGTACCACGATCAGGCGCCGGAGATGATGGAAGTGGACCTTGAGCGGAAGATGGTGCTGGGCAATCCGAACGGGAAGATCTACGTCCTCGAATCGGATCGTGACCAGGTGAAGTCTGGCGCCGTGAAGGCGAGCCCGCTCACGCTGCACGTGAACGTCGGGGATTGCGTCAAGATCAACCTGAAGAACGAAATGGCCAAAGAACGGGCCGGGTTCCACGTCGATATGATGGCGTTCGACCCGAAGGACTCGTTCGGCGGCAACATCGGCAAGAACGCCGGCGATCAAACGATCGCCCCGGGCCAGAGCAAGACGTATACGTACTATGCTCACCCGGAATACGGCGAATTGGCCGCCCTGATCCAGGATTGGGGCAACGTGGTGGAAAATCCGCGCAACGGCCTCTTCGGGTCCATCATCGTCGGTCCGAAGGGTTCGCGCTATCGCGACCCGATCACCGGCGAGGATATCACCATGAAGAGCAGCTGGCGCGCGGACGTGCTGGTGGATCGCACGATCCCCGGCAACGACAATCGCAAGAACTACCGCGATTTCTCGTTGATGTTCCAGGACGAGGATAACATCGTGGGCGTCAGCTTCATGCCCTACATCCAGCAAGTGGCGGGTATTTCGGCGGTGAACTACCGTTCGGAACCCACCAACTGGCGCGTGGAGAAGGGGTGTGAGATTGTCGGGTCCTTTGCCTGCACCAAGGCGGGCGAGGAGCCGGTGACGCCGACGCTGCAGGCCCATGTGGGTGACCCGGTGGCGATTCACGTGCTCGGCGCCTTTAGCGAGCAGGTGCAGTTGTTCACCGTGGAAGGCCACGAGTGGCCGCACGAGCCGTACATGGTGGGCGCCGATCAGGTCGGCACCATGGAGTTCGGCGGTTCTGAAGTGATCAATGCGTATCTCACCGGTGGCGCGGGCGGGCCGAACAAGCTCGCCGGCGACTACATGTGGAAGAACCAGCGTCCGGCGTTCGCCAATGCCGGTCAGTGGGGGCTCTTCCGCGTGCTGCCACTCGGCGATCAGAAGATCCTCTCGTTGAACGCGCATGCTCAGGCCGGCAAGACGGCGGAGCGCGCGATCGACGGCGGGGCGCTCTTCCGGACGTCGTCGGCAGGTCGGTAAGCAAGACTGTGGCGGGGCGCGGGGATGTCCCTGCGCCCCGCTCGCACATGTGCCAGGCCGGTCAAAATCACTCAATCTCATGGGGGAGCGTTCTGGCTCCCCCATGTTCTTTGGAACGGGGACGCGGGGGTGACAATGAAAGCACAGATGTGTCGCGTGGCGATGGGCGGGCTTCTTGCGGTGGCCGCGAGCGTGGCTACCATGGCTGTGGGGACTGTATGGGCCTATGAAGAAGTGGCCGTGACCAACGGCGGAGCCGTGACGGGTTCGGTCCGGTTTGCCGGAACGGCACCGGCGCCGGATCGATTCGAATTGCGCCGTTACTATGACCGGGTCTATTGCGGCGCGTTGTCCGATGGATCGGGCTATCGTTTGCTCAAGGAAGTTTTTGTGGGCGCTCAGGGTGAACTGAAGGATGTCATCGTGACGATTGAAGGGGTGGCGAAGGGCAAGCCGTTTACCTGGCAAGAAACCAGCCTGGAAGCCAATATGTGCCAGTTCGTCCCCTTCGTCTCTGCCCTGCGGCAAGAACATGCGCTGCGCGTCGTGAATCTCGATTCCGTGGCCCACGATCTGCAGTTTTACGAACGGGATGAACAAGGCCACATTTTCATCATGTTTCACCGTCCCGCCTTGACCAAGGGCGGCACCAGCGATCTGGTGCGCACGACGGGCAACCGCCGGAGCGTCACGATGCAATGCGGCATGCATCCCTACATGCAGGGGCATGGGCTGGTGGTCGAGAATCCCTACTATGCGATCACAGGGCCGGAAGGATCGTTCAGCATCTCGGATATTCCTCCGGGGGAGTATCAATTGAAGGCCTGGCACCCGGTCTTAGGGGAGAAGATGCAGCCGATCCGCGTGACGGAACAGGGCACGGTCAGCGTGGGATTCACGTTTGAAGGGAAGTAAGCATGAGGGTACGGATTCTTGGGTTCTCCAGCCTGGTGTTGTGGGGGTTGCTCGCGGCCGGGGGTATTGCGGGAGCCGATGAAGGGCGGCCTGCCGTCAGCCGGGTCGAGGTGGTGTTGGCGGACTCGTATCGAGAGCAGCGACAGAGTCTGACGGATGAGTTTGCCAAGGCCGGTCTCACCAACGTCCATTTTCAGTTCGCCAGACTGGGGCATCCCCCGAAAAACATCGGTCTTGGCCGGGACGTGCCGGCCGAGCAGGCGCGGGAGGCGATTCGGCTCGCCGCGAAATATAACCTCGGGGTGGAGATCCTCTTGCCTCAGCGGCTGTTCCCGCCTCGATTTGTGACGATTGCGTCGTCGAATTACGACGACACGGTTGAGACCAAGATCGATCGGGCGGCACTGGCTCAGCTTCAGAACCCTGCTTTGAGCACGGAAGAGTTTCATCGTTTGTACCGGGCGTTGACAACGCCCCAGGCTGATGGGAAGGGAGTGTATTGAGATGAGGCGAATGGTTGCGTGTGCCGCCGTGGGGCGATGGCTCTTGTCGGCGGTGCTGGTCGGCGTGGGGGGTTCGGTGACGGCATCGGCTGGCGTGGCGGCGGCAGAGCCGTCCAGGCTGCAAGCGGATGCGGATGGGCTGATGAAAAATGTCGAGGAGATGATGGCGCATGGGGGCATGGGAGATGCCAAGGCCATCTTGCATCATTGCGGAGAAGCCTCGCGTTTGGCCGAGGGGATGCTCAAGCAATTGGCACCCGCCGATCCCGGCACGCAGGATGCCCGCGCGGCGCTGGACGAAGTGATCCGGCAATGCCGCCGCGTGTCCGAGCGCGGAGTGCATGCCGATCCCGGTGCGCTGCTCAATCCCGCCATCAAAGCCCGCGCGGCTGCGCGGGACTCGATCAAGGCTCTCGGACTTAGCCGGATCAATCG
Organism: Nitrospira sp.; assembly: GCA_035968315.1. Lineage (NCBI taxonomy): Bacteria > Pseudomonadati > Nitrospirota > Nitrospiria > Nitrospirales > Nitrospiraceae > Nitrospira > Nitrospira sp. The sequence continues at coordinate 159,423 of JAVYIN010000005.1, forward strand.
CAGTTAGGCCGGCCGGTCCGATGAGGTGGATGCGCTCTCCTGGCGCCCTGTGGGAACCGCCGATACACGGCGGGAAGGACCAAGAGCGTCAGGGCGGTGGACGTGAACAGCCCGCCGATCACCACCGTGGCCAGCGGCCGCTGCACTTCCGCGCCCAGGCTGGTGGCGAGGGCCATCGGCACGAATCCCAAGCTCGCCACCAATGCCGTCATCAGCACCGGCCGCAGCCGGTCCATCGCGCCTTCGGTGACGGCCTGATCGGTCGAGCGCCCCTCCGATTCCAGCTGCCGGATGTGACTCACCAGGACCACGCCGTTCAACACCGCGATGCCGAAGAGTGCGATGAAGCCGATGACGGCCGACAGGCTCAGCGGCAATCCACGAGCCCAGAGCGCCAGGATGCCGCCCGACAGCGCGAGCGGCACATTCAAGAAGATCAGAAGCGCGGGGCGCATGGCTCCGAAAATGACGCTCAAGACACCCAGAATGAGCAGCAGGGTGACGGGGACGACGACAGCCAGCCGCCGTGACGCCTCCTTGAGATGCTCGAATTGCCCGCCCCATGTGATCTCGTACCCTGGGGAAAGGGTCACGGCCTGGGCCACCGCGCCCTGAGCGTCGTTCACAAAGCTGCCCAGATCGCGGCCTCGAATGTTGCACTCCACGACGATTCTTCGCTGTACGTGCTCACGGCTGATTTGAGCCGGTCCTGCATCCACCTGGATCGTGGCGACGCGCGACAGGGGGACGAGTTCTCCGTGCATGGTCGGGATCAAGAGATTGCCCAACGTGCCGGGGTCGCGTGAGGCGCTCTCCGCCAAGCGGACCACCAGCTCGAATCGCCGGGGGCCTTGCACGACCGCTCCGACGACCGCTCCCACTCTGGTCGCCTGCACGAGGGTGAGCACCTCGTCGGCCGTGAGCCCGTATCGCGCGATCGCCTCGCGGTTCACGATGACGCGCAGGAGCGGCAGGCCGGCGACTTGCTCGACTTTCACGTCCGCCGCGCCCGGCACCTGTTCCAGCGCATGAGCCACCCGCTCGGCCTGGTGCCGCAGCACGTCCAGATCAGGGCCGAATATTTTGACGGCGAGATCCGAGCGCACGCCCGCGATCAATTCGTTGAAGCGCATCTCGATCGGCTGGGTAAAGCTGAGGCCGACCCCCGGGACCTGCCCCGTGATCGAGGTTGTGAACTGCTCGATCAGCGCCTCGCGGGTGCGGGCCGTCACCCATTCCTTGTGCGGTTTCAGTATGACAAACACGTCGGACATGTCCACGCCCATCACATCGGTGGCGACTTCGGGGCTGCCGGTCCTGGTGACGACGTGGGTGACTTCGGGGAATTGGCGGAGCACTCGTTCGATGTCGAGCGAGGTGGCGACGGACTCGCTTAACGAGACGCTCGGCAGCCGCCAGACTTGTATCGCGAGATCGCCCTCATCCAGCCTGGGAATAAACTCGATCCCCAATCTGCTTCCAAGGCCGAGACTGAGGAGGAACAGGCCGAGCGCAATTGCGACCGGCCACAGCGGGTGCGCCAGCGTCCAACGCAAACAGGGCGCATAAAGGCCGCGCAGGATCCGAATGAGACGAGTCTCTTCGTGGTCGGGTCCGGGCCGTACGAACCAGAAGGAGAGGAGCGGCGTCACGGTCACCGCAAGCAGCAGTGAGCCCGCCAGCGCCATGATGACCGTGGCCGCCATCGGACGGAACATCTTTCCTTCGATGCCGGTGAGCGTGAGGATCGGCACATAGACCAGCATGATAATGCCCACGGCGAACGTCATGGGGCGCAGGACTTCTCGCCCGGCGGCCAGCACCGCCGCCAGGCGTTCGTCCCGGTTCCGGCTCTTGGCCGAGGCCAGCCGGCGCAGGATGTTGTCCACCATCACGACCGATCCATCCACCAGGAGGCCGAAGTCGATGGCCCCCAGGCTCATGAGATTGCCCGAGAGTCCCGCCTGCATCATGCCGGTGAAGGCGATGAGCATGGAGAGCGGAATGGCGGACGCCACGATGAGGCCGGCCCGCAGATCCCCAAGAAAGAGAAAGAGCACGGCGATGACCAGCAGGCCGCCTTCCAGCAGGTTGTTCCGCACGGTCCCGATCACGTTGGACACAAAGAGCGTGCGGTCGTAGTAGGGCTCGATCACGACGCCGGGAGGCAGCGTCTTCTGGATGTCTTGCACCCGCGCCTTCACCTGCGTAACGACGCGCTGGGCATTTTCGCCTGCGAGCATCTGGACCATGCCGATCACCGTCTCACCCTCTCCCATGGCCGTGGCCGCGCCGATGCGGAGGGCTGAGGCTTCCTTCACCTCCGCCACGTCGGCGATATAAATCGGGACGCCGCCCGATCCATGGGCAACCACAATACGGGCGAGATCGCTCACCTGGGTGGCCAGCGCTTCCCCCCGAATCAGGAGCTGCTCGCGCTGGTGTTCGATGTAGCCGCCTCCGGCGAGGGCATTGTTCTGATGCAAGGCGTCAACGATGTGTTTGAGCGACAATTTCAAGGACAGGAGTTTCGCCGGATCCACGATGACGTGAAATTGCTGCGGCTCGCCTCCCCAGATGTTGACCTCCACCACGCCGGGGACCGCCCGCAGTTTCATGCCGATGTCCCATTCCAGCAGGGTGCGCAAGGCCATCGGACTGTAGCCCGGCCCCTTGAGCGTAAATTGATAGACTTCTCCCAGCCCGGTCGTCAGGGGACCCATGATCGGACGGCCATATTCAGTGGGAATCCGTTCCACCGCACGGGCCAACCGCTCGGCTACGAGTTGCCGAGCCCGGTAGATGTCGGTGTGGTCCTCGAAAATCGCCGTGACCGCTGAGAGGCCGTAGCGGGACACGGATCGCAGTTCGCGCAAAGCGGGCAAACCGTTCAACGAGGCTTCGATGGGAACGGTCACGAACTGCTCGACTTCGACCGGTCCCAGGGCCGGGGCGCGGGTCAGGATTTGCACTTGGACGGGCGTCAGATCCGGTACGGCATCGATGGTGAGGTGCGCGAAGGACCAGAGGCCTGCCGCGATGACCATGATGACGGCCACGAGGGTGAAGAATCGATAGCGCAGAGAGAGCGTCAGCAAGCGGTCCATCGGCGCCTCATTCCCCCGTTCCGATATGCTCTTTTAAAAGGACATTTTTCAGGTCGAAGACGCCCTCGGTGACGACACGGTCCTGCTCGGTCAAGCCCTTCGTCACTTCGACCCATCCGCCGCCCTCCCGGCCAAGCTCGACCTGCACGAAGGTATAGGCGGAGTCCCGTTCGATGAAGGCCCCACGGACTTGGCCCACAGCGGTCACGGCAGACATCGGAATGGCCAGCACCGGTGAGCCTGGCAGCGTGAGGGTAACCTCGACATATTCCCGCGGCTTCAGATGCCCCTGCGCGTTGGCGACTTCAAAGCGGACCTGGATGGTTCTGGTGGTGTCATCGGCCATCGGCGCGATATAGGTGAGCGGCGCCGTCACCGCATCCGCTCCTTTGGGGGCGATCGTGCCCTGGTCGCCTTCTGTGAATTTGCGCGCCTGTTCGATCGGCAGGTTGGCGAACACCCAGACGCGGCTGGTATCGACGACTTCGAATAATGCGTCGCCCGGCGCCACGCCCTGTCCGCGCACAGCCTGCTGTGATACCACGGTGCCGGCGATGGGGGAGGTCAAGGTATAGTGATGGCCTTCTTCATGCCCGCCACGTTCGAGCCCGGCCAGCTCTGCCTTCGACAGCCCCATGGCCAGCAGCTTCTCACGGACATGCTGGTAGCGCGCCTTGGTTTCCAGATAGCGGCCCTTGTCTTCGATGAGCTTGCGTTCGGACACAATGTCGTCCGCCCGCAGTTTCTCTGTCCGCTGGAAGCTGTTGGCAGCGACGTCGGCCTGCGCTTTCCCGACGAGGTATTCTTCCACCAACTGATCGAGCTGCAAGCTGCCGATGGCCACAAGCGGCTGGCCGGGCTTGACGTGATCGCCCAATTGCACGCGGATCTGTTCGATTTGTCCTGCGATGCGCGGAGTGATCTTGGCCACCTGCGTCAGATCCAACGCCACTTCGCCGGGAGCGGTGATCACGTCGGGAATCGCATGCCGCGCGACCGGCTCCGTTCGCAGGCGATCCCGGACCGTCGGCGGCGGCTGGATGGCATGAGGGCCGGCCTGGTCCCGCTGGCGTGCGGCCGTGGGAGGATGGGCCGGTGGTTCCGTGCCATGGTCTCCGCAGCCCGCAAGTAGCAGTATGGCGGCAGCCATCAGCCGGTGTGCCGTGGTGTGCCGGCTCATAGCGGCGCTCCTAAGGATCGTTCCAGTCTGACCAAGGCGATGGAGAGGTCCGCGCGCACTTGGGCATATTCCAGCAGCGTCTGCCGGTACACGCGCTGGGCATCCAGCACGTCCAGCAGGCTCGCCGCGCCTTGCCGAAAACTGGTCCGGGCGACGGTCACCGTCTGTTCCGCTTGTTTCAAGAGGCCGGTCTCGAAGACCTGCAGCTGGTCTTGCGCGGTGCGCACTTCTTGTGCATGTTGTGTGATGGCCTGTTCCAACTCGGTTTGGGCCCGCCGCTGTTCCGCGTCCGCGCGGTATTTCGCGCCCAGGGCCGACTCGATTTCCCCTTGCCGCCGGTACCAGAGCGGAAGCGGGACGCTGAGGCCTGCGGAGACGGCTTCGTCTCCGGCTTCGCGATGGTAGGTTCCCTGGAGGCTCACATTCGGAATGCGGGATTCCCGTTCGTAGCGCACGGTATGCTCGGCCTGCTCCGCGAGCCTGGCCACGCGGCGGACCGTGGGATGCTGCTCAACAGCCCGGGCTGCCAGCTGATCGATGTCCAGCCCTTGCCGGGGGGAGAGGAAGTCCCCATGGATGGAAAACTGTTTGCCGAGTGATCCGGCCGTGATCGTATTGAGCCGCGCCTTGGCCACCAGCAGCGTATTCTGTGTGCGGGCGACTTCTTTCCGCGCCTTCTGCACCTCGACGCCGGCTTTCATCGTATCGAAGGAGGTGGCTTCGCCGGCCGCGACCCTGGCTTTCACCGTGCGCAACACTTCTTCAACCAGGTTTACGTTCTGAGCGGCGAGCTCGGCATCACGCTGGGCCAAGAGCACGGCATAGAAGGCCACTTTGACATCGGCGACGAGTGCCAAACGGGTTTCTTCCAGCGCGGCTGTGGCTCCGGCCACCCCGGCGTTCGCGGCGTCCTGCCGTGCCTGCCGCTTGCCGGTCCATTCGAGCGGTTGCTCGACCGTCACGGTCCGCTCGGTAATGCGGACGCCGTTGCTGGGGTCGCGAATCGCCCCGCGCCCGGTCGTGCCCGAGAGCGAGGGATTGGGATAGGCTCCCGCCGCGATCTGTTGACCGTGGCTTTGCTTGACCAGCCCTTCCGCGCCGGCCAGTGCCGGACTGTGTTCCGCGGCTACGGCCAGGATCTCCTCTAATGAATAGGCGGAGGCGGCAGGCTCAGCGGCCGAGCTCAATGTCATGCGCCCTGCCAAGCCGCAGAGGATTACTATAACAAGAACGATACGAGGACTCATCAGAGCCTCCTCTGTTTCGACGAGCGGTCTCAGCGCGGCCGGATCACGCCTGCCAGCGCAACGAAACCGGTGCAACGCGAGTACAAACGGTCAATGGAGAGAACTAGACGAGCTGTGACGGTGGTGCGCGTGAGGGAATGTCGCGCGTGAAGAGCGTATGGGATGAGGAGAAGGTCCGATCCTGACTCACCGGGCTGATGGGGGGCAATGTCAGGCCGGCGGGAGGCTCAACGACGAACAGCACGCCGGCCAGCGGCTTGGGGAGACTCCGATCGGTCGAATCGCTGACGAAGGAAAATCCGAGTTCGGCATAGTCCGACGCCTGTGAGGGATGCGTGGAGAGGGCGATGTGGTCTGCAGGCGGCTGCTCGACGGCAGCGGCCGTCTCATGATGGCGCGTAAATTCGCCGTCCAGGTCAGGGGAGAAGACCGTATGGACGGTCCCGCCATGGACATGTCCGGCCTCTCCGTGATGATGGTCCGTTTCCGGATGGACATGGAAGAGGGGAACGGCCAGCATCCAGACCATGATCCAGGCGCGCAGCAGGATTTGCGGCCATGCAGAGGCGCTGGATTCTCTGTTCAGACAAGCCCGTCTCATAGCGAAACCCTAACATATGGTCCCACCCGCATCAAGGAACGGATGTTTCCTGCGGGCGAAACGGCATGCGCGAAATGGCAAGGCGTTGAGTTGAGCGGCCTGACCCTATTCCTTCACCGTCACCGTCATCGTGATCGGCTCCAGCGGGTTGTCGGCGGCGTCGCGGGCGGCGGCGACGATCTGGTCGATGACTTCGATGCCCCGAAACACTTCGCCGAAGACGGTATAGCGCCGGTCCAGGCCGCTATTGTCCCCTACGCAGATAAAAAATTGGGAGCCGTTGTCGTTGAAGTCGCGGGTGCTGTTGCTCTCGCGCGGCATCTTGGCCATCGACAGGGCGCCGCGCTTGTGCGGGCGGTCGTTCGGCTCCGGCGGGAGGAAGTAGCCAGGCCCCCCGGTGCCGTGGGTCGTGCGGTCGGGATTTTTGCTGTAGGGATCGCCGCCTTGAATGATGAAGCCGGGCACGACGCGGTGGAACGTGGTCCCGTCGAAGAAGCCCATCTTGGCGAGATTGACGAAATTCTCCACATGGCGCGGAGCGTCGTCTGGGTAGAAGCGGATCTTGATCTCGCCGAACTTGGTGACGATCGTGGCGCGGGGATCTTTTTTCTGAAATTGCATAGTCATAGGTGGAGACTGTAACAAGGGCGAGGGGCGAGGGGCAAGGGGCAAGAATCGTGAAACGTGAGAGGTGAAAAGTGAAACGTTTAAAGAGGATGAGAGATCTCCGATGAGTTTCCGATCTTCATCGTTTTACGTCTCACCTTTCACGTTTCACGAGATAATCCCTTCCCCGGATCGATCTTGAGCCACAGGATTCCCCCGATGAGTGCGATCGCCGCGGCGGCGCCGAGCGAGACCGGCCAGCCCCACTGTTCGGCGATCCAGGGCGTGACGGTCGGCGAGAGGGCTCCGCCGATGTTGGCGCCCGTATTCATCAACCCCGACAGGCTCCCCGCATGGATTTTGGACAGGTCGCTCGTCGAAGACCAGTAGGCGCCGACGCTGAAATAGAGCCAGCCGGCGCCGAGCGAGAGGCTGGCGATGGCGAGATAGGGGGAATCCACGAGAGCCCCGAGTCCAATCGCCGTTCCCGCGAGGAGCATCCCGGCCATGCCGGCCTGCCGTCTCCCACGCGTAATCCCGTGGCGCTGGACGAGACGATCCGTCACCCAGCCTCCGATCGGACAGAAGAGGAGAATGGCCAGGAACGGAGCGGAGGCGAAGAGGCCGCCCCGCAGGATATCGAAGCCGCGCACATTTACGAGATAGAGATAGAACCAGGACATGTAGACGTAGGCGACGTAGCCGAGACAGCTGTAACTGAGCACGAGCCACCACACCGTCGGAGTGCGCCGCAACGCCGCCCAGGGGATGGCGGGGGAGGCGGCGCGAGGGGCTTGCGCACCCGCGAGGGCATGGCGCTGGCCGACCCAGGGATGTTCGGCCGGGCGATCACGGGCGAGCAGCCACCAGACAGCCGCCAAGGCGATGCCCAACCCGGAGGAGAGGTAGAAGGCCGTCTGCCAGCCGTAGTTGACCATGATCCAGGCGGTGATCGGCGGAGTGACGGCCGCGCCGACCCCGATGCCGCCGATGGCGATGCCGATGCCAAGGCCGCGTTCCTGCGCCGGCAGCCAGTCGGTCACGGCGCGGTTGAAGTTCGGGAGGGCCACGGCTTCCCCCACACCCAGCAGAAACCGCGCGAGCGCCAGGGCTCCCACAATACCGAGCCATCCTGTCAGCGGCGACGCGGGGGCCATCGCGGTCCAGGCGGTGAGGGCCGACCACCAGAGCAGAGCGATCGTCAGGATGAGACGCGCCCCCCACCGGTCCCCCAGCCAGCCGCCGGGAATTTGAAAGAGCGCATAGCCGATGACGAAGGCGGAAAACACGAACCCCATCTGCTGATCGGTGAGGCCCAGCGCCGGCATCATGTGCCGGGCGGTCACGGAGATGTTCACCCGGTCGATGTAGGTGACCACGCTGATGGCGAAGAGCAGCCCGAGGATGAGCCAGCGGACGCGCGTGCGTGGCGGAGAGGCCTGGTCAGTGGAATCGGGCTGGTGCAACGGTTCGGTCGATCCAGTGAAGGTCCGGATTATAGCGGCTTGCGGGAAGGGCCTCTAGCGGAAACTCTGGGGGAAGGACCGGGAAGGGATCTGTCAGGCCATCCATACGATCAGACCCGCACCCGCCTGTCCTAGCGAGGGCCATTTGATTCAACTCACCGATCAATCTGCCGATAAAGGAAGACGCAGCCGGAGGAACGGCATCTCAGAAAAGGGGATCAGAGACGAGACCCCGGCAGAGGCGGGGCGCGCGCAAGTAGATCTGAACCGCTGCGACAGGATGAAACGGGACCGGAGGGTAGGGTTGAACGCTGCAGGACCATCTCGCGAGCAACGCTCGTCTCACCGATTGTGGTGCTGGTGGGCGCGCCCCCTGATTGTCGGGATCACCCTGATTGCGCTGGTGATGGGAGGGCTCTTCTCTCTGAATGTCCGGACGCAATTGATCGAGGGGGCCGGCAAACGGCTGGCCTTGGCCGCCAGTACCAGCGCAGAGCAAATCGACCGGATGCTGTCTGAGCGGTACGGGGATATGTCGTTGTTTGCGCAAACCCGTGTGTTTCAGGAGCAGCGGGTCCCGGCCATGACGCAGGCCTTGGCCGACATTCAACAGGCCAATCCCGTCTATGCCTGGATCGGCGTGACAGATGAGGCCGGGCGAATTATGGCGGCGACCGATCGGGCGACGGTCGGCCAGGATGTGTCCGGCGAGGCATGGTTTCGCGAGGCCCTCGCACGCACCGGACCTCGGGTCATGCTGCAGGATATCCAGCGTTCGGCGGTGGCCGGCAATATGCTCACCGTGGGATTCACCGCTGTGATTCGAGGGCCGGCAGGACAATTCCGAGGCGTCATGGCCAGCCGTGTCGGCCTTCCGGTCTTGGAGGGCATCATTGCCAGGACGCTGGACACGATTCGGATCCAGGAAGGCCTGTCGGCGCGGATTGAGTATCAGCTGCGCGACCGTGACGGCGCGCTTGCCGCCGATTCGATCGGGGCTGGGGAGACCCCTGTGAATCAAGTCACGAATCCGCCCTCGCCCGTGCCGCAGGATCAGGCGGACGGATCCGGGTACCGGGAGGAAGCGGATGCCCGCCGGCACGTCTCCATCGTGACCGGCTTTGCTCAGACCAAGGGCTATGAGGCCTTCCCCGGATTTCACTGGCGCATCCTGACGCAGATGGATCGCGACGGAATTCTCGCACCCTTGCGGGCGCAATTGGTGCCCCTGGGGTGGGCTGGCGCCGTCTTGCTGGCGCCTTCCATCGGGCTGCTGTGGTGGACGACGGGGTCGTTGAAACGGGAGTGGATGCGGGCCACCCAGCATGAGCGGTTGCTGCAGAGGCACAGCGGAGCGCTCGAAGCCTTGCTGGAGAGCACCAGGCGCCTCACCTCCGAGCAGAAGCTCCCCCAGCTCTTGCAGCAGGTGTGCGAGACTGCCCACGCCTTGACCGGGGCCTCCTATGCCGCCCTTGCGGTCTTTGACACGGCGACTCGGCAGGTGACGCAGTTCATTACCGCCGGGATGGATCCCGCGACGCAAGCGGCGATTGGCGCGCTGCCGGCCGGGCGGGGATTGTTGGGGACGCTGAATGAGCGGACGTCGATCATTCGGCTGCGCGATCTGACGCAGCATCCGGGATTTACCGGCTTCCCGCCGCATCATCCCCCCATGCGATCCTTGTTGGGGCTGGCCATTCTCGTGGGGCCTCGGGTGTATGGCCGGCTGTATGTGTCGGATAAGCGGGGCACGGCCGGCGCGGATGCTGTCCCCGGCGGCTCACGCGGCCCTGCCGAGTTCACGGAGCTGGATGAAGCCCTCATGACCGCGCTGGCCGCGCATGCCGGCGTCGCGATCGAAAAAACGAAGTTGCTGGAAGAGGCGCAGGCCAGCGCGCAGGCCAAATCGGAATTCCTCGCGACGATGAGTCATGAGATTCGCACGCCGATGAATGGGGTGATCGGCATGACCGGCCTGCTGTTGGAGACGGACCTGACCCCCGAGCAGCGGGACTATGCCGCGACCATTCGGAACAGCAGCGAGCATCTCTTGATGGTGATCAACGATATTCTCGATTTTTCCAAGATCGAAGCCGGAAAGATGCTGCTGGAGGCGATTGAGTTCGATCTGCGTGCGACGGTGGAGGGCGTCGTGCGGTTGCTGGAGTCCGGCGCCAGGGACAAAGGCGTGGCCCTCACCTGCCGGGTGCAGGCGGATGTGCCCACGGCCTTGCGGGGGGATCCCGGGCGTCTTCGCCAGATCGTCTTGAATCTTGTCGGGAACGCCATCAAGTTCACCGCGCAGGGCGAGGTCGTGGTCACGATCGGACTGGTGCGCCAGACCGCAGAGAAGGCCACTGTTCGGGTAGAGGTCCGTGATACGGGGATCGGCCTGTCTCCTGCCGTGCAAGGGCGCCTGTTTCAATCCTTCAGCCAGGCGGATACCTCGACGACGAGACAGTATGGGGGGACCGGATTGGGGCTCGCCATCTGCAAACGGCTCGTGTCGCTCATGGGCGGGGAGATCGGCGTGGACAGCCAGGTGGGTGTGGGGAGCACCTTCTGGTTTGCGGTCACCTTCGAGAAACAGCCGGCTGCGGTGTTGCCTGCAGGGGCTCCCCTTGTGCAGGATCTCCGGGGCTTGCATCTGTGTCTGGTGAACGATCATCCCCTCAGCCGGCGCATGCTGGAATTGTACGCGGCTAAATGGGGAGTGCGCTGCCTGGTCGCCGACAACGGGGGGCAGGCCTTGGAGCGCTTGCGCGCCTGCGCGGAGCGTGGTGATCCGTGCGAGGTGGCGATCATCGACCGGGACATGTCCGGGATGGACGGGCGGGCCTTGGCCGCGGCGATGAAAGCCGATCCCGTTTTGGCCGCCACGCACCTGATCGTGCTGGCCTCGCAAGAAGAGCCTGGCGGCACAGAGGAGGCCGCGCAGGCGTGGTACGCGGCCTGTCTTGCGAAGCCGGTGCACGAAGCGCAGCTGCAGGCCTGTCTCGTCGCGGCGCGGCAGGCGGCGCGCGAGCGGGCGTCCTGTTCGGCGGGATCCGGCGAGCCGGCGTCCGAGGCGGCGGGGAGTTCCCGTGACGGGTTGCTGCCGGGGCAAGCCGATGCGGCCTGAGGTTTTGGCCAAGGGGCTTGTGCCGTGAGAGGCCAAGAGAAGTGGCGGCGATTCTGTGTGCCTGAGCAGGAAAGAGGAATTATATTAACCAAGGACATGCGCGATGAGCATTTTAATCGTGGAAGACAATGCGGTGAATGCCAAATTGTTAGCGCTCCAGCTCAAAGGGAGCGGGTATCGCACCATCGTGGCGGATGGCGGCGCGGCGGCGCTGGAGATCCTGCGCGGCCCGGAGGTCATCGAGCTCATCATCACGGATTTTATGATGCCGGAGATGAACGGGTTGGAGATGATTGGCCTGATCAAGGCGATGCCGGAGCGCCGGGATCTTCCGATTCTGATCGCCTCTGCCTATTCGGATCTCCATACGGTCTCGAAGGCGAAAGCCCTCGGCTGCCAGGGATTCCTCGTCAAACCCGTCGAGAAAGCGCAGTTGCTCAAGCGGGTGGCGGACCTGCTGAAGCAGGACACGCTCCCTGTCTTGCAAGAGAAGCGGCATATGATGGCGAAGTTGGGCATCGATGCGGAGCAATACGATGATCTTGCCCGGCTGTTCAGGGCGCAATTGGATGCGGCGCTGCCGGCGGTCGTGCTGGAGCAACAGGATTCGGACGCGGGAATTTCGGAGAATCTTGGCTATTTGCTCAAAGAGCTGGCCGAGAGCGCGGCGTTTCTCGGGGCCGAGAAATTTCTCCGGCTCTATGAGCAATGTAAAGGTAATTCTTTGCCGAAGCGGTCGCACGGCCAGGCTTTGAAAGAGGCGCTTCAGGAATTAGACCAGGCGCTGAGCGCGTGTACGAAGCCCTCAACGGAGGCGCCGCCGTCGAGTGCGGCGGCCTGACGGTTCGATCCTCCTGCAGTATCGCCGGGTGGGGCTGAACCGGAGCGCCGGAGCCCCGCGCTGCGCGCCGAATCTGCGGAGCCGCGTCCCTGTCTGGTATCGGTCCAATCGAAAAACCCCTTATCCTATGCAGGTTTGTTGGATTTCAACGCAAGGTTCCGGTAAGATCGCGCCGGTTTGAATATTTCTCGTGAAGAGGGTGGCGTGTCGCGTCTTCGGCTTGGGTTTATGGTGTTGCTTGTTCTGCTGGTGCTGGCCGGCGCGGCGATCCTGTTTTCAAACACCCTCTTTGGCCAAGACTATCTCAAGGAATTTGTCTTGGCGCAGCTGGAGGAAAGCCTCGGCCGCAAGATCGAAGTCCATCGGGTGAAGGTGGTGCTCTTCCCGAGCATCCGGGTGGACCTCAGCCAAGTCGCCATTCACGATCCCCATTCAGAGCAGGTGGTACTGTCCGCGAAGCGGATCGATCTCGTCCTGCGGTTTCTTCCCTTATTGAAAAAACAAGTGGTCGGCAAGCGATTGCTGGTTGAAGAGCCGGTGCTGACCATCCGCCGGAACGAGGCGGGGCACTGGAATATGCTGGATGGGACGAATCAGGCGGCGACCGATCAGCGGACGATGGAGATGCTCACGCGGGTCTTTTTGATTCGCGAGGCGCGGGTGGTCAATGGGACGGTCACGGTCATCGATGAGGGCCGGGCGGACGGGGTTCGGTCGCTTACCCTGGAGCAGGTCGAAGCAGGGGTGGTGATCCGGCCGGAACAGGGCGTGGCGGATGTGCAGGTGTCGGTGGCGCAGACGGGAGAGGGCGGGCTCGCGGCGGTCTCGCTGGAGGGCCAGGTGAAGCGGGTGGAGCGGTCCGCGGCGCTGGCGGCGGAGGGCGCCCCTGCTCCTCTGCCCGTGTTTCAGTTCGAGGGGCGCGTGGAGGCGGCGAATCTGGCCCTGCGTGGGATTGCCGATTTCTTCGGGCCTCGGCCGGTTCCCGATCAGATTCAGGGGCTCATCAATCTTCAAGGCCAGGTGCGTGTGTTGCCCGGATTATCCGGATACGACGCGGTGCTGTCGTCCCTGACGGCGCGGGTGAATCAGTTGAGTGTGACGGGGAAAGCGAATCTGTCCGGACTGCTGACCCCGCAGCCGACGTTTGCGGTGACGTTTAATTCATCCTGGGTCACGCTGCCGGAATTGCTGGCGACGATTCCGGCGCAATGGATTCATGCGCAGCTCCCGGCGATTATGGCCGAGCATCAGATCGACGGGAAAGTGCAGCTGGTGAACGCGACGGTGACCGGATCGGCGGCGGCGGGTCCGCAGCTCTCGGTGACCGGGGAGTTTCACATTCAAGAGGGCCGTGCGTTGCTGGGGCAGGAGCGCGTGCTGGCGAAGGATCTTGCCGGGGTGGTGGCGGTCGAGCCGGGCCGGGTGCGCGTGGGGGCATTCACGGGGAGTTACGGGGCGATTCAGATTACAGAGGGGAAGGCCCAGGTCTCGTTTCTGGAGGCCGGCCCCTGGCTGGAGCTGGATATCACCGGCAGCATGGCGGCGGCCGAGTTGGTGCAGTTTCTCGGCAAGACGGTGAAGTCGGAACAGCTGGCCGCCCTGCTGGCGGGGATGCGGGATGTGGAAGGGCTGACGCTGCCGACGTTTCGCCTCGTGGGGCCGCTGACCCAGCCTGACGGCATTACCTTCGCCGGCGGGGAGATCACGGCGCGGTACGTCAGCTTCACCCATCCGTCGCTTCCGGAGCGGGTCACCGGGTTGCAGGGCCGTGTGATTCTCGCCGAGGGCGGCACGCAGTTCGATCAAGTCACCGGGCATCTGGGGGATACGACCCTGCAGGCGCAGGGAGTGGTGACGGGCGGCGCTGCCAGCCGGTTTCAGGACTTTGTCATCCGCGCGTACGGCGATGCCGGCCGCATCGCGAGGTTTGTGCCCGGCGGGGTGGTGCCGGCCGGAATGTTCGAGGGCCTCCTCAGCGCGGCGGTGCAGCTGACCGGCGCGACGGGCGCTCCGCATGTGCGGGGCAATCTGGTGCTGACGGAGTCGAGGGTGGTGGTGCCGGATGTGATGGAAAAGCCCGTCGGCGCGCCCGCGGTGCTGGAGTTTGAAGGCGATTTGACGCAGAAGAATGCCGCGACGGTCACGCTGGTGGAGCTGGTCGTGCCGGCGGCAAGGATTCCGGTCAAGGGGACGATCAAGGTCGGCGGGAAGTTTTCCATCGATGTGGCGGTGGCCACGGGCGTCCTGTCGCTGTCGAGCTTGCCGGAATGGATTGCCAAAGGCGGATTCGAAGCGGGCCAGGTGGAAGTGTCGCTCGATGTCAAAGGCAAGGAGACCGATTGGAAGAATTGGCGGACGACGGGGTGGCTGGCGCTGACCAACGGCCTGATGCAGGTCAAGGGCGGCGGGTATGTGGAGGACCTCTATGCGCGGGTGAAGCTGGTGCGGAACGGCATGGAGATCAAGCGGCTGTCGTTCAAGGTGCAGGACAGTGATCTGGCCCTGGAGGCGACGGTGCGGAATTGGCCGGGCAAGCCGGTCATCACCGGCAAGATCGAGTCCAATCAGCTGGATCTTGACCTGGTGATTCCCAAAGGGGAGCGGTCGCCGATGCGCGAGGTCCTCGAATCTCTCGCGGCCACGAGCCAGACGGCGGTGACGGCGTCGGTGGCGCGGGCGCACTATCAGCATCTCAAGTTCGGCGGGCTCACGGCGCGGATCATGCTGCAAGACGGCATGCTGGACATCGACCGGATTGCCGGCGGGTCGGCCAATGGGCAGGTGGCCGGGCGGGTCGTGGTGCATCTTCCGCGGAACGAGCCGACGGACGTCGACGTGTCGCTGCGCGCGACCGGATTGGAAGCGGAGGATCTGCTGCGGCTGATGCATGCGGAGACGCAGGGCATCTCCGGCCTGGTGCGGGTGAGCGGATCGATCCGCGGCCATGGACGGAATCCGCACGGCGTGTACCCCTCGCTCAATGGGAAGGCCGAGGTGCTGTTGGAGGACGGTCGCATCTTGAAAGAAAAAGAGCGCGCCATTTGGAAGATTCTGAGCATCCTCAACCTGCCGGCGGTCTTGCAGGGCAAGGTCGATTTGGAAAAGGACGGCTTGCCCTATAACAAAATCGCGGCGACGCTGACGATTCAGAACGGGTCGGTTCAAACGGAAAACCTGATTATCGACAGTCCGATTCTGAAAATCACGGCCGCGGGGAACTACGACTTGCCCACCGATCAGCTGGACATGGTCGTCGTGGTCAGTCCCTTCGGGTCCTATTCAAAGTTTATCAATTCGATTCCGTTATTCGGACGCATTTTGGCCGGCGAGCGCACCGGGATGGCGACGGCGATCTTCTCCATCAAGGGCGCCTTGGAAGATCCCGAGGTCACCTATCTGCCGATGAAGTCGTTTGCGGCCGGCCTGTCGGGGCTGGCGCAGCTGGCCATCGATGTGCTGAAGAATACGCTGACGCTGCCGATGGATTTGGTGACGCCGAACGACGGGAAGCCGGCCGAGCCGTTGCGCGACGCGGCGCCTGAGCCAGTGCCCGCCACGCCTTGACCGACCCCGGACCCCATGTTAGCATCGCCGGACGCCTCACACGAAAGGGTTTGGGCACCATCGGGCTCCGTGGTGCCGTCCATCCATGAAACGATCTGCCTCCGCACAGCCTGATATCGCCACGCTCTTTATCGCCGCCAGCGAAGGCGATTCGAATCTCTACTACGCCACGCGGTTCGTGGCGCCGGATCCGTTTATATATATGGAAGTGAAGGGCGAGCGCCTCTTGGTGATGAGCGATCTCGAAATGGATCGGGCCAAGACGCAGGCGTCGGTGGACCGGGTGCTGTCGTACTCGGAGCTGGAGAAACAGGCCAAGGCGCAAGGGGTGAAAGAACCCGGCACGGTCGATATTGTGCATGTGGTGCTGCGCGCGGCGAAGATCCGGCAGCTGCTGGTTCCGGCCAATTTCCCGTTCATCCATGCGACCCGGCTGCAAGAGATGGGCTATAGCCTGAAGCCGAAGCGGGATCCCTTCTACGAGCAGCGGGTGATCAAAACGGCCGAAGAGGTCCGGCATATCGAGGCCTCGCAGCGGGCGACGGAAGAGGCGGTGGCCGCGGCCCATGCGACGCTCAAGCAGGCCGAGATTCGCGGGCCAGAGCTGTGGCTGGACGGGGCGCCGCTGACATCGGAACGCATCAAGAAGCTGATCAATGTGAAGCTGATGGAGCGCGATTGTGTGGCGCAACATACGATTGTGGCGGGCGGCGAGCAGGCCTGCGATCCCCATCACGAGGGCAGCGGCCCCCTGCCGGCGCACCGGAGCATCATTTTCGACGTGTTCCCGCGCTCGGCCGACAGCCGCTATTTCGCCGACATGTCCCGCACCGTGATCCGGGGGACGGCCAGCCCCGAACTGAAACGGCTCTATCAAACGGTGAAAGACGCCCAGGAAGAGGCCATCACCAAGATCAAGGACGGCGCCGACGGCATGAAGATCCATCAGGGGATCTGTGACCGGTTTGACAAGGCCGGGTACAAGACGGGTCTGGTCGAGGGCCGGATGCAGGGCTATTTCCACGGGACCGGGCATGGGGTGGGGCTGGATATTCACGAAGCGCCGCGCATCAGCCGGACCGGGTCGCTGTTGCAGGAAGGCCATGTCGTGACCGTTGAGCCGGGACTCTACTATCCCGGGTTGGGCGCCGTGCGCATCGAGGACATGGTCCTCGTGACGAAGGACGGCTGCCGCAACCTGACGAACTTTCCGAAGATCTTCGAGCTGGATTAACATGAGCGATCAGCCTTCAGCGATCAGCTTTCAGTGTTCGCTGAGGGCTGACGGCTAAAGGCTGAAAGCTTCTTCCATGCGCCTCACCATTACCCTTCAGCGGTTCAATCCCGAACAAGACGCGGCGCCGCATGACGAGGAAATTCGCCTCGATGTCAGGCGCGGCACGACGGTGCTCGATCTGCTGATCCGCATCAAGCAGGAGGTGGATGGCCGGCTCGCGCTCCGCTATTCCTGCCGTTCGGCCATTTGCGGATCCTGCGCCATGGAGATCAATGGCGGCCAGAAGCTGGCCTGCCGCACGTCGGTCCGGCAGGAATATGCGCGTCATGGCCGGCTCCGGATCGCGCCGCTGCCGCATTTTCCGGTAATCAAGGATCTGGTCGTCGATATGGGGCCGTTCTGGCGGAAGATCCGGGATATCACGCCCTGGCTCTCCTCCTCGTCGCTCGCGGACCATCGGCCGGCTGAGGCGGCGGGGGGCCTTCCCGAACCGGCGGAGTCCCGATTCCACAATGTGGACGCCTGCATCATGTGCGGGGCCTGCGTGGCGGCCTGTACGGTGCATGCGGTGTCGCCGCAGTTTGCGGGACCAGCCGCGCTGGCCAAGGCCGACCGGTTTCTTGCCGATCCCCGTGAGTCGGAACGGGTCACGCGCGCGCGGCTGGAAGTGCTGCAAGACGAGCATGGCATCTGGGATTGCACGCGGTGCAACTTCTGCGTCGAGGTCTGTCCCAAAGATGTCAAGCCGATGGAAGCCATCATCCGGCTGCGGCGGGCCTCGCTGGACCGCCGGCTGCCTCCCACGGCCGGCGCGCGTCATATCACGGCGTTTGCCGGGCTCATCGAGGGGCAGGGGCGGCTGAATGAAGCGGTGATGCCGCTCAAAGTAGTGGGGGCCGACGGCTCCCGTTTCCGGCGAATCCTTCCATTGGGAATCAGGATGTTCTTCAAGGGCAAGGTGCCCAATCCCTTCGCGCATCGGCTGGCAGGCCTCTCGCAAATCCAGGCCATTTTTCGCCGGGGCCGCCGGGCTCCGCTGGCCTAGCCTAGCCTATCTTCCTCCTTCAGCGGCGGGTGCGCCGGCGGATCCTGCGGAAATTACAAAAAAGATGGCGGAACTCAGGCCGATTGGCAATAGTAACGGCTAGGAAACCCAAGTCCGAGGGCCGTGACTATGGAACATCGGCAGCATCCCCGCTTCCCCGTGTCGTTTGCGAGCTCCTTCAGCTCGATCAATCTCGTGAAGGGCGATGGCAATGTCGTGGATCTCTCCATCCGGGGGTGCCGCATTTTCAGCCTGACCGAAGTGAAGGCCGGCACGACGCTGCAGCTGACCATGCAGGTGTCGAAGCAAGAGCCGCCGATTCAGGTGACACAGGCGGTCGTGCGATGGTATCGCGACCATTCGTTCGGTTTGGAGTTTGTGAGCCTTTCCGAAGAGGCCTGGCCCAGGCTGCAGCAGCTGGTGAAGGAGTTGGAGCGCGAGCCCTATCAGCGCGAGAATGCCTCGGAGGGGAACAGCCTGCCGTGTTAGTCGTCCATGGAATGCATGCAAGGGCAGTTCAATCGCAGGCGCCGCGCCGAGCGGGAGGCGGTCTGCGCGCAGGAGGCACCGGCTCATGATTCGTGTGGGACTCGTGACGCTTGTGGCGACCCTCTTTATCGGGAGTCTGCTCTATTACACCCTCCACCGGTTGGATCTGGCCGACAGCGAGCAACGGGAGCAGGCGGTCAGCCAGGCGTTTCAGCAGCGGGCGGGGGCGGTGAGCCGGGCCTTTGCCTCGTTGAGCGCGGCGGTGCTGCTGGTCGATGTGGCCAAGATGCAAGAGTTGCTGGGCCATGCCTGGGGTGCGGAGGGGCTGGCGGATACGATGCTGATCGATACGGGCGACCGGGTGCTGGCCGCCTCAAACTCCGCCTATGTCGGCCACTTAATGCAGGATGCCAAATGGATTTCCATCCGCGCGCACAGCCGGGAATGGGTGTTTGTCGATGAACCGGCTCCCGGCCAGGAGCGGGTGACCGTCTTCGAGCCGGTGCTGGCCAACGGCTCCACCATCGCGTGGGCGCGCCTCAGTTTTCTGCGGACCAGGGGAGAGGGGGCGGTGCGCACGCAAGAGGCGCGGCTGCAATTGGTGGGGGGCTTGCTGATTCCGATCGGCGTGATCCTGTCGGCGCTCGTCGCGCTCGTCATGCGGTTGGCGACCACCCGGATGCAGCAGCGGATCAAGTCGGTCGTGGTCGAAGCGATGGCTGAGCCGCAGCCGGAGTCATGGGACGGGGAGGCGCTGCAGGCGCACGAGGCTACGGCCGGTGGCGGTACCCGTAGAGCAAGGTAATATTGATGCGCCGGCTGGGGTACTCGTCCCGAAAGGTGATCTCGTCGGTTTCGTGAAACAGATCGGAGTTGAACACCACGGCGCGGTTGGCGCGATAGGGCACCCGGATAGTTTTGGCGCCGACGTGATGCAGCCACTCCAGAATCTTCGGTTTGTTCTGCTCGCTGTTATAGGCCGCAAAGTTCCAGTCCGCCGGGGCTTCCTTGTCGTAGACCACTAAGCCCCCCTTTTCAGGATTCAGGTTCGCCTCGTCCGGCGTAATCCAGAAATTCACATTCACCGCCGCCGCATCGGCATGCAGCGTGAGCCCGCGCCTGGCGCTGTCTTGCTTGAAGGCCCAGGCTTGGGTGAGGCGATGCTGCGCGAAGATGCGCGGGAAGGCCAGGCGCAGCTCCTCGGCGATCTGCAAGAGCAGCGGCGTCGCGAAGCCATCCCCTAAAAAGGCGCCGAGGTAGCCGTTCTCGTAGTCCTTCTTCCAGATCGTGGACTCCAGGCAGAACCGGCGCAAAGCGGTCAAAGCCTCCGGCCGCAAGAGCTGGTCGATAAACGTGACTTCGGGCCGTGCCCCCAGATAGCGGGATTCGATGGCCGGCACATCCAGGGCAGGATTCAGTGCGCCCTCGGCCAGCCGTTCGCAGGACGCGCGATAGAGGAACTGATTGAAAGAGGGCGCAATCGGCGTGAGCGCGGCGGCCTCGATGGGGCAGCGGTTCTTCGTGGGGTGCTGCGCGGCCAGCGCGATCGTCAATCGGTCCAAGGCCTCCACGTAGCGCTGCTGTGACGCATCGAGCAGCCCCCGCTCCATGAGGTAGCGGACCTGCTCGGCATCGTGTTTCAACCGTGACCGGAACAGGCTGGTCTCCGTGACGGCCCGGCCATGGTCGTGCTTGGCGGTCGCAATCCTGGTGAGCAGGGCGAGGGCCTTGTCATGTTCCCCCGTCCAGATGCGGGCCACGCCCAGGTTGTAGAGGGCTTTGGGCGAGTCGGGCACGATGGTCAGGGCCTGTTCAAACGAGGCGATGGCCTCGTCGATAGTGCCGGTCTCCATCAGCGCGAGCCCCAGATTGTTCCAGGCCTCAAAGTGTGTGGGCTTGAGCCTTATTGCGTCACGGTAGGAGGCGATGGCGCCCTGAAGATCGTTCTGTTCTTTGAGGGCGACCCCCAGGTTGTTATGGGTATCGGCATGGCTCGGGTTGAGGGCCAGAGCCTTGCGGTAGGCCTGCACGGCCTCGTCGAGGCGCTGCAGATCCTTGAAGACGTTCCCCAGGTTGATCAGAGCTTCGACATATTTAGGATTGAGCGAGAGGGCCCGCTCATAGGCCCGCACCGCCTCGTCTTTCTTCCCTGCGCGCTGCGTCACCACGCCGAGGTTGAACCAATAGAGCGGCGTCGAGGGGGAGGCGTCGAGGGCTTGGGTAATGAGGTCGATCGCCTGGTCGTAGCTGCCCACCCGATAGGCGAGCAGACCCAGCAATTGAAGGGCTTCGGGATGGCCCGGCGCCATATTCAAGGCGAGCTGATAGCTCCGTTCGGCCTCCGCCAGTTGCCCGGCCTGATGGTGGCGCTTGCCCTGGTCGAGCAGGTTGCGGAGGGCAAAGGAGTCGGGAGCGTGGCCGGTCTTTCCCTGGATGGCGTCCTGTCGGCGTCGGTCTGATCGGTTCATGGCTCCGTCCTGGATAATGACCAGGGTGAGCCTATACGAAAGGGATGCGTGGGGTCAAAGGGAGGGGAGGCATAGGCCTGGTGATTTATGGGGTGAAAACGGGTATTCTGCGCCCCATGGCCACCCCGGAAGATCAGGCGCGCGAGCACATCGACCAGGCGCTGGAGCAGGCAGGTTGGCGCGTGCAGGACTACAAGAGCGCGAATCTTCATGCTGGACGGGGCGTCGTCCTCAGAAATTTCCCCCTCGTGAGCGGCCACGGCTTTGCGGATTACTTGCTCTATCTGGACGGTAAGGCAGCCGGGATTATCGAAGCCAAGAAAGAGGGCGTGACGCTTATTGGCGTAGAAGTTCAGGCCGAGAAATACAGCAAGGGCCTCCCTACGGACTTGCCTGCCCATATTCGTCCCTTACCATTTCTGTACCAGAGCACCGGCCTGGAAACGCGCTTCACGAACGGCCTCGATCCTCAGCCGCGCAGCCGTCCGGTGTTCAGCTTCCATCGGCCCGAGACGTTGGCCAGCTTGATCCTTCAGCACAGTGAAGTTTCCGGAGATCTGCACGGCGCATCCCTGGCCGCAGAATCCGCAGCGCCGACGCTTCGTGGTCGCCTGAGAACCCTGCCACCCCTCAGCATCACCGGCCTCTGGCCCGCGCAAATTACCGCCATCAATAATCTTGAGAAGTCGCTGGCTCAGGATCGTCCGCGTTCGCTGATCCAAATGGCCACCGGCAGCGGCAAGACGTTCACCGCCATCAACTTTATCTACCGCCTCATCAAGTTCGGCGGGGCGAAGCGCGTACTCTTTCTCGTCGATCGCGGCAACCTGGGCGACCAGACGCTGAAGGAATTCCAGCAGTACGTCTCGCCCTACAATAACTTCAAGTTCACTGAAGAGTTCATCGTCCAGCGGCTGGCTGGCAATACCCTCGACACCACCGCGCGCGTTTGCATCAGCACCATCCAGCGCATGTATTCCATGCTCAAGGGACGGGAGTTGTCGGAGGAGGACGAAGAGGCCTCCGTGTCCGGCCTCGAACGGCTCTTCAAGAAACCCGAGCCGCTGGACTACAACCCGGCCATTCCGATCGAAACCTTCGACATCATCGTCACCGACGAATGCCACCGGTCCATCTACAACCTTTGGGTGCAGGTGTTGGAATACTTCGATGCCCACCTCATCGGCCTCACCGCCACGCCCAACAAACAGACCTTCGGCTTCTTCAATCAAAACCTCGTCATGGAATACAATCACGAGCAGGCCGTGGCCGACGGCGTCAACGTGAACTACGACGTGTACCGCATCCGCACCGCCATTACGCAGGCAGGGTCTAAAGTAGAGGCGGGGTATAGCGTGCAGTTGATGAATCGGGAGACGCGGACCAAGCGGTGGGAGCGGCTCGACGACGATTTCGCCTACGATCCCGACCAGCTCGACCGTGACGTGGTCGCTCCGGACCAGATCCGCACCATCGTCAAAGCCTTCCGGGACAAGCTCTTCACCGACATCTTTCCCGGCCGGACCGAGGTCCCCAAGACCCTCATCTTCGCGAAAGACGACGCCCACGCGGAAAACATCGTCGAAATCCTTCGCGAGGAGTTCGGCAAGGGGAACGAGTTCGCCCAGAAGATCACCTATCGCACCACCGGGGTGACTCCCAAAGACCTCATTAAGAGCTTTCGCAACAGTTACCATCCCCGCATCGCCGTCACGGTGGACATGATCGCCACCGGCACCGACATCAAGCCGGTTGAAATCGTCGTCTTCATGCGCGCGGTCAAATCCCGCACCTTTTTTGAGCAGATGAAGGGCCGGGGCGTCCGCGTCATCAAACCGGATGATCTGAAGGCCGTCACGCCAGATGCCACGAGCAAAGACCACTTCGTCATCGTCGATGCCGTCGGCGTCTGCGAGCAAGACAAGACCGATGCTCGTCCGATGGAGAAAAAGCCCAGCGTCGCCTTTGAGAAGCTGCTCCAAGCTGTGGCATTGGGGAATATGGAAGAGGATGTGCTTACCAGCATTGCCGGACGGCTGGCCCGCATGGAGCACCGCATCACGAAGGCCGATGAACAGGCCATCAGCAAAGCCAGCGGCGGCCTCTCACTCAAGGACCTGAGCCGGGCTCTCGTGGAAGCGGTCAATCCCGATCGGCAAGAAGAACGAGCCACGCAGCAATTCGGTACGAGCAAGCCGACTGAGCAGCAGATCCAGCAGGTCGCCACCACGTTGATTCAAGCAGCAGCCAAGCCATTTCACGATCCGAAATTCCGCGAACTTCTGGTCGAGATCAAAAAGAAGAACGAACTGACGATCGACCATGTCAGTCAGGACCAAGTTATCGAAGCAGGCTTCAGCGCCGACGCGCTGGCCCGTGCCCGCACCATCGTGCAGTCCTTCGAGCAGTTCATCGCACAGCACAAGGACGAGATCACGGCTCTGCAAGTGCTCTACAGCAAGCCGTATAAGCAACGGCTCACGTTCGAGGACATCAAGGACCTGGCCCACGCCATCGAAAAGCCGCCCTATCTCTGGAACGAATCCCAGCTCTGGCAGGCCTATGCCGCGCTGGAGAAGTCAAAGGTCAAAGGCGCAAGCGGCAAGCGCATCCTGACCGATCTGGTTTCTCTCGTTCGCTTCGCCACGCATCAGGAGAATGAGCTGGTGCCCTTTCCCGAGAAGGTCAATGCCAACTTCAAGGCGTGGCTGGGGGAGCAAGGGAGCCGTGGGAAGAAGTTCACCGACGAACAGCGCCATTGGTTGGAAATGATCCGTGACCACGTCGCAGCAAATCTTGTGGTTGAGCCGGACGACTTTGAGTACGCGCCTTTTGCTCAAGAAGGCGGGTTGGGGAAAGTCCATCAGATCTTTGGGGACAAGCTGAATACGCTTATTGAAGAATTAAACGGGGCGTTGGCAGCATGAGCACTCTCGGTGATCTCACTGTTCCAAAGATTGATCAGTCCGGCCCGCCCAAAACCGGAGAGTTCACTTACATTGATATCAGCAGTATCGATAATGATCTGAAGAGAATTGTCGAGCCGAAGTTCCTTCCGGGAAGCGCTGCTCCGAGTCGAGCCAAGCAGCGGTTACAGCCTGGAGATGTTTTGGTCTCGATGACTAGGCCAAACCTGAATGCAGTTGCAATTGTTTCACACGACTTGACAGGGGCTATCGGATCTACAGGCTTCCATGTGCTTCGACCAGTTGAGGGCATCGAACCTCGCTGGCTCTTCTATGGTGTGCAGACACATGCTTTCATTGACGCAATGTCGAGCCTCGTCCAAGGCGCCCTATATCCAGCAGTTCGCCCAAAAGACATCAAAGGCTTTGGCCTCGATGCGCCGTCTTGGTTTGAACAGCAGCGCATCGTCGCTGAGATCGAAAAGCAGTTCTCTCGCCTCGACGAAGCCGTCGCCAATCTCAAACGTGTCAAGGCCAATCTCAAACGCTACAAAGCTGCCGTCCTCAAAGCCGCCGTCGAAGGGAAGCTGACCGAAGACTGGCGTAGGCTGCATCCCAACGTCGAACCAGCCAGCAAACTCCTTGAACGCATCCTCGCCGAACGAAGGGCGAAGTGGACCGGCAGAGGGAAATACAAAGAGATACCCGTACCGGATAGAACGAATTTGCCACCACTCCCGAACACTTGGACATGGTCTTCAGTTGAGACCATATGCTCGGACGTTGTGGATTGTCCGCACTCAACGCCGAAGTGGGAAGCGACGGGTCGTGTCTGCCTTCGAACCACGGAGTTTCGGCCGGGACGATTGGTTTTGGCTGATGTGCGCTTTGTGTCTCAATCCACCTATGAGAAACGAATTCAGAGATTAAAACCGAGGGAGAATGACGTTGTTTACAGTCGCGAGGGCGGGATCCTTGGGGTTGCGTGCATGGTTCCCCATGGAATTGATCTTTGCCTTGGTCAACGGATGATGCTTTTGCGGTCACATTCGCTATTCACGCCAAATCTTCTGATGCACTGGCTGAATTCTTCGTGGATTCTTGCACGTGTCCGGTCCTTGACTGGTGGCAGTGCGTCACCACATCTCAATGTTGGTGAAGTGAAACTGTTCCCGGTTCCAATTCCACCGCTTAATGAGCAACAGCAGATCGTTGCCGAAGTCGATCGCCGCTTGTCCGTCATCGACGAACTTGAAGCCGCCGTCCAGGCCAACCTCACCCGCGCCGACCGATTGCGGCAGTCGATTCTTGGACAGGCGTTTGCTGGGAGGCTCCAATGTTAGGGAAGGCATGATACCCAATCCCACACCCATACTCAGGTTCACTCACGTGGATAACCTCGATACGATCATCCAGCGAGGTGGGCTGCATGCTCCGAATCATGTGCCCAATGACGGATTGCCGTATCGTTTCTGCCATAGTGCAGAGGTTCAGAGTGCTCGTGCGGCGGTGCCCGTTCAGCTAGGCCCCGGAGGGACCATTCACGACTATGTGCCGTTCTATTTCGGTTATCTTTCGCCGATGATGCTGAATCTAAAGACTGGCCGCGTAGAGGGCTATAGTGAGGGACAGGACCCGCTCATCTACTTGGTCTCGTCGGCTCAAGCTATTGAGGCAGCCGGGGTCAAGTTTGTGTATTCAGATGGTCATGGCCTAGCCATGTTCACCGAATGGTTTGATGATCTGACTCATTTGGATGCGGTGGATTGGGCTGTGGTGAATCAGCGGTATTGGACTGACGCGATTGATGATATGGATCGCCAGCGGAGAAAACAGGCTGAGTTTCTCGTGCACCGACACTGTCCGTGGTCTTTGATTCAGGAGATTGTGGTGATTGATGGGAGGATGAAGCAACGCGTTGAGACGATTCAGTCCGCCTTCCCTGCGAATCAGAGGAGGGTAGTCAGGGTTGATCGGAATTGGTATTATTGGTGACTTTTTTTGACATGATTCATAACGCTACAGGCAACCTTCTTCAAACTGACGCGGAAGCCCTCGTCAATACCGTCAACTGCGACGGGTTCATGGGCAAAGGCATTGCTTTGCAGTTTAAGCAAGCTTGGCCAGAAAACTTTGATGTCTATGCCAAGGCCTGTCGTGCGAAAGAGGTTCGTCCAGGCCAAATGCTGGTTTGGGAATCTGGCCGAATGGTTAATCCCAGATACATCATTAATTTCCCGACGAAGCGGCATTGGCGAGAAAAGTCCCGGCTTGAGGATATCCGGAATGGTCTCCGTGCGTTAGTGGCGGATATCCGGCGGCTTGGTATACGTTCGATTGCGGTACCGCCGTTGGGCTGTGGAAATGGCGGTTTGGATTGGCAAGATGTTCGTCCACTTATCGAAGCGGCTTTCGCTGAGTTGTCTGACACTCAGGTACACTTGTTTAGTCCTTTGGGCGCGCCAGAGGCGAAGACCATGCCGGTCAACACGAAAAGGCCGGAGATGACCATCAGCCGTGCTCTATTTGTGAAGGTCATGCACCAGTATGAGTCGTTAAGTTACCGTCTCACTCTTCTTGAAATCCAAAAGTTGATGTACTTTCTTCAGGAGGCAGGCGAGCCTCTTCGCTTGCGGTTTGAAGCGGGAACCTATGGTCCATATGCGGCGAATCTGAACAAAGTCTTGGAGCGAATTGAGGGGCATCATATCCGTGGCTATGGCGATAGCCAGAAGCCTGATACTGAAATTGAGTTGCTTCCTGATGCGGCGAAAGAAGCTGACTTATACCTGAGCCAGCATCCCTTGCCGATCGCCCGAGTGAACCGTGTGAGTAACCTTATTCAAGGATTTGAGACTCCCTACGGCATGGAGCTCCTTTCTTCCGTCCACTGGGTGTGCACTCATAGCAAGCCAAAGGCAACTACACCAGAGGCAGCTATAGAGTCAGTGCATGGGTGGAACGAGAGAAAACAAAAGATGTTCCGTTCCGAGCATATCCGTGTAGCCTATCAGCGTCTCCGTGAGCTTGCTTGGATAGCCAAGTGAGTCCCTCTACCCAAATCGTCCAAAAACTCTGGAATTACTGCAACGTCCTCCGTGGCGACGGGATGAGCTATGGCGACTACGTCGAGCAGTTGACGTATCTGCTGTTCCTCAAGATGGCGGGCGAGTGTTATTCACCGCTTGAATTGATAGTGTGATGAAGCTGCCCCATGCTGATCGCTTAGAGGTTCCTCAGGCCAAAGTGGTCCAGTATATGCTGTCTTCGACCCATCGCGCAGGCAGAGGAAAGGCCGCGTTCTTTTCTGCATTCGGGTTTCAGGTGTCCGCATGGGAAGCGCTGGCAGACGCCTTGCGGCAACAGGCGAGGGGCAACGCTGTGACCCTCTCGGAGGACACTCCATTTGGCACTCGGTATATCATCGAAGGCCCGCTTGTCGCGCCACATGGCCGGCAATTGCAAGTGCGGACGGTCTGGTTTATAGATAAAGGCGGTCAGATACCGAGATTTGTGACCGCCTATCCCCTGAAACGGAGGACGCGATGATTCAGGAATTGGAAGACGTGATTCTGGAATGCGACCTTCCTAAGCACGGTTTGAGGCGTGGCGATATCGGTACGGTGGTCCTCATTCATCGGGGTGGCGAAGGGTACGAGGTTGAGTTTACGACGTTGGATGGTGAGACGGTGGCTGTGGTGACACTGTTGGCCGCTCAGGTTCGTCCGGCGCACAAGCGTGAGATTGCCCATGCACGCGAACTCGCTGGGTCGGCGTCGTCGTAGTGGTTTCTGCGCCAGGGCCTTTCCCCCTTTTTCGGTGAGTAGTCTAGCCATCACTCTATGAGCCCCTCTGCCATCGTCCAAAAACTCTGGAACTACTGCAACGTTCTGCGCGACGACGGGATGAGCTATGGCGATTACGTCGAACAGTTGACGTATTTGCTGTTCCTCAAGATGGCCGACGAGCGCACGAAGCCGCCGTACAACCAGCCCAGCCAGATTCCTGACAAGTACAGTTGGCCCAGCCTGCTCAAGAAGGACGGTGACGACCTATTTGACCACTACCGTCATCTCCTGGAAGAGCTCGGCAAAGGGAAGGGGATGCTCGGTCTCATCTTTACCAAGGCCCAGAATAAGTTTCAGGACCCGGTGAAGCTTCGGCGGCTGATTGTAGATCTCATCGACAAAGAAGACTGGTCCACGATGAGCGCCGATGTGAAAGGGGATGCCTACGAGGGCTTACTCGAAAAGAACGCACAAGATACCAAGTCCGGCGCTGGCCAGTACTTCACTCCCAGGCCGCTGATTGTCGCAATGGTAGAGGCCATCGCCCCGAAGTCCAGCGAGACGATCTGCGACCCGGCCTGCGGGACCGGCGGGTTTTTCCTGGCCGCCCACGACTACATCGTGAAGCACTATCCCACCCTGACCAAGGACGAGAAGCGACAACTCAAGCAGGGCACGTTCAAGGGATGGGAATTGGTCCAAAGCACAGCCCGGCTTTGCGCGATGAATCTGATGCTGCACGGGATCGGAAGCGATAAAGACCTGCCCATTGTCGTATCCGACTCCTTGGCCGCTGATCCCGGCGATCGGTTCGACATCGTGATGACCAATCCGCCGTTCGGAAAGAAGAGTAGCACGACCATCGTCGGCGAAGAGGGGCAGGTCTCCAAGGAACGGGACATCGTCGAGCGTGATGACTTCTGGGCGACGACTTCCAACAAGCAACTCAACTTCGTCCAGCACGTCAAAACCTTGCTCAAGCAAAATGGCCGCGCCGCAGTCGTGGTGCCGGACAACGTCCTCTTCGAAGGTGGGGCAGGGGAAACTGTCCGGCGCAAGCTCTTGCATGAGTGCGACGTGCATACGCTCCTGCGTCTGCCGACCGGACTCTTTTATGCCCAAGGCGTGAAAGCCAATGTCCTCTTCTTCGACAAAAAGTCTGCAAGCGAGACGCCCTGGACCAAGAAGCTCTGGATCTACGACCTGCGCACCAACAAGCACTTCACCCTCAAGACCGATCCGCTCAAACGCGAAGACCTCGACGAGTTCGTGACATGCTACAACGGCAATCTCGACCGGCCTGACAAGCAGGCCGGAGGCAATCGCCACACCCGCCAAGCGACCTGGTCTGACAAGAAACCAGATGGCCGCTGGCGGTCGTACGATTACGACGAATTAGTGGCCCGCGACAAAGCTAGCCTGGATATCTTCTGGCTCAAAGACGACAGCCTCGAAGACAGCGCCAACCTTCCTAACCCCGACATCATCGCCCAAGAAATCGTGGACGACCTCGAAGCGGCGTTAGAACAGTTCCGGCTGATTGCGAATGATTTAGGAAATGATGCAGAGAAAGGCTGATCTCATGAGCAAGGAACCCTCGCCTCGCCCGCCTCAATATACCGACTACATCAATCCTGTTCTTGAGAGTTTAAAAAAGCTGGGAGGGTCAGCACGTCCAGCCGAAGTCTGTCCAGCCATTGCAAAAGAGCTTTCGTTGTCGGATTCGATTCTTGAGGAGCGCCTTGCAAATGGCGTTTCACGGTTTGAAAACCAAGTCCATTGGGCCCGCTTCTATCTAGTGAAGGATGGTTATATCGACTCGTCTCGACGAGGTGTCTGGTCCTTAACGGAAAAGGGGCGAAATGCGGCCCGGCTCTCTGAAGCAGATATTCGAGAGATGACGAGACGTGTTCAGGAAACTACCGCACGTCCTGAAGCTGTGGAGCCTCCAACGGCTCCCGCTGGGGCAGCAACGCCGATTGCGATCGAAGAGCTCACTTTGCCAGGGATGCCTGATGCGACCTATCGGGAACAGCTGCTGGCCACGATGAAATCCCTGTCGCCTGGAGGGTTTGAAAGATTATGTCAGCGTCTCTTGCGGGAGTCTGGGTTTGAAGAAGTGATCGTTACCGGGCGTTCTGGTGATGGTGGGATTGATGGACATGGCGTACTTGAACTCAATCCATTTGTTAGCTTTCGCGTGTACTTCCAATGTAAGAGGTATGACGGTTCAGTTGGGTCTGGGGCAGTTCGAGATTTTCGTGGAGCGATGATGGGTAGGGCAGATAAGGGCCTTATTCTGACCACTGGCACATTTACTAGTGATGCCAAGAGAGAAGCGGTTCGAGATGGAGTGCCCCCAATCGAACTAGTAGATGGGGAGCGATTAATAGGAATGTTTGAGGAGCTCGAACTTGGGCTTACCCCTCGCAAGACCTATGACGTGGATCTCGAATTCTTCAAGTCGTTTAAGGAATGAATTCGAAGAGAAGAAAATGAGCCTGGCTGCTTAATCCGAAGCTGCCCCGTCAGTCACGCCGACTCACGCCTCGCCCGCCGCTGAGTGTCCGCCCCCACCACGCCGCCGATGGCGAAACAGTGAGCTGGGTTCTGAGTGCCGCGCCTCCGTTGACCTGCCCTTACCTTGATCAGCGCTGTGAAAAGTCTCTACGTCTTTGGCCTGCGGATCGAAGGGGCGTGATGACATCTCGCCTTGCCTGAGACGGCTATCCCTGAATTCCTGCGGGCCCGCTGTGTGGAGGTTATGGGGCGAAGAGTTCGGCGAGGAGGGCGAGGACTTGGGTGCGTGTCATGTCGTCGATTTTTCCCACGCGCTTCACCAGCCGGCTTTTATCCACCGTCCTGATCTGATCCAACACGATCTGCCCCGACTTGCCTTTGAACCGCACCGGGACGCGGGTGGGATAGGGGCGGCCTTTCGTCGTCATGGGGGCGATGATCACCGTCTCGATATGCTGGTTCATTTCGTCCGGGGAGATGATGAGGCACGGGCGGGTTTTGCGGATTTCACGGCCTTGGGTGGGATCGAGGCGGATGAGGTAGACGTCGAAGCGGGACACTACCATGTCCACTCGCTCCGGTCCCACGTGGATGGGGCGGCTGATTCCTGATCCTTCAGGCGATCGTCTCCGTGGCGATGCATGTCCTCGAAGGCCTTGCCCCAGCCCGCCCGCGGCTTGGCTGCCGAGCGAATGACCAGTTGCCCATCCTGGATTTCCAGATCGACGGCGCCGTGCAGGTGGCACTGCTCAATGACGGATTTCGGAATCCGGATGCCTTGCGAATTGCCGATTCGTACGATGCGTGCTTTCATCCGCTCTCCTATCGCTATCTGACGAGTGTACGTTCTGTAATTACATTGGAGCTACAGGCCTTGTCAAGTCAGCGAGCTGGTCTCGCGTCCTTGGGGGAGGGATGTGTTGCGCGTGGAAGCCTGACGCGCCCGCGTAACCGGAGCCGTCCTCTTTGCCGCACCGGCTCACACCTCGCCCGCCGCTGAGTGTCCGCCCCCACCACGCCGCCGCTCGTGAAACAGTGAGCTGAGGGCTGGGTTTTGAGTGCCGTGCTGCCTCCGTTGACCGCCTCTTACTCTGACCAGCGCTGCGTGCATTCCCTACGATCCCGGCCTGCACATCGATGTGCGAGAGGGCAGTGCTCCTCGGTACACCCTCTGAAAAAACCGTATCTTCCCAACCGTATCATCTCGATGTATTCTGCCGCAGTGAAGGCCCGTGGTGGTTCTCCGGCTTATTGGCCTTGTGGTGTGTAGCCTCTTGGAACATTGCTTGTGAGTGCGTTGCCCATTACAGATTATGTGTTCACTGAACACGCCCGGTTTGAACTATTACGGCGAGGCTTGAGCGAGGAGGCCGTCCGTGCGATACTTCTTTCACCGGAACAACGCATTGAGGTTCGACCTGGCCGTGTCGTTCTTCAATCGAAGGTGGTGGTAGAGCCGCCTGGAACAGTGTTTCTGCTTCGTGTCTTCGTGGATGTCGATCGGTGCCCGGCAGAGGTGGTGACGGCCTATCGGACCAGCAAGGTCGAGAAGTATTGGAGGAACCGATGAAGGTGTCGTACGACAAGACGAGCGATACGTTGAGCATGATTCTGAAGGACAATACGCCGATTGCGGAAAGTGACGAGGATAAGCCCGGCGTGATTTTGGATTATGATGCAGCAGGCAATCTTGTCTCCATTGAGATTCTGGATGCGTCTAAACGGGTGACGGAGGCCAGGAAGGTCGAGTTCCAAACCACCGGATAGAGCCCTCCTGCCTTCGGCGACGGCGTCCTCTTCTTTTCGTTTCTGTCGAGCGCTGAAAATTGTGAATAGGCTATGTAATTGGGAAAGCTTTACCGCCTGTCCCACCGTCTTATGCCTCGCCCGCCTCTGAGTGTTTGCTCCCCCCACGCCGCCGCTCGTGTTATGTGCTGTAGCAAGGAGCCTGCATCATGACTCAAGACATTCATGTGCTCGATGTGGTGGCGCTTACAGAAGATGTGTCTGATCGGGGCTTGCTGCGCGGGCAAGTGGGCACGGTGGTGGAATTGCTTGGTCCTGGTGTGTTCGAAGTTGAGTTTGTGGATAATGATGGCCGAACTTATGCCCTGCTTCCTCTTAAATCCAGCCAGCTCCTTGTTCTGCACTATCAGCCTGCATGATAGGTCTGAGAGAGTGATCCGGTCAAAGACTTAGCGGGCTGGTGTCTCTTGTTCTTGTGAACCCTACGCTTCGTGTTTTCGCTTTATTCGTCGTCAGTCACGCCTGCTCCCACCCCACCACGCCGCCGATGGCGAAGCCCAGTGCTGATCCATTCATTAATGCTGAAGGGTTCTACGCGAGCTGCCCTGAACGGACCATTTCCTGTTAAGATGCACGACCCTCATGAAGAGGGGAGTAAGGAACTGTCTACGATGTCGAATCCCTCGCAATCGAATGCCGTGCTTGTGGCGATCCACACCCCTCGTGTGACCGGGGAGGAGCTGGGGAGTTCTCTCCAAGAGCTCACTCGTCTGGTGAAGACCCTCGGCTACACGGTCGTTGGCCAGGTGACGCAAAAACGGAGTTCCGACCAATATGCGACGGTCCTGGGGCAGGGGAAGCTCGCCGAATTGGCGCGGTGGACCGGCGGTTCCGGGAAAATCGAATCGGCGTTTGAACGGCCGAAGCACAAAGCGGCTTCGAAGTTCGAGGCTGCGGCATCGGACGAACCGGAGGAATCGGAAGAGGGCGAAGCGGATGACGCCACCGAGGCCTCCTCCGGTCCTCGCGAACAGGCGCAGATCGTCATTGTGGACTGTGATCTGTCGCCGTCACAATTGAGCAATCTGGAACGTGCCACCGGTGTTCTGGTGCTCGACCGGACCGGTGTCATTATTGAGATTTTCAGCCGGCATGCCCGGACCAGAGCGGCTCGGCTCCAGGTGGAGATCGCGCGGCTCAATTATTTGGCGCCTCGGTTGCGTGAGGCCAGCGGCGCGCGAGAGCGGCAAAGCGGGGGGATCGGCGGCAAAGGGGCCGGAGAGACGAGCGTGGAGCTCGATAAGCGCCGAATTCGTGATCGTATGAAGGAACTCAGGACGGAATTGGCGGCGATCGGGGACGAGCATCTCACGCGCCGCGCGAGACGGGAAAACGAATTGACGGTCGCGCTCGTCGGGTACACCAATGCCGGCAAATCTTCGCTGATGCGCGCGATGACGGGCAGCGAGGTGCTCGTGGCCGACAAGCTGTTTGCCACGCTCGATACGACGATCCGGCCACTGTCGCCTGAAACACGCCCGAAAGTGCTTATGACGGATACGGTGGGATTCATCAAGAAGCTCCCACATGATCTGGTGGCCTCGTTCAAATCGACGCTGGATGAAGCGGCCGGCGCTTCGCTGCTGCTGTTTGTCGTCGATGCTTCAGATCCGTCTTTTCGCTCCCAGCTCGATGTGACGCGGAAGGTGTTGGCCGAAGTCGGCGCCACGGAGGTTCCCAGCCTGTTGGTCTTGAATAAACGGGATCGCCTCAGCCCGGAAGAGCTCGCGTCGCTGAAGGCGGAATTTCCCGACGCCGTATGTCTATCCACGAGAAACAAAGACGATCTGCAGGCGTTACGTGAGCGCATCATGGGGTACTTTGAGCGCGAGATGCTCGACGAGGACTTACGGATTCCGTTTACGGCGCAAGGGGTGGTGGCGGAGATCCGCGCCCGGATGCGGATCTTGTCCGAAGCCTATGATGCCGAGGGCCTCACGCTGCGGGTGCGGTCGACTCCTGAGAACCTGGCGGTGATTAAAAAAAAGCTCGCGCAACGTTGCTAGCCTGTTACCACTCCGACAAGCCCGCGCGCCGTTTATCCGACCCTTGTTCCGGTCCATCCTCCTTGCTTCAATGTGTGGAGAACGACACCGTCATGCGACGGGCGAGTGTGGTGCGCGTGCGTGCCGGAGTTGGCCGAATTATTGTGCCTGGCTATTTATGTGCATGCGTGCTAGAGTGCCGATGTGTCACGCGGCGGGCCTCGCGGGGCATATCACATTGAACGGCCCATTTCGGATGTTGTTGTTACCGAGAATCTGATCGGAAGTCTGACCTAGGTCGCCTTGTTCTTTGCGTCTTTGGCCCTCTCCTTCCCCTCGTGAAGCTCTTCTCGTGTTCTCTACAATGTCACTTTTTGGAAGGAGGACCCCCATGGGTTCAAAGCTTTATGTTGGCGGATTGCCCTATGCGGCAACGGAATCGCAATTAACCACCTTGTTTGCCGCACACGGGACTGTCGAGTCCGCGCGTGTGATCACGGACAAGTTCACGGGACAATCGCGAGGCT
This sequence comes from Nitrospira sp., assembly GCA_035968315.1. Lineage (NCBI taxonomy): Bacteria > Pseudomonadati > Nitrospirota > Nitrospiria > Nitrospirales > Nitrospiraceae > Nitrospira > Nitrospira sp. The sequence continues at coordinate 193,927 of JAVYIN010000005.1, forward strand.
TCGGCTTCGTCGAGATGGCCTCGCAGGAAGAAGGCCAGGCGGCGATTTCCGCCCTGAACGGCACGCAGATGGACGGACGTGCGTTGACGGTGAACGAAGCCAAGCCGCAAGAACCCCGCACGGGTGGTGGCGGCGGCCGCAGCCGGTTCTAAGCTCTCCGTTATGCGACGAGCGGGGCGTCTCAGTCGAGGCGCCCCACCTTTCCTCTCATCGATGATGAACCGTTCTACGCAAATGTTGCCGCATTCCGTCAGGAGTGCGTCTGCGGACTGTTTGGTCACGTCCCAACCGGGAAAGACCAGGACTGCTGGATGGCACTGCTGGCACGCGCCAGGGTTTTCGCCCGTGCGACATATCATGGATGTGGTCCTCTTCAGTGGCTGAGATTGTGGATTGTAAAATCTTGGCTCTTCGCGCCAACTCGCTCTGAATCAGCCCGTGCAGATCACGAAGGATCCGAATGGATTCTCCTGCCGAAACGGCCACCCGCGATTTTCCCAGACGTATGTCGTTGTTCTTCGTCATGGCTCCGATACGCGTGAGCGGGCGCGTCCATTCATGACCAGCACCACTATGCGCTGTTCTTCAACTTTGTCGATGACTCGAGATCGGGCGCGCAGCCTGGACGAGCAATGTCCTTCCCATTCTTCTTGAAGCCGTTCTCATAAAATCTTTTGATCAGGCGTAGGCCTGCAGGGCCGGAGATTCGCACGAGCTCTTTCCATTTCTCGTAGCGCTTCAGCATCTCGGTCGGAAGGCGATCAAGGCGTTTGCTTGCCAGACGGAACGGGTGGCTCCCCTGCTGCGCCGCCGATGGCGAAGCCGCAGGCGTGAGACCTCACATGTGAAAAGTGGAACGGGCGGGGTCTTGCCGCGTCGTTGTGAACTGGATATTCTCGTGGTCGTGGTCCGATGAGGGGCCGTGGCTGCAATGGTGTCGCCTGGAAATCTGGCATCGTTGTGAGGGGGGGCTTAGTCCGTCTAATTTTGCCTCTTTTCTCCCTCCGGGCCGGGGCTTCTGCTACGCTAGAAGTTGTTGTGATCGAAGTGCGCCTCCCCGTTGACTGTGGATCAAGGCTGTGAGCCTGGTCTGCGGAAAGGTTCTCAATGCTCTCGGTTCCCTTCTGGGCGGCTAATATCAATTATCTGGCCGCGCTCGGTTCCGGCGGGGTTGCTGTTTGGCTGTGGGGGTATTATCGCGCGCAGCGTTTCTATCAGAGCGTCATCGGAGTGTTGGTGGCGACCTGTCTTGTGAGCCTGGCCAGCGGGTTCATGCTTTCCGACGGTACGCACATGGCCTTCTGGGTTCGGGTGCTCATGATGGGAGAGTTGGGCCAGGCGGCGATGGTCTGGGCCGCCTCCGCGTCCCTCAGGGATTCAGGGAAAGGCCGGAGCGGCGTGGCCGGCGTATGGGGCGTGGCCGGCGTGGCGATGGCCGCACTATGGACGACCTTCGTGATACCGGTGGGGCCGTTTCAGGAGGCGGTTTCGATTCTTGAGCTTGGTCCGCTCGGCAAAGTGATCTATGCGCTGATATCGATTGCCATGATGATCGGGGTCGCTCAAATGGAAGTGGTGTTGCGGACGGCGCCCGACCCGATGCGCTATCAGATCAAATATGTGCTGATCGGCTTGAGCGGGCTGGCTGCGTTTCAGGTGTATTTCACCACGCAGATTTTGCTGCTGCCGGTGTGGGAAAGCGATCTATTATTGGTCGGCGGCACGTTGAACATTTTTGCCGTGGCTCTTGTGATGTTCGGTGTTGTTCGCGGCGGTGTTTTGGCGATCACGAGCCGGTTGTATGTGTCTCCTCAGGCACTGGTTGGATCGGGTACCTTTCTCGTGGTTGGCGCCTATCTGCTCGCCGTTGGCTCTTTGGCCGAATGGTTTCGCCAAATGGGCCGCGACATTGGTCCGGTCATCAGCCTGCTCTTTGTATTCGGTGGGATACTGGCGTTGGCCGTGCTGCTCGCGTCCCGCTCGGTGCGCATCGCGATACGCGATACGGTCTTGCGCCATTTCTACCGGTCGAAATATGACTATCGTGTGAAGTGGCTGGAAGTCACCGAGTATTTTCAGGGGGCGGAGACCGTTGATATTATTCTGGACCGATTCCGCGACTTGCTGGCGCGAACGTTTAGCGCCGGGACGATGTCCCTGTGGCTGTATATGGACGCAGACGGACGGTTTCATCAGGTGCGTTCCGTCAACGTGACTGTCTTGCCGGCGCTCGCCCCTGATGCTCCCGTGATTTGCCGCTTGAAGCAGAGCTCGGAGCCCATCGTGTTGGATTCCGCAGGGCGAGAAGCCGGACTTCAGCCGGATCAAGCGCTCTACGTGCCCGTGCATCGGAGCGACAAAGAGCTCATTGCCTTTGCGTCGTTGAGCCGCGGACTGGACGGACGAGCCTACGAGCGGGACGACTACGATTTATTGCGAGCTATTGCCTGCCACGTGGGGTTGTTGCTTACGAGCGCACAGATGGCCGAAGATCGGACGTCGGCTGCCGAACTGGATGCGTTCCATCGGTTTGCGGCGTTTTGTATGCACGATTTGAAAAATTTGGCCGGCAAGCTTTCGCTGGTCGTCCAGAATGCGCAGGTGCACGGAGAGAGTCCTCAGTTTCAGCAGGCGGCTATGAGGACGGTGTCTTCGACGGCCCAACAGATGATGGATTTGATCAGAAAGCTTTCGCCGAGATCTGGGCAGGGGCAACTGGCAGAATTGCTTGATATCAATATGGTAATTCGCGAGGTCACAGGCCAGTTGTCTGCTGCCTCCCGGCCTCCGATTGATTTGGATTTGTGCGAGGTTCCGCCCGTGGCGGGCGTTCGAGCGGCCTTCCGGCAGGTGATATACAACCTGTTGGATAATGCGCAACAGGCGGGCGGGTATGCCAATCGCGTAACCGTGCGGACATTCGCCCAGGGCGCGACGATTCGAGTGCTGGTTCAAGATCGAGGGGCAGGCATGGCGCACGACCGTCTCCGCACAATCTTCAGGCCCTTCATGACGACGAAGGAGCACGGGACCGGGATTGGCCTCTATCAATGTAAGACGTTGATAGAAGCCCATGGCGGAACGATCCGGATCGAAAGTCAACTCGGCGAAGGAACGTCGGTTTGGCTGGAGTTGCCGGCCGCGGTCATTGGACAAGCTGGGGACACGATGCGTATTGGCGGGGAGGGGGGGCGGTTATGAACAAGGTACCGGCGTCTAGGCCGCGGCTGCTCATTGTCGATGACGATGCGGATATGAGAGAGCAGATGAGATGGGCGCTGCTTGGCGAATATGAGATTGTCGAGGCCGGAGACCGTGACACCGCGGTGGAGTTGGTGCGCCGCGAATCGCCCGATCTTGTGACCTTGGATCTCGGCTTGCCTCCTCATCAAGATGGGGTATCGGAAGGGTTGCAGGCGCTTGAGCAGATTGTCGCGGTGCAGCCGCATGCCAAGATCGTGGTGATTACCGGAAATAGCGATCATGCCCATGCGCTGCAGGCCGTGCGGAGCGGAGCTTACGATTTCATGCAGAAGCCGGTGGCGCTGGATACGTTACAGGTTGTCTTGGCGCGGGCGGCCTATTTGGTCGGGCTTGAGCGGGAGAATCGCATGCTCGCCGCAACGGCGGCGACCACGACTCCGGAAATTATCGGAACAAGTCCGGCGATGCAGAAAGTGCTGGATACGATTCGCCGGGTGGCGGGTGCGGAGATTCCCGTGCTGATTCTTGGCGAGAGTGGAACGGGAAAGGAATTGGTCGCGCGCGCGATTCATCGGCACAGTTCGCGGCGGGCGGGCCCCTTTATCGCAATTAATTGCGGTGCGATCCCCGAAGCATTGCTGGAAAGTGAATTGTTTGGCCATGAAAAGGGATCGTTTACCGGGGCTCATGCTCAGCGAAAGGGCCGTGTTGAGACCGCAGAGGGCGGGACGCTGTTTCTCGACGAGGTCGGGGAATTGCCGTTGGGGTTGCAGGTCAAGTTGCTTCGGTTCCTTCAGGAGAGAACGATTGAGAGAATTGGAGGGCGCGGGGTAATCGAGGTGGATGCCAGAATCGTGTCGGCAACGAATCGTGATCTCCTTCAGGCCCAAGCCGAAGGCCGGTTCCGTGAAGACTTGTACTATCGGCTGTGCACCTTGACTATTCCGCTTCCCCCCTTACGGGAGCGGGAGGGCGACATTCCGTTACTGGCCAATCAGCTGTTGGCTCGCTATGCCGATGAGTGCAAGAGAAAGATACGAGGATTTTCGCCAGGAGCTATCACTGCTATGGCTCAGCATAGTTGGCCGGGCAACGTCCGTGAGCTTGAAAATAGAATCCGGCGTGCGGTTGTTATGGCTCAAGGGGGGCACATTACGCCTGAAGATCTCGAACTCTCGCCATCCAATGATAAGAGCCGCCCTCAAACTCTTAAAGAGGCCAGGGAATTGGTTGAGCGGGATCTGATTCGGCGTACCTTAATGAGGAACCATGGGAATATTAGTAAAAGCGCAATGGATTTAGGGATAAGCCGTCCCACCTTGCATGATTTAATCAATAAATATGAAGTCACGCCGTAATTACTTGAAAGTATAGGGATTGTGAAAATAAGTGGTGTCGAAGAATTTTACGGGCACGTCGATCGTAAGTTGTTGAAATATAATAACCATATACTTTCGTAGTGTCGTTATTTTTTACAAGTAGGCCGTTTGGTGAAGTGCAGTATGAAGGGTGATTGGAAAAATATTGTTATATTTCAAATGCTTAGTTGGCAAATCTTTTGTTTGAAATTTTGGCCTATCTGTTGCAATAGACCTCAACCAAGCATCGGTACATAGTGGTCGAAGTAATAAATTATGAGGGGGAATCATAGATGAATTATCTTAAACAGGGCTTGGCGATTTTAGCTGTGTCAAGCGCGTTGCTCCTCGGAGCGGCTATGCAGTCAGCCGAGGCTGCAAGTTATACGGTGAATAGCCTTGGCGATTCCTTTAGCCTTAGCTGGTACAAGGATATCAGCGGCATCAATGGCGCTCCAACCGGCACGCAGTTAAGCGCGAATGCCACGTTTACCGTGGCGAGTTTCTCGTCGAGCCTGGTGGAGTTTTCCGTTTCCATGACGAATACCTCCTCGAATAATCCGGAGGCGGGCCGCGTCAACAGTTTTGGATTTAATACGACGCCGAACCTCATCGGTGGCTATATTACAGGTGGAACGGTATTCGATGGAATTTCTATCTCGGCTACTGGACAGAGTTTTCCCGGTGGTTTTAAAGTTGAGGCCTGCGCGTATGCTTCGAATAATTGCTCCGGTGGCGCCTACGGTGACCTGTTGAAGGTCGGGCAGACGGACAACTTTACGTTTGGGTTGATGAGCAACGGCCTGTTTACCAACGGCCTAACGATTGAGGGGGCGGTTCCGATAAAGTTTCAGGGAACGTATGGTTCTTTTGAAGTGGGCTGCTGCAACGGCAATCTTCCGATTCCCTCCTCCATGGCAGTGATGGGCGCTGGAATGTTGGCCTGGGGTGCTGCTCGTCGCTATAAAGTCTGACGGTCCGCCTATCAAGGCTTGCGACCTTCCAACGGGCCGGCCTCGAGAAATCGAGGCCGGCCCGTTCTATTTCACGTGGGGGCCTCCTCCTCGGAATTCTTTCCTGCATAAAGTCGTTGGTTCTTCGTCTTTCCTGTCCAAGTCCGGTAAGATTACCTGCGGACCGTTCTGATATTTCTCGTTTCAGTGCAAGACCTTCAGGATCTTATTCTAAGTATTAGTTGTTGGGGTTGGTCGTATGGCTAAGGCTTCTGCAGTAATGCCACGGGAAGAGTCGATCGACTTGGCGAAGGACGGGGGATTGAAGGGAAAGGGTGTTCTGTTGCCGGAACCATGGGGCAGGACGCTGGTGGCTCTTCTCTCGGCGTTGGCGGTCGTCGTTGCCGTCTATTGGGATACGATTCGAGATCTTGTTCAGTCATGGGCAGCAAATGATACGTTCAATCATTGTTTCTTGGTCGTGCCTGGTACGGTGCTATTGCTCTGGAGACGCCGGGCTCTAATAGAAGGGTGTGAACCTCAGCCGACTTTCTTGGGGGGGGCTGCAATCTTTCTTGCCGGAGCTGTATGGGCAGTCTTTGCGTCGATTTCTGTTGCGGTCGGTCAGCAGATCGCTCTGGTATCGTTGATTCTCTCGCTGGTGTGGCTCTTCCTCGGTACGAATGCGTTCCGCCTTGTGCTCTTTCCGCTCGGTCTGTTGTATTTTGCCGTTCCCGTTGGAGAAGGGCTCATTCCGTGGCTTCAAGACATGACGGCGATGGGGACCGTGACCGGACTTCGACTTATAGGTGTGCCGGTCTTTCTGGACGGTCGAGTGTTGCACGTGCCGGGAGGCAGTTGGGAGGTGGCTGAGTCGTGTGCCGGTATCCGGTATGTGATTCCTGCGCTCATGTTGGGGTATTTGTTTGCCGGAATGACCTATCGGTTTTGGCCGAAGCGGGTGGCCTTTCTCGTCGCGTCTTTCCTGGTTCCGATCGCAGGAAATTCTGTGCGGGCGATTGTCATCGTTGTCCTCGCGCTTGTCAGCGGATACAAGCTGGCGATGGATGTGGATCACTTGGTGTATGGCTGGGTGATCTTCGGACTCATTGAGTTTCCGCTTTTTTGGGTGGGGTTTCGCTGGCGGGACGATTTATCGCGAGCAAGGCCCGCTGCAAGCCCGGCGGAATCCGGTGATTCCGCAGTTCCTGTTGGCGCGGAGAGACAGCTCAAGAAGGCGGGGCCTTCCTTCACTCGATTGGCGGTTCTATGTATGTATGGCGCCGGCCTTTCAGCTGCTCCTGCTGTGGTTATGCAAGGAGCCGATTATCAGCGTGTGTCAATCGGAATAGGTGCTCCCTCCTGGCCGGTCGTGTCCGCCCCGTTTGTGGCGCACAACGGGGATCTGGAAGAGTGGCGGCCGTTCCATCAAGGGGCATTGGCAGAAGCGACGCGGACCTTTGAGTTGGATGGCCAAAGGGTGCATCTGTTCACCGCGTATTACGGGGCGCCTCGGTCTGGGGCCCGGCTGATGCAATTTGAGAATCGAATCGTCGGGACGAATGATGGCCATGTGCTTGCTGAAAAACGGAAGGTGGTCGTGCTTGATCGCCTGTCCATATCGGTGAAGACGTATCGTATTGAAATGAAAACAGGCCGTCGGTTTTTGGTCTGGCGATGGTACTGGGTCGATGGCGAGTTTACTGCGGACCCATATCGTGTGATTGCTCGTGAACTCGTCGCCAGATTAACGGGCCATCCTCCTGCCAATGCCATCTTTGAGGCGGGTACGATCTGCCTTGAGCGTTGTGAGGACGCAGAGGGGGTTCTGCAGGCGTTCTTCGATCATACCCATGGGTGGCAGGAGGCGGTGGCTCTGACCTTTGGCGATGCCGCAAATCCGATCGGCGGCCGAGAAACGAGATGAGGTGCGCCGGCGTAATTTTTGCGTGCATGGCGGTCGTTGCGGGGCTGTCAGGCTGCGCGAGTCCAAGGTTCTCGCACATGGGCAGCCTCCAGGAGCGGTGGCTGGCAGATGAAATGAAGGTCGTGGAGATTGTGTGGCCATTGCTCGTGGCGGCAACGGAGTTTTGCCCGCTGGAGACGGAGCCGACGTATGGGTTTTTGCTGGATAGCGCCAGGCGCGATGCCGAGGAGGGGCATTCGAATGGCGAAACACCGGTGGTGCGGTATGTCCATCCATTGCTCCCGGCTGGACAAGCCGGCTTGCGCTCAGGTTCGAAGCTGTTAGCGCTTAATGGGGAAGATGCAACACAGTGGACCCCAAGTGAGGTGATGAGGCGAGCTTCAGTGGCGGCGCTGGCCAGAATTCAGCCATTGATGGTTCGGGTGAGTCTGCGTGGCCGGATTGAGGAGGTGCCGATCACGGCGGTGTCTTCCTGCCGGTATCGGCTGGTTGTGATTCAGGATGAGGCCGTCAATGCTTTTGCAGATGGGAAAGCCATTGCCGTGACCCGCGGACTCTTGCGCATGGTCAGGTCCGATGCTGAGTTGGCCTTGGTGATTGCTCATGAAATTGCCCATAATGCCTTGGCTCACAGCCAGACGGCTCAGCTGGATCAGGCGCTCAGGGCCGTACTGTCGGCTCATGTGGTGAAAGGGGTGGATGTGGGGCCGCCGAAGTCGAGGCATGAGTTTGAATTGGCGGCCGACCGGATCGGGTTGTATATTGTGGCCCGCGCCGGATATGAGCCACAGAGGGCGATCGATTTCTGGCGACGAATGGCTCTGCTGCCTTCTCATGCGGATGATGCCTATGGGCGTGACCATCCGTCGACGGAGGAGCGCTTGGAGTCGCTTGAACAGGCAGCGGAGGTCCTCGCGGTGAAGCAAGTAAAGGGAGATCCCCTTCGTCCTTAAGCTGGATGGTTCACTCTTGTGGAGTGGAGGTGGGGCGTCTTCGCTGAAGACTCAGCGGCAAGCTGCGGGGAGGTTCATTTGCGCAGCTCTTCAAGCGTTTTTCTGGCGTCATCGGATCCCGGAAATGTTGGATTGAGTTGTAATGCCGTCTGGAGTGCTTTGGTCGCTTTGGCAGGCTCTCCTCTTTTATAGAGGGTCATGCCGTAGTGGTATTGGACGACGGGGTTGGTGTGAAGTTTGGCCGCAGCTTCCCTCAGAAGGCTGTCAGCCGTGAGGAAAACGCCTTTTTTATAGTAGATCCACCCAAGGGTGTCAGCAATGATGGGATCTTGGGGCCAGACCTCCCTTGCAGTTTTTGCATAGGTCAGCGCCTGTTCAGGATTTCCTCCGTTTTCAATAAGGTACCAGGCTAAATTATTGGCGGCCGGTGCAAATCGAGGGTTGGTCTTCAGTGCCTCCTCATAGAAAGCGGATGCCTTTTCCGGTTGATTTTTAGCTTCGAGCACCAGTCCAAGCAACATCAAAGCCTGAACATTTCCGGGCGTTTTGCGCACGGCGGATTCCAGCTCCTGGATGGCTTGATCGAGTTTGCCGATACGGGCATACAACTCGGCCAGGCTGGTATAGGCTGTCAGGGGAGCGTCTTTGCTCTGAATGGCGGCCTTAAATGCACCTTCAGCATTGGAGGTGTCCTTCTCCACCATGAACAGCCGTCCGAGCAGCACATGGGCAAGAGGATTGTCAGGGGCGATCTTCATCTGGCGCGTGACACGTTCGCGGGCTTGTTGGGTTTTCCCCTGGGCGGTCAAGATCGCAGCGATTTGATCGAGAGAGTCGAAAAACTGCGGAGAGGCGGACAAGGCCTTCTCGAAATGTTCAAGGGCGTCTGCATACTGTTTGTCTCCGCGGGCGAGAAGGCCGAGCGCATGATGGATGGTCGGATCGTGAGGGATAATTTCTGCCAGTGCGTCGTAGACTTGCTTGCTTTTCGCGTGGTCTCCACGCCGTAGGTAGGCTTCGCCAAGGACCAAAGCCGCATCAATATTCCGGGGATTGTACTGGAGGGCGGCAAGCCCTTCATCAATCGCCAGCTCGACATTTCCTTTTTTGAGCAAGACTTTGGCCAGTGTGCCACGGGTTTCCGAAGCCTGCGGAGTGAGCGTCTTGGCCTCGATCAGTTCTGTGGCCGCACGTTCGAGGTCGCCTGTTAAGGCATAGGCGATACCCAAAAAATGATGCGCCGGTGCTGATTTCGGATAATCCTTCAGCATGTCCTGAAAGAGGGGAATGGCATCGGCGGCGGCCCCTCGCGCGAGCTTCAACCGTCCCTCGAAAAAACGTCCCGCAGGATCTTTCTGATTTGCGGCGAGGATGGCTTTGATCCGACGGTCTGCCTCGTCGAGTTTATTTTGATCGATGTAGGCGGAGATCACGGTGTCCCGAGCCAGCATCGAAGAGGGGTTGATTCCAACGGCCTGTGTATAGGCGGCTAGCGCTTGATCGAGCTTTCCGTTGGCGCGGTACATGTCACCCAGGGCAATGACGGGTTTCTCATCGGTTGGCTTAATTTTCGACCACTGAATCAGGATGGATTCGGCATCGCTGGCGCGATTCCGATCTTGATAGTATCGTGCCAGCTTGTAGTAGAGCCCGTCATCATTCGGATTTAATTCCAGGGCTTTTTTGTACTCCGGTTCCGCCAGGTCTGGAGCGCCTTGGATCATGCGGATATCTCCCAGTGCAACTCTCAATTCAGCGGCATTGGGATTGCTCTGGAGTGCTTCTTGAAGAGTACGCTCAGCGGATTGGAGGTTGCGGGCTTGTACATAGGCGCGGGCAAGGTCCAGCGCGACCTGTGCATTGTTCGGATCCAACTCGAGTGATTTGGTCAGTTCGGCGATGCCCTCCTTGAGCTTCTTGTTTCCGACCAGGCTTTGCCCCAGAAGAATATGGCCTTCCTTTTGTTCCGGGGCCGAAGCCAGAACGCTTTGGGCTCGCTCCAGAGCTTTCTCCGGTTGATTGGCCATCAAATAAAGTTGGCCCAACCGAAGGTGAGCATCATAATTGGAACTATTCAGATTGACGGTTGTGGTTAATTCCTGAAACGCTTTTTCCAAATTGGGGCCTCCGCCGACTTTCAAGTAAGTAAGCGCAAGCCGGTAATGGCCATCGGCGTCTTCGGGATCGATTTGAACGACATTTTTATACTCGATCAGTGCTTCCTGATACTGTGCTTTTTCGAAGTAGGCGAGGGCGCGCTCCTTATGCCTGGCTTTCTTTGCGTCCGGTGATTCTTGGGCGCAATGAGGCAAGATGGCTAAAAAGAGGATAACCGCGAAGTGCCGAAATAACGGCGAGGGTCCTTGTGAGAGCATAGAGCTAGTCCTCAGGGCATAAAGGGGACAGGGTTTTACCTTAGCAGTAAATAAAGTGCGGGGCAATGAAACAACACTCTTTAGGTCAATTCTAATCGTTCCAGGAGTAGAGGTGTGCATTGACTTACTGCAGAGCCGAGTAAACCCGTTGTTTCTCGTGTGAGAGCGGCTGCGATACGGAATGGCCGTCCTGTTGTTCACCGTGTTGAACACGGACCGTTGCCGAGAGCGGGGATTTAATCGGCGCGCGCGGAGAATTAGGCGGCGGCGGCCGTGTCGCGCTTGGCGGCCTGGCCGAGGATGTCCAGCGCGGCGACGCGATAGGCTTCGGCGTAGGTGGGGAAGTTGAACACGCTATCGATAAACGATTCGATCATCGCGCCTTGCTGCAGCGCCATTTGCCCCAAGTGAATCAGTTCGGTGGCGGATTCTCCCACGATCTGAATGCCGAGCAGCCGCTCGCCTCGGGGGTCGGCAATCATCTTTAAGAGGCCGTCGCTGGAGCCGGAGATTTGCGCCCGCGCAATTTCTTCGAACTTGGCCCGTCCGACGATCGGGTTGCGATAGCGTTCGCTGGCCGCCTTTTCATCCATGCCGATGCTCGCCATTTCCGGAATCGTGTAGATGCCCAGGGGAATGGTGGAGAGGGCGTCGCCGATCGGGAGGTTCAGCGCGTGGCGAACGGACCGGCGGCCCTGTTCCATGGCTTTGGACGCGAGGGCCGGGGCGCCCACCATGTCGCCGGCCGCGTAGATGTGGGGCACGTCCGTTTGGCAATACTGATTGACGGACAGGCTGCCTTTGGCGTTGATTTGAAGCCCGGCCGCGGCCAGGTTGAGGTCTTCCACGTTGGCCTGGCGGCCCAGCGCCACAAGGAGCTTCTCGCTCTTGATGATCTGGCCGTCGCCCAGGATGGTGACGACCTGGGTGGCGCCGTCCCATGCCATGCTGTTGATCGTTTGTCCTCCGAGATATTGGCCCCCGCGCTGCTCAAAGCTGGTGACGAACTGGGCCACGAGTTCTTGATCCATGAACTGCAGCGGCGCGGTGGCCCGATCGATCAAGGTCACCTGCACGCCCAGCAAGGCAAAGATCGAGGCGTATTCGCATCCGATGACGCCGCCGCCGATGATCGCGAGGGAGCGCGGCAGATAGATCATGGACAGCAGGGAGTCGCTGTCGAGGATATGTTCGTGATCGACGGGAAATTCCGGCGGATTCCGGGGGCGCGAGCCGGTGGCAATGACAAAATGCTCGGCGGTGAATTGCTGGCGCGCGCCATCGACGGACTGCATTTCGATGGTGCGGTCATTGAGGAAGCGCGCGCGGCCGTGAAAGAGCGAGATGCCGTTCCGCCGGAGTTGCTTGCTCATGAAGGTGTCGTGCGTTTGCACGACTTCTTCCAGGCGGCTGAGGAGCGCGGAGATTTCCGCGTCGGGCTTAATGCGGAATTCAAACGCTTCGCTGGCGCGCCGCAACCGGTTGATGTGCAGGGCGCTTTCGCGGAGGGTTTTGCTCGGAATCGTGCCGCGATAGACGCAACTGCCCCCGATGCCGCGCTCGCGTTCGATGAGGGCCACGCGCTTGCCCGCTTTGGCGCCCTGGATGGCGGCTTTCTGACCGGCCGGGCCGGCTCCGATGATGACAATGTCGTAGGCGGTTGGTGTGCTCATAGGTTCATCGAATTGACGACGGTCAGAATTTTCTCTTTGCCTGCCAGCAGTTGATCGATGTCGTTCGGGTACAGATTCAGATCGGCGAAGACGGGATGTTCGCGCAACTCTTCTTCCGGCAGTTCTTCGGGCGACAGGATGTGGGTGGAGAGGAGGTCCGCTACGCAGGTCAGGAGGCATTCTTGCCGGAAAGCCGTGGCGTGATCGTAGTCGTGATAATACGAAATGGCTTCGGCGACCTGTTTGGGCAGCCCCCATTTGTCGGCAATCAATGTGCCCACGCGTGCGTGGTAGCCATTGATGAGGGGTTGCAGGGTCTCAGGATCCACGTTGATTTTCAGTTCTTTGGCGAGCGTGGTGACGGCTCGGAGGATCACGGGCTTCCCGATTCCGTGCAGCAGGCCGCAGAGATAGGCTGTTTCCACGTTGACGCGCCGCATCCTTGCGACTTCTTTGCCATAGGATCCGCTGGCTAATGAGTGGCGCCAGAGCAGTTTGACCTGGTCTTCATGACCGGGCACCTGAAAGGCCCCGTTTTTCAAGGAGGCGGTAAAGGCGATTTCGGAGAGTAAGTTGATGCCCAGCATGGCGACGGCATGTTGCAGTGAGACGACCGGGCTCCGCGGCATGTAGGCCGGCGAATTCGCGATGCGCAGGACGTGTGCGGCGAGTGCCTGGTCTTGGTGAATGAGTCCTGAGAGCTTGGCCGCGTCGGCATCCGCATCGGAGGCCAAGGCCATGACTTTGCTGGCGACATGAGGCAGCAGCGGGAGCTCAACGTCTCCCTGCTCGATCTTCTGAAGGAGCGCCTGTTCCAGTTTGTCTATAGCGGCTGCCGGCGTTTGGATATCGGGGGCCATGGGTCTTGTGGCGCTCCTGTTCGTTGTGGTCGGTGTATTCTTGTGACGTGTCTTTGTCGGTTGATATGGGGCAAAAGTTTAGTGGGCTGATGACAAGCTCCGGAGGGCTGACTATACTGCGGGAATCTATGGGGAAGAAGGGGGACGTGATGCACGCGCGATTGATGGCCGGGATAATGGTCTGGGGAATGGGCCTGTTGCCGGTTGGGGGGTACGGAGCCGAACCAGCGGTGACCGCGGAGACGATCAGGAAGGATGCGCGGGAGACGCTGGAGGCCACCAGGCAGTACACGGCTCAGCAAAAAGAGGCGTTTCAACAGGCGGCGCGGGAAGAACTGGAGGTGATTCAGCGGCAGATTCTCCAGCTTCAGTCCAAGGTCGGGCAGGCCTCGGCGTCGGCGCGGGCCGAGTTGCAGCAGTCGATCAATGACTTGGAGGTCAAGAAAGATGCCACGAGAAAAACGCTTGAGGAGCTGAAGTCGGCCACGGATGCTCAATGGGATGGCGTCAAATCAGGCATCCATAGGGCTATTGACGAACTGAAACAGTTGTCTCGTGAGGCGCTGTCCAGAATTCCTTAGGAGTCAATCAGATGGCGTTGAGATTTGCGCTCTATCCTGGTTGCGCGGCCAAAGGGGCCACGCCGGAACTCTATCAGTCCACTATGGCGATTGTGGGGCGGCTGGGCCTGGAGGTGGTCGAACTGGCGGCGGCCTCCTGCTGCGGGGCCGGTGTGGTGACCGAAGCTGAGCCGGATGTGGCGCTGGCCTTGAATGCGCGGACGTTTGCGCAGGCTGAGGGCCTGGGGCTCGATATCATGACGATCTGCGGCACCTGCCAGGGCGTGATGGGGGCGGCCAACAGGCGCTTGAAGACTGAGCCGGGGTTGCTGGAGCGAATCAACCGTCTGTTGGAGCCGGAGGGCATCACCTATCGAGGGACGGTACAGGTCAAGCATCTGCTCTGGATTGTCGTGCGCGAGATTGGGGTCAGACGGCTCAGTGAGCTGGTGAAGGCGCCGTTGAGAGAGTTGCGCATTGCCCCCTTCTATGGCTGCTATATGCTCCGTCCCTCGTGGGATCTTGGATTTGACGATCCGGAAAACCCCACGTCGCTGGAACAGGTGATCCGCGCACTGGGAGGGGAGTCGGTGGTCTACACCGGCCGGACGAAGTGTTGCGGGTTTCCGGTGATGCTCGAAAAGGAAGCCATCGCGGTGGCGATGGCCGGGGCGAACATGAAGGAGGCCAAGGATAAGGGGGCCGAGTGCATGGTGACGCCTTGTCCGTTGTGCCATATGAGTTTGGATATTTACCAGGAGCGAGCCGGGCAGGCTGTGAAGACTTCGCTCGATCTCCCGATTCTTCACTTGCCGCAATTGCTCGGGCTTGCGATGGGCATTGCGTCACAAGACTTGGGCCTGTCCCGCCATTTGGTCCCGGTGGATTCGATCGTGAGACGAATCGCGTCATCCGTTCATCATTCATAGTTACAGAGGAGCGCATTGCGATGAAAGTCGTAAAATTGTCGGATTATCAGCAGTTTAGTCCTGAGAAGATGAAGAAGAACAATATGTTTCAAACGGAGCGATTCTTCTGCGACATCTATTGTTTCGAGCCGGGGCAGGAGCAGAAGGGCCACATTCATGGAGAGCAGGATAAGGTCTATCTTGTGCTGGAAGGTCAGGGCACGTTTCAGGTCGGATCAGTGAAGCAGGTGCTCGGCCCTGGAGAGGGCACCATGGCTCCGGCCGGGGAAGAGCATGGCGTCAAGAATCATACGGACCAGCGTTTGAAGGTTCTGGTATTTGTCGCGCCGAATCCATAGATGCGCGGCGCAGGGGGCGGAGCTGGGCGCCTCATTCCGCTCGCAAGGGAATTTTGACGCTGATGGCGCCGGCGAGGTCTCCTTCCTGAGCGCCCTCTTTGGGGTAGCCTGAGATATCCCATTCCCCCTTGGGTCCGCCGTGGCAGGCGAGGCACTCCCGCTGGTAATAAATCGGCATCATGACGCGCAGGGTGTTGCCTGATTCGGTCAACTCGCTGACATAGGCCTCGCCGTTGGGCCGTCCCGACAGCCACTGGAGGACGGAGGCTTCATATTCGTCCGGCTCGTTCTTGGGATTGCGCGGTTGTATCGCGGTCTGTTTCAGCTGGACGCGGGACTGTTTGGAAAACCGCGCGGATGCTTGGCTGCCGAAGGTGGCCGGGATGAAATTCTTATATCCGATCCCGCGCTGATTGATGACGACCTGCGCGTCGCGGACGACGTCCTTGCTGGCCTCGATCAGGGCCGGCAGGAGGGTGCGGGCCTGAGACGGCACCGCGAACGGCGCCTGTTTCACGGCCAGCGTGCTCAGGTCGATCCCGGTCCGTTGCCGAAAGATCTCGCTCATCTGCCGTTCAAAGACCTCCGGTGTAAAACCTTTGTCTCCTCTGTGGACATCGTCGATCAAGGCCTGATTCTGTTCAATCGCCAGGCGCCCGGCTTGGAAGAGTTTGGCCAGCAGCCGGGCGGTTTCTTCCGCTTCGGCGCGAAGCTGTTCGGGCGGCGATGCCTGGGCAGGAGTGAGGCCAAGCGCCATTGCCAGGGTGATGAGGGCGAGCCATGGGCGGCGGATCATAGAACCTCCTGTGTCGCGGTCAGCGCGACGATGATTCCCGGCAGGCGCCTTGGGCATAGTGCGCCGGCATCTTTTGTACATCGAACGGCAGCCCTTCCGTCGCGGCCCGGCGCGGGTAGGCATAGGATTCGTCGATCCAGCGATGCCGCATCTGCTCCAGTCGGCCCGAATCCTGGAGCTGGAAAATGACATCGTTGATAAACCAGCGCAACGCATAGCTTTCTTCCGCCATGGCGACGGCATAATCGGCCTGCGTGAATTGCAGCGGGGTACGCTCGTCCTTCATCAAGAGCTGCCAGTCCCGGCGCGTGGTCTTGATCATGAAGTTCAGAACCGGGTGTGCGCCGACGATCACATCGATTGCCGGCGAGAGTCCGGCGGCGGCATGCTCGAAGGCGGCGGGCAGCGAGTCGCACACGAGCAGCCTGGCATTGGTGAGCCTGGCTTCAGCATAGAGGTGTGCGGCCGTACTGTCTTGAACGGCGACCGTCATTCCGTTCAGGAGCTGTTCCCGCGCCGTGGGGCGGCCGGTCGTTCTGAAGCGCGATTGGATCTGGTCGATGATCTCTTTGCGTGTGGCGATGGCGCCGAGGCCGCCTTGTGAAAAGTAGGGCGTGGAGTAGGCGAATCCGGATCGGCCCGGAGAGGGCGTTCCGGCGGCCACGGCCGAGACAAAGAAGTCCAATTGCCCCTCGTTCAAGAGCAGAAAGAGATCCCGGAATCGAACCAGGTGCAAGACCGGGGTCACGGGGGTGCCGCAATGGACCGCAAGCGCCTCACTGATGGTTCGCGCCAGTTCGGTGTCGAGTCCGGTGACTCGGGCGCCTTCGTCGGTCCAGATGGCGGGAAATACGAATGGCCGAAAAGGCTCGACCGCCATCCCGACCTGGACTTGCTGCCGCCGGCAGATCTTATCCAGTTCGTTGGTCGTGATGGGATAGATCTGGTGCATCGCATCGAAGATCAGGCCACAGCCCTGCACCATCGGGAGGAGGCAGAGTAGGACGCCGATGGCGAGCGCCGACCGGCGTCTGAGGCAAGCCGGAACCATGGCGCAGCCAAGACGATTCATCGTCCCGATCATCGGACGCAGCAGTCGCAGACATTCGCTTAATATCGGAATCCGGTTAGAAACAGCCATTGCTGTGATTGCCCCGATTCTCCACGGAAATTAACATCGTACTGCGTATATTGCAGACTCAGGTCGAGTGAAATCCCGCGGGCCACCGGAAAACGCACGCCGGTTTGGCCGCCATAGAGCAGCCCGGGCGCAGTGCGGCCTTGTCCGGAGATGACGGTGCCCAGCAAGGCGCCGACGTAGGGCACCGCGCGGTCTTCCAGCGGACCGAAAAAAAGATGCTTGAGGATGCGGCCGATTGGCATGGACGCCGGAAACTCGAGAAGGTCCAGGACATTGTTCCAGCGAGGGTTGAGAAACAGCGCATGTTGATCGGTGTGAAAGTCGTCGGTGTGAATGCTGAAATATTGATAGCCCACCCGCACCTCCCCATCGCCATACCGCAGCGCCGTTAGTCCGGCCTGCAAGGTGACCTCCCGATCGTTGGGTGCGAATGATTGTTGGCGCAGGGCGACGTCGAAGTTAAACGGCCGCAAGGGCAACACTTCCAGCAGCGCTTCTTGCGCCTGGGCAGGGAGGGGCAGGAGCAGCGTCAGGGTGATGGCGCATAGGCTGAGCCGAAACGCAGCGGCAGGCCATGCAGGCTCTCGATGGCTGATCGGCATGGCTGTCCGTCAATGCGGCTGGGCCGCTCCATCGGCCGGTTGAGATGAATCGGCGTGGCGGCTGGCGGGTTCCGCCGTGATGCAGGATCGCATAATCTCTGCCCGGCACCGGCTTCCGCCGATGGCGGCATTGGCGGTGGCCGCGAATGTTTCCTCGGAGAGCGAGGGCCGAGAGATATCGATGAGCACATGGTCTGGCAGTAAGTCCGGGTCCACATGGAGCACGCCGGTTTGTTGCTGAAGAGTGGTGGTGATCGCGTGCCGGACTGAGAGGCAGTCCGGGCCGCTGAGCATGAGGGCGACACGGTCATGCGCCGATTCCGCTCGAGCGGGTTCGTGCCATGCGAGGCAGACACTGAGACCGATGAAGAGGAGGATATGTTGTTTCAGAATGTGTCTCTTGTGAATACGTGGGACGGGACTGATGCGCTCCGGCTGATCATATGATCAGCCGGAGCAGGAAATCAACGCTACTTCGTTTTTGCCGGCAGTTCCCACGGCACCATGGGCATCAAGTTCGTCGAAGGCTTGGCATCGGGGGAGGCCAAGAGGACGGCGATCGCGCCACGGAGGGCCCCGGTCAGGGAGTGGGTCACCAGCGGATAGGCGCCGGCTGATTCGACGACCACGTCGAAGGTGGCCGCGCTGCCCGGTCCGACGACATAGGTCTGCACGCCCTTGAGATTGTTGGCCGGGTTGCCGCTCTCGTAGACGTTGTCCCAGATCTCGCCGATCGGGTGGAAGGCGGAGAATTCATTCGGCCCGGCATTCACGAAATAGACGCGCACCCGCTCTCCCGGCTTCGCATCGAGCTTTCCGCCGCCCGTGACAAACGGGTGATACTTGAAGATGCCGCCGTTGAACATGACGCCATCGAACTTCCGGTCGAACATCGCCTGCACATCGTTGGGGTTCTTGAAGAACTCTGATTGCACCAACACATATTCCCGATCCGCCTTGGGCCAAACGGACGCATCCTTCGGATCGACGATGATGGCGCCGAACATGCCTCGGGCGATGTGCTGGATCATGGGCGGCGCGCCGCAGTGATAGAAGAAGATGCCGGGTTTCTTGGCCACGAAGGTGTAGCTGATGGTTTCGCCGGCATTGATGGCCTTGTAATTCTTCAAGAAGTCGATTTCCGCCGCATGGAAGTCCATGGCATGCGGATTCTTGTTCGTGGCCGGGTTGGTCAGGGTAAAGTTAATCGTATCGCCTTCGGTCACGCGGACGACCGGCCCTGGCATGGTGCCGTTAAACGTCCAGGCCGCATACTTCTCCCCTCCGCCATCGATGACGATGTCGGATTCGACGGCAGTCATGTGAATGTCATGGGTTTTGGCCAGAGCGGCGGATGACAGTCCCAACGTGCCGGCCAGGGCGATGGCGATCGCTCCCGTCATGGCGACGAACTGCTGTGATCTATGCCTGTTCATGGTGTACTCCTCTCGGTATGGTTGAAAGAACGACTTATGCGTCCGGTGAACGTCTGCGGGCTTTAATGCCCAATCCAAGCGCCAGCTTGTATGGGAGAGGATACGGAGGTTATTGGGAAAGTAATATGACGCAGGTCATATTTTTGAATATTCGTGAGTATAATATTTTCAATTGGTTAGGAGGAGGCAAGCGCTTTTAAGCGGTCAAGATTCAGGATGATGAGGCGGGTTGCAGTGCCGGAGACGAGGCGGTCGCGCTTGAATCGGCTCATGATGCGAATGGCGGTTTCAGTGGTTGTGCCCACCATATTGGCCATGTCCTGTCTGGTGAGGCGCATCGGGAGCATGAGGCCTTGGGGGGACTGGATGCCATTGCGAGTGGCGAGGTCTACCAGCAACGACGCGAGCCGCTGGTCGGCTCGGTCGAGTGCGAGGACTTTGGCCTTCTCTTGGGCTTCGTTCAGGCGATTCCCCAAATGTTTAATGACTTCGATGGCGGCTTCCGGATTCCGCCGCAGCATGTCGAAGTACGCTTTCTTGTTCATGCGGAGGATGCTGACATCGCCCATGGGCTGAGCCGTGCCGGGGTGTGCGGTGCCTTCGAACGCGGCGGCGTCACAACAAAAGAGGTCGCCCGGCATGAGCATTTTGAGGGTGCATTCTTTTCCATCCGGCGACGATTTTACGCATTTCACCGTGCCTTCCTTCACGATATGAAAGTATTCTGTCGGATCGCCTTCCCGGAAGATCACGTCCTTTTTGGTGTAGCGTTGCTCGGTTAAGTCTTGCAGTACACGCTGGCGGTCTGCGCTGGAGAGAATGTTCAGCAGCGGGATATGCGCGAGTTCATCCGGGGGCGATGAACTCGCGCGGTTACTTGACGATGTGTGTGGCCGCTTCGACAATGGACCGTGCTCCGATGCCAAAGTGATCGACGAGTTCGTCGGGTTTGCCGCTGTGGGGAATGGTGCGGACGGCCAGCTTGTGGACCTTGATGCCTTCCGTCCCGACGGCACTGAGGACCGCGTCGCCCAGGCCGCCGTGCGCATAATGGTCTTCGACGGTGAGCAGGCGCCCCTGTGTGGCGCGTGCGCTTTCAAGGAGCGTGGCGCGGTCGATGGGGGCGATGCTGTAGAGATCGACCACGCGCACGGCGATGCCCGCCGCTTTCAATTGATCGTGCGCCTTGAGGGCTTCGAAGAGGGTGACGCCCGCTGCGACGATCGTCAACGCGTCGTTCGCGCTTTTCCTGAGCACCTTGCTGCCGCCGATGAGAAATGTTTCGTCTGCGCCATAGAGGACCGGCGATTTCGGACGTCCGGCGCGGATGTACACCATCCCGCGATGGTTGGCGGCCGCTTCGACGAGGCGATAGGTGCAGGTGGCGTCCGAGGGATAGAGGACAACCACGCCCGGCTGGGCCGCCATCATCGCAATATCTTCCAGCCCCATCTGCGACGGGCCGTCTTCGCCGATGCTGACGCCGACGTGCGTGCCCACCAGTTTGATGTTGGATTGGCTGATGGCGGCCATGCGAATGAAGTCGTAGGCGCGCGTGAAAAAGGCCGCAAAGGTGGCGACGAAAGGCACCTTGCCGCAGGCCGCCAGGCCGGCCGCTGCGCCAAGCATATTTTGTTCGGCGATGAAGTTTTCAAAGAAGCGGTTGGGAAATTTCTTGCCGAACTTGTCGGTGTAGGTCGAGTTTTTCACATCGGCATCCAGGCCGACCACCGAGGAGTTCACGCCGCCCAAGGCTTCGAGGGCTGCCCCAAAGGCCTCGCGCGTGGCTGCGGCATCGCCCGGTTTGTAGGGAGAGGGGGGGAGCGCGGTGACTGTAGGCGCGGCTATTGTTGTGGCCGCCGGTTTCGTGATCTGGAGAGTCCCGGTCGCCGGCTTCAGTTGCTTGGTCAATTCATCGATGGCCTTTTGGGTCTCTTCTCCTTTGGGGACTGGCTTGCCATGCCAGCTTGGGCTGTCTGCCATGAATGAAATGCCGTGGCCCTTGAACGTTTTGGCGAGCAGGACGGTAGGTTTGCCTTTGGTGCGCGCGGCTTCATCGAACGCGGCAAGGAGGGCGGCCATATCGTGTCCATCGACCACGATCGCGTGCCAGCCGAACCCAGACCAGCGGGCGCGGTACCCCTCCATATTATGCTGCAGCATCGTCGGATCACTCTGTCCCAGCCGGTTCACATCGACGATGGCGCAGAGATTATCCAGGCCGTGATGGCGCGCGACTTCCGCCGCTTCCCAGACGGATCCCTCGACGGATTCTCCGTCGCCCATGAGGACGTAGGTGCGATGGTCGAGTTTATCGACGGACTTGGCATTCAACGCGATGCCGATTCCCACGGGGAGCCCCTGGCCCAGCGAACCCGTTGCCATGTCAACAAAGGGCAGGCGCGGCGTGGGGTGTCCTTCCAGATCGGATGCCAGGGTCCGTAGTTTTAAGAGCTCGCTCTTGGGGAAGAGTCCCGCTTCCGCCCAGGCTGCGTATAAGAGTGGCGCGGCGTGGCCCTTTGAAAGGACAAACCGGTCGCTGTTTGGTGCCTTGGGATTCTTGGGGTCATAGCGCATGACGGAGAAGAAGAGTGCCGCCACGATGTCGGCGGCGGAGCAACAGCTGGAGGGATGGCCGCTGCCTGACTCAGAGGTTGCCCGAACGCTCTCAATGCGGAGGTGGGTCGCCTTGTTGTGCAGCGCATTGAGCGTGTCGGGTGAAACGGCTGAACTGGCCATCGGAACTCCTTTCAGGAATTGAATATCACGGATGCCGGCGCATGCATCTCTGTTTCAGAGATTGGCAGGAAGGCCGCGGAGCATGAGGCTAACAAAACGAATTCCGGGAGTCAATGAAGGGATCATTCAGCATTGGGGAGTTGGGGCCTCGACGGCGTACAGGATAGGTTCAAAGAGGCGGATCTAGGTTGAGCAAGGACACTGGATCATTGGAAGGAGGTAATGGAGACTGGCTTAGATCGGAGTCGTCGTCGCCACTTCGGTGGAGCAGGCGCTTTCCAATCCGTTGTAGGCGCTGACGGCAAAATAGTAGGTGGTATTGCGGGAAAGATTGGCCACTGTCGCAGTCGGCGAGGAGACAAACTGTGAGTACTGGTAGGAGCAGGACCCCGATTGCCCGGGCGATTGCGTTCCGTAGTGCACGTAATAGCCGGACACGGTTGGGTCTGCGACGGGATCCCACGCAAGGGTAGCGGTGGCTCCTGCAACGCTTGAAGTGCCAGGGGTGCTGGAAATAGAAGGGGCTCCCTCGCCACCTCCCGCACAGCCTGTCAAAAGGGTGGCGGTGATAATGACTAGGCAGGCAGCAACTGATTGGAGCAGGAGCTGGCATCCTGCTGCTGGATGATGCTTTCCAAGAGAAAAACGGCTGAGGGTGCTGTCTCTTTTTGAAGAAGAGAGAGCGGCTCTTAAGTGCGTGATATGAGCTCCCATGTATTCACCTCTTAGAAATGACCGGGCCTAATCGGATGTCATGGCCCTGCATCGTGAACTAGACCTAGTCTTGAGCAACTTATGTGCCGATCGTGACGTATTGTTTTTATTGAAGATTTAGTTTTGGCGAGCGGTAAAAATTGTACGGGGTGGGTGTTTGTGAAGGGAAATCCCTACGCTATGTGGGGATGTAATTATCTGCGGGCTGAACCTCTAACTATCGGTAAAATTGGTGGTCTTATCGCATGAGGCCATCCGCGCGCTTGATCGTGCGCGGTTAAGAGAACGTGTTACGGACAGAACGGAAGGGTGTTGAATGGCTAAGGATGAGTGCCATGATGCAGAGACGTTCTAGAGAGAGAGGATGAGTGTACGAAATGGGAGCGGGTGCGGATCTCACGCAAAGTCCGCATCTGTTCTCAGGTGTGTGTTGGTGAAGGTTGGAGGAGATGGTTTATGCAGTGGTTCTAAGGGCTGGGTGGTTCGGTCGAATCTGCCGTGTTCCGGCGAAAATCGATGGGCCTCCCAGCCAAATAGCGTGATGTTTGAACAATGCTAGGGTGAACTGGTGGGTGGCGTGATCCGGCCCCACCGGATTTTGTGCCAGACGCGCTCATGGGCCCAGAAGAGGAAGATTTTGGTCATTGCTTCCGATGATCCGATCAGGGTCGCGGTCTTGATGCTGCCGGTCCACAGATAGCTCAGAATCATCGTATCGATGGTTCCCAGCACACGCCAGCTGATTCCCTTGATCACGCTCCGTAGGTGGGATTCCGTTCCCTGGATTTCGTCAGCCATGGTCATGCACTCCTTGCATTGCCCTGCGCGTCTGGCGCAGGAGAAACTGGTTACGGTTCTTCCTGCGGTCGTCCCTGGGCAAAATCCTTCAATGTATAGTGGTCTAAAATATCGGCGATCGCATTGCGTACATTGCCCATCACGTGCTGAAGCGGACAGGATGCCGTTGAGGCATACGGACAATCACTGCATTTCTGATAGGCCGTTTTGCTGACGCAGGGTATGGGGGCGAGAGGCCCGTCGAGCATGCGAATGACTTGTCCCAGGGTGATCGATTCGGGAGGTTTGATCAGCTGGTAGCCGCCTTTGATCCCGCGCCGGCTGGCCAGAAGGCCCATACGTTTGAGCACGAGAAGAATCTGCTCTAAGAATTCGGCGGGAATATGCTGCCGCTCCGCGATTTCGTGACGCTGGAGGGTGGTGCGATTGTAGGCCAGCGTCAGCTCGATCAGCGCGCGGAGCCCGTATTCGCTTTTCTTCGAAAGCTTCATAATGAAGAGATGGTGATCGATTGCCAACTGACTTTGTCAAGTTTTCAGACATTAGTGTAGTTTCATGATCTCCGTCAAGGTATGAGTTTGTGGGGAGAGCGGGCAGACGCGAATTGCTGTGCGGAGATTTCAACTGGTGCAATCGGGAAAATCGCGCTGCAACTCTTTGATCCATGAGGGAATGTTTCTTGACAGGGCGAAACTATTCTTGTTAGCTTGGCGCTCCGTTTTTGAATGGCCGACTGAGTTGATGCACACTTCTTTTTTACGACGACGGGATCTTCTGTGACCTATCAGGATCTCATCCTTTCACTAAGCCGGTTTTGGGCTGATCGGGGCTGTGTGATCCATCAGCCCTACGATATGGAAATGGGAGCGGGTACCTTCCATCCTGCGACCTTTCTGCGTTCACTGGGCCCCGAGCCCTGGCGTGCCGCCTATCCGCAGCCCTGCCGCCGGCCGACCGATGGCCGGTATGGGGAAAATCCCAACCGCATGCAGCATTACTATCAGTATCAGGTGGTGCTGAAGCCTGCGCCGGACAACATTCAGGAATTGTATTTGGAAAGTCTGGCCCAGCTCGGCATCAATCCCAAACAGCACGACATTCGATTTATTCAAGATGACTGGGAATCGCCCACGCTTGGCGCCTGGGGGTTGGGATGGGAAGTGCGCCTCGATGGCATGGAAATCACTCAATTCACGTATTTTCAGGAAATCGGCGGGATCGAACTGAGCCCTATTACCGGCGAAATCACGTATGGCACGGAACGGATCGCGATGTACCTGCAGCAGGTCAACAATGTGTTCGACCTGGCCTGGACCGACTCAATTAAGTATGGCGATATTCACCATGAGACGGAAGTACAGGGCTCGCGCTATAACTTTGAAGAAGGCGATGTGCAGATGCTGATGCAGGCCTTCCAGTCGTATGAGGCGGAATGCAAGCGGCTGCTGGTCCAAACAGACAAGCGGCTGACCTTGCCGGCCTACGACTATTGCATCAAGTCCTCGCATGTCTTCAATTTGCTCGATGCCCGCGGGGCGATCAGCGTGGCCGAACGAACGGGCTACATCGCGCGAGTCAGAGCGTTGGCCAGACAATGCGCCGAACGGTATATCGAGGAACGGGCTGCGATGGGGCATCCGCTCTTGAATCGCAGCGGGCATAAGGCCGGCAGTGCGCGATCAGTGTCCAGATCCACCAAATCCTAACCGTCCAAAGACTCACCCATGCCGAAGACCAAGAAGATGTCTCGTGCGAAGGCCGCTCCCAAGAAAACTGTGAGACGGGCTGCGCCATCCACGGCGGAGTTGTTGTTGGAGATCGGGGTTGAAGAGCTGCCCTATCAGTTCATCAGTCCCGCGTTGGCCAGCCTGAAAGACTCTGCCGAACGGCTGCTCGCCGAACAGCGATTGACCTTCTCGGGGGTCCGCACTCTGGGCACTCCGCGGCGCTTGACGCTGGTGGTGGAAGGGCTGGCCACGCAGCAGGCCTCGGTTATGAAAGAGGCCATGGGGCCGTCAAAGACGGTGGCCTTCGATCAGGCGGGGCAGCCGACCAAAGCAGCTATGGGGTTCGCGACCGGGCAGGGGGTGGCCGTGCAGGACCTCCAGGTCCGCCAGACGCCGAAGGGCGAGTATCTCTTCGCCGTCAAGCGGGAAGAGGGGCGCCCTGCGAAAGTCGTGTTGACGGAACTCGTGCCGCAGTTGGTGGCCAAGCTGTCGTTCCCGAAAGCGATGAAATGGAATGAGGCGGGGGTGCGCTTTGCGCGTCCGGTGCGCTGGCTGGTCGTCCTCTATGGAGGAGCCGTGCTGCCCGTTGAAGCCGCCGGGATCAAGGCCGGGAATCGGACGAGGGGCCATCGGGTGCTCGGCGGGAAGCCAGGCGTGGCCGTGCGGGATTGCGCGACCTACGTGAAGGCGCTTGAAAAGCAGGGCGTGATTCCCGACCCGGCGCGCCGGCGCGCCATGATTCAGGAGCAGATCGCCACGCTCTGCAAGAAGACGGGCTTTGTCCTCAATCAGGATGAGGCGCTGCTCGATCAGGCGGTCTCCACCACAGAGTGGCCCAATGCGATCATTGGTTCGTTCAAAGACATGTATCTTGATGTGCCGGAAGAAATTCTGATCACCTCGATGAAGGAGCATCAGGGGTTCTTCTCGTTGCGGGACAAGAAAAGCGGCAAGCTGGCGGCTCATTTCATCGCGGTCACCAACAATCGCGTGAAGGATATGGGGTTGATCCGCGAAGGGAACGAACGGGTGCTCGCGGCGCGATTGGCGGATGCCAAATTTTTCTATGACGATGACCGGACGTCGCCACTGCAGGATCGTGTCGGCAAACTCGCCGGGGTGACGTTCCATCAAAAGATCGGAACGATGGGGCAGAAGCAGGAGCGGGTGGCTGCCATTGCGGCAATGCTGGCCAGGTCGGCCGGGCTCAAGGACTCCGTCGTTCAGGTGTGTGAGCGGGCCGGAACCTTGTGCAAAGCGGACCTGTTGACCGGGATTGTCGGAGAATTCCCGGAATTGCAGGGGATCATGGGCGGCTACTACGCCCGGCATGACGGAGAAGATCCGGCGGTCTGTGAGGCGATTCTTCAGCACTATCGGCCGCACTCAATGGAAGGGCCGATTCCTGAATCGATCGAAGCCCAAGTGTTGTCTCTCGCCGATCGGCTGGATAGTCTCGCCTCATTTTTTCATGTTGGAATGGTGCCGACAGGATCGGAAGATCCCTTCGCCTTGCGCCGCCATGCGACGGCGATCGTGCGCATTCTGCTGGAGGGGCTTGTGCGGGTGGACCTCGGCCGGGCGCTCGGTGAGGCCAGAGCGATTGTCGCGGCGGCGGGCTTCAAGCCTGGGGCGAACCAAGGCGATGGCCAGCAACGCCTGGTTGAATTTGTGTTCGAGCGGGTCCGGCACTATGCCCGCACGATGCACGGGTTGCGGGACGATGTGGTGAATGCCGTCGTCGGTGCGGCGGACCGCCAGTCGTTCGATCTGCGGGATCTGCTGGCCAAGATGCAGGCGTTGCACGCGGTCACCACCCGGGCCGAGTTCGATCCCTTGATCGTCGGATTCAAGCGCGCCCATCGGCTGGTGGAGAAAGAGCAGTGGGAGCGCCGTCCGGTGGACCCCTCCGTGTTTCAAGACCCTGCCGAGTCCGCGCTGCACAAGGCGGTGTCGGATGAGCGGGACAACATGGGGGCGTCGATGCGGGCGAGTGAGTATGGCAAAGCCTTGGAATCGCTGGTCCGGCTCAAGCCGGCCATCGATGCCTTCTTTGCCGCGGTGATGGTGAATGCCGAGGACCAGGCGGTGCGCAGCAACCGCCTCTCGCTGCTGAAAGCGGTGGACGAGTTCTTCATGTCGTTCGCGGACTTCTCCCAGATTGTGGTACAAGGGAGCTAGGCAGGGCATGAAGGCATGGCGCAGGATTCCCCTTCCACAGTTGGGGGTATGGCGGCAGGTGACGAGGCGTCTCGCCAGGCACGGGTGCGGCGGTTTACGATCGGCGTGACCGTCGTTCTGATTCTGGTGTGCAACGGCCTGTTCCTGTTGGGCATGCGGGTGAGCGGCGTCAATCTGGATGAGTTAGTGCGGACGCCGGATCAGTTCAATCCGCAAGCGGATGTCTGTCTGCGGTTGAGTTGGCAGCGTCTTGCGGGTGCAACTGAACCGATCCGTCTCTGTTCCGAGTGGATCAACTTGTCGGATCCGACAGGCACACCCCATGTCCTCGATACACATACAACAGTGCGTCAAGGCCCCGATGGCCGTTATTACATGGACCACGGCATCCGGGCCGACTATCGCTTGGTCTGGTGGGTGGGATTTGTGGCCGCGATCATCCTGTTTGGCATGCTGACGCGCCGCTATCTTGTCAATCGGTACCGGCTGCACCTGGAATTAGCCGCAACCAGACCATCAGTCTAGATCTCGTCAGTCGATCGCAAAGGAGAGTCAGGCGTGGCAAAGAAATACGTGTACTACTTCGGTGACGGCAAGGCGGAAGGCACCTCGAACATGAAAGAGCTGCTGGGCGGCAAGGGTGCCGGCCTGGCGGAGATGACCAACCTCGGCATTTCGGTTCCCCCTGGATTCACGATCACGACCGAAGCCTGCGTGGAATATTACAAGCTGGGGAAGAAGTATCCGCCCGGCATGTGGGAAGCGGCGCTGGCGTCACTGAAGCGGGTCGAGCGGTCGATGGGCATGGGGTTCGGCGATCCCGAGAAGCCGCTGCTCGTGTCTGTGCGGTCCGGCGCGCGCGCCTCGATGCCCGGCATGATGGATACCGTCTTAAACGTCGGCCTGACGCTGAAAACGGTCGAGGGGCTGGCCGCCAAGACGCGCAATGAACGGTTTGCCCAGGACAGCTACCGCCGGTTCATCACGATGTTCGGCAGCATCGTGATGGGCGTGCCGCGCGAACATTTCGAAGCCATTCTGAATCACAAAAAAGAAGAAATGGGTGTCGCGCACGAAACGCAATTGGACGCGGGCGCCTTGCGCGATCTCGTGGCGCGGTTCAAATCCCTCGTGAAAGAGGAGACGGGCAAAGACTTCCCGGACGATCCCAACGAGCAGCTGCGGATGGCGATCAACGCCGTGTTCTCCTCCTGGAACGGTGCACGCGCCATTACCTATCGCCGGTTGAACGGCATTCCGGACCACTGGGGGACCGCGATCAATGTGGTGGCGATGGTGTTCGGCAATATGGGCGACACCAGCGGCACCGGCGTGGCCTTCACGCGCGATCCCAACAGCGGCGAACGGAAGTTTTTCGGCGAATGTTTGATGAACGCCCAAGGTGAAGACGTGGTGGCGGGCATTCGCACGCCGCTGCCGGTGACCGAACTCGCTCGCACCGTGCCGGCCGCCTATAAAGATCTTGAGGCGACCTATAAGAAACTGGAAAAACACTACCGCGACATGCTCGACCTGGAATTCACCATCCAGGAGGGCAAGCTCTACATGCTGCAAACGCGCGTTGGGAAGCGGACCGGCATTTCGGCGGTGCGCATCGCCGTCGAGATGGTCAAGGAAGGTCTGATCTCGAAACGTGAAGCGGTGCAGCGCGTCGGGCCGGAGCAATTGTCGCAATATCTCTATCCTATTTTTGACACGGACTCAGTCTCCCGCGCGACGCCGTTGGGCAAAGGGTTGCCGGCGGGGCCCGGGGCCGCAGCAGGAAAGATTGCGTTGACGCCGGATCGTGCCGTGGAGATGAAGGCGGCTGGGGATCGCGTGGTGCTGGTCCGGGATGAAACCAGTCCCGATGATATACATGGGATGAACGCCGCGACCGGGTTTGTCACGGCGCGCGGCGGCATGACGTCGCATGCGGCGGTGGTGGCCAGGCAGATGGGCAAAGTCTGCGTGGCGGGCTGCGAGGCGGTGGAAGTCATCGATTCGCAGTCGGTCCGGATCGGCGCGAAGGTGTTTCATGAAGGCGACTATATTTCGGTGAATGGTTCGACGGGAAACGTCTATGACGGGGATATTCCCGTCATGGAGTCCGAGATCATTCAGGTGGTGCAGGGCAAGCTGGACGCGAAGAAGTCGGAGAAGTACCAGTTGTTTGCCACGATCCTGTCGTGGGCGGACAGCATGCGGACGCTCCGGGTTCGTTCCAACGCGGATGTGCCGGATCAGGCGAAGATTGCGCGGGGCTTCGGCGCCGAGGGCATCGGCCTCTGCCGCACGGAGCACATGTTCTTTGCCGAAGACCGGATTCCGATCATGCAGAAAATGATTCTGGCGCGGACCAAGGAGGAGCGGGAAAAGTTTCTCGATCAGCTCTTGCCGCTGCAGAAGGCCGACTTTATCGGGCTGTATCGTGAAATGCAGGGGTATCCGGTCACGATCCGCCTGCTCGATCCGCCGCTGCACGAGTTCCTGCCGAAGCGCGAGGATTTGATGGTCGAGATCGCGCAATTGGAATTGACGGGGAAGGATGGGGCGAAGCTGGAAGAGCAGCGCCGTCTGCTCGAGCGGGTTGAGGAGTTGCATGAATTCAATCCCATGCTGGGGCTGCGCGGATGCCGGTTGGGGATCACGATGCCGGAGATCACCAAGATGCAGGCGCGGGCCATCATCGAAGCGGCGTGCGAACTGGCGAAGGAAGGCAAGAAGATCGTGCCGGAGATCATGATCCCCCTCGTGGGCATGGTCTCCGAGATGAAATCGCAGAAGGATCTCATTCGCGAAGTGGCCCAGGAGACCATGAAGCGCTACAACGTGAAACTCTCCTATCTGGTGGGGACGATGATCGAGCTGCCGCGCGCGGCGGTGACCGCGGATCGCATCGCGCAGGAAGCGGAGTTCTTCTCGTTCGGGACCAATGACCTCACGCAAACCACGTTCGGATTCTCCCGTGACGATGCCGCCAAGTTCATCGACCATTATCGGACGGTCAAGATTATGGAGTCCGATCCTTTTGCCGTACTGGATCGCGAGGGGGTGGGGTCGTTGATGAAAATGGCCATCGCCGGCGGACGCCAGACCAGGCCCGGCATCAAGCTGGGGATTTGCGGTGAGCATGGCGGCGATCCGAGCTCCGTCGAATTCTGCCACCAGCTGGGATTGGACTATGTGAGCTGTTCGCCATTCCGTGTGGCGATTGCGCGATTGGCCGCGGCGCAGGCCGCGATTGCCGAAGGTGACGCCAAGCCGGCGGCAGCCAAGAAAGCCGCGCCGGCCCGTGCCAAGGCCACGAAATCCGTGAAGGCGGCGAAGCCTGCCAAGTCCGCGAAGCGGGCCAAGCCGGCGCCCAAGAAGTCATCTGTCAGCCGTAAGAAACGGTGACTGAGCGTACACACGATCAGCAGTACATGATGCAGGCTCTTCGGCTTGCCGAGAAGGGCCAAGGTAAGACCAGCCCCAACCCGATGGTTGGGGCTGTTGTCGTTTCGAAGGGCCGCGTCGTCGGCCAGGCCTATCACCATGCCGCGGGCCAAGCCCATGCCGAAGTGCTGGCCCTCCGCCAGGCCGGGAGTCGCGCCACAGGCGCCACGCTGTACGTCACCCTCGAGCCCTGCAGCCATCTCAAGAAGCGCACGCCGCCCTGTGTGCCGGCGGTGATTCAATCCGGCGTGCGCCGCGTGGTCGTCGCGATGGTCGATCCCAATCCACTGGTGCGCGGCAAGGGGGTCGCGCAGTTGCGCCGTGCAGGGTTGGCCGTGACGGTCGGAGTGGCCAGGCGGGAGGCGGAGACGCTCAATCGAGCCTATGGGCATTGGGTGCGCACCACACGGCCGTACGTCATCGTCAAAGCCGGGATGACCCTGGATGGACAGATTGCGACGGCCGGCGGCGAGTCGAAGTGGATTACGGGACTGCAATCGCGGCGGGAAGTCCATCAACTGCGGAGCGCCGTCGATGGGGTGATCGTGGGCATCGGCACGGTGCTGCACGATGATCCTTCGCTGACTGCGCGCAGGCCGCCCCGGTTGACCGTCCTGGCAGCCACACAACCGTGCCGCATTGTGATCGACAGCCGTCTGCGCATCCCTCGTTCGGCAAAGATCCTTACACAACAGCGTCAGGCAAAGACTATCATCGCGACCACTGACGCCGCGCCAAAGGCTCGCCTGCGGGCGCTGGAGCAATTGGGGATTGAGGTGCTGGTGCTTCCTGGCGAGCGAGGACGCGTCTCGCTGAAACAGTTTCTTGCCCTCCTCGGTCAACGCGGGATGACCTCCGTGATGGTGGAGGGAGGCGGAGAGCTGAATGCCGCGTTCCTCAACGCCAAGCTGGTGAACCATGTGCGCTTGTATGTCGCGCCGACGCTTCTGGGCGGGGCGCAATCCAAGGGCGTCATCGGCGGAGCGAGCCCGCGCCGCCTGGCCGATGCGTGGAAATTGAAACAGGTGCAAACCAGATTGTTGGGAAAGGATGTCGTCGTCGAGGGCGACCTATAATATTCCATGCCCAGGCAATCGAAGCGCGATCCTGTAGGACGGTGGCGGTGCGGCCTGCTCCTGCTCTGTATCCTCTGCCTGGCTGGTGAAGCGGTGCAGGCGGAAGAGCCTGCCCCGCAGGCCACGGATTTGGCCGCCGAGATCTTCTCGTACCTCGATGAGCCGGATGGCGCGAAGGCTGAGGCCACGCTGCAGCGTCTGCTCGCCAATCCGGATGCGACAACCGGCCTGATTACGCGCACCATTCAGACCAGCCGCGTCTATGATCCGCAGCCGGTTGGCATCATGCCGGATGAACAGGTCGTCGTTCGCGAACGGACCTATCATTATGCGTTTTCCGTCCCCCTGACCTATGAGCCGTCGAAGGCCTATGGGCTGGTGGTGTGTCTGCACGGAGCAGGCTTCACCGGAGAGGCCTATCTCGAACGGTGGCAGAGCCGGTTAGGCAACGACTATCTTCTGGTCTGCCCGACCTTCCCCGCCGGGGCCTGGTTCACCCGGCGCGCGGAGGAGCTGGTGCTCACGCTCATGCAACTGGTGCAGGCCAAGTACCACGTCGATCCGGATCGCGTCTTTCTCACCGGCATGTCGAACGGCGGCATCGGCACCTGGCTGATCGGGATGCACCATGCGCCGCGCTTCGCCGGCCTCGCGCCGATGGCGAGCGGGCTTGACGACGTGCTCATGCCGTTTCTCGCCAATCTCCGGACGACGCCGGTGTATATCATTCACGGGGCCAAGGATCAGGTGATGCCGGTCGAATTGAGCCGGACGATCTCGCGCGAGCTGGCGGCGATCGGCTATCCGCATGTGTATCGGGAGCACCAGCGCGAACATCCCATGGCCGGCGGCCATTTCTTCCCCCGAGAAGAATTGCCCGATCTCATCGCGTGGTTCAACGCCCAGCGGAGAAATCCGGTGCCCGCCACGATCACGGTGGTGCGGGAAGCCAGTCACTTTCAATCCTTCGGCTGGGGCAGGATCGACGCGACCGATGCGATCGCCGCATTTTCCGACGATCTGGTCTCCAAGCACGACGAGCTGACGAAGAAAAAGCGCTATGCCAGACTGGACGCCTCAGTGACGGCGCCCAATCGCATCGAAGTCGAAACGGGCCTGGTCCGGCGCTATACGTTGTTCTTGAACGACCAACTCGTCGATTTCTCCAAGCCGGTGACCGTGGTTACCAATAAACAGGTGTCGTTCGAGGGCATGCTCACGCCGGCGGTCGAGACGCTGCTGCGGCAGGCGCGTGCGCGCCACGATGCCCGCCAGCTCTTTCCGGTGCAGCTGGCCATTCAGGTGCCGAAGCCGGCGCCATGATCGACGCGGCCATCATGCGTTCAAGGCGAGGCGCGCCGGACTTCTGCGGCACAAGCCGAAGGAGGCGAACGTTCCCATGATCGCGTCACGCAGCTTTCTCTTGATCTGCACCGTCGGAATCTTCTGCTTCATCAGCTACAACATGGTGCGGATGCCGGTGCTGGCTTTGTTTGCCGAATCGCTGGGGGCCGGCCCGGAGCGCATCGGCTTGATCGTATCGGTTTCGACCTTGACCGGTGTGTTGCTCAAGCTCCCGTCCGGGGCCCTGTCCGATATCTATGGCCGCCGCTTTCTCTTACGGATCGGCGTCGTGGCCTTCGGCCTGCCGCCGTTTTTGTATCCTTTCATCACGGATCTGAATACCCTCACTGCGTTGCGGTTCGTGCATGGATTGGCGACAGCAATTTTCGCCCCCAGCGCGCTGGCGACCGTGGCGGAACTCTATCGCGAGCGGCGCGGGGCCGCGCTCGGCACCTATACGGCCTGCACCCAGTCAGGGGCGCTGCTCGGTCCCTTCATCGGTGGGTATCTCGTCTATGCGGCAGGATTCAATTGGTCGTTTATCACGGCCGGCGTCTTCGGCTGCGTGGCGATCGTGCTGTTTTACAGTCTGCATCTGGATGTGGCGACGCCGCGAGTGCAACAGAAGGGGATGCAGCCGCTTCTGGCCGAGATGTGGAAGGGCTTCGTCGTGGTGGCCAGGAATCGCAAAGTGCTCATCACGAGCTCCACGGACGGCGCGAAGATGATTGCCAATGGCGCGTTGATGGCCTTTCTGCCGCTCTATGGTGTGGCGGCGGGGTTGAATCCCGGCGAGGTGGGGCTCTTGTTCACCGTCCAAGCGGCGACATCGTTCTTCTCAAAGCCAATTATGGGACGGGTGTCAGACCGAATGGGGCGGCAGCCGCTGATCGTGATCGGGCTGCTGATTTGCGCGGCCACGTTCGTCTTGATGCCGCATGTTGCGCTCTTTCCCGTCTTGCTCCTGCTGTCGGCTGGGTTTGGATTCGGTGAAGCCGTGGTCTCCTCGTCTTCGTCGGCGCTGGTGGCGGATAGCTCCGAGTTCAAGACGCTGGGGGCGGGGATGGGCATGCAGGGGACGATTATGGATATCGGCCACGCGAGCGGGCCACTGTTGGCCGGTGTGCTCATCGAGCGCATGAGCTATTCCAGCGCCTTTGCGATCATCGCGGGCATCCAATTGCTGGCGGCAGCGTCGTTCTGGATCACGATGAGGAATAAATAGGCCGATGCTATAATGGCGCGGGAAATGATATGCAGGCTGTGATGGCCCTAATCCTATCGTTATGAGGAACACCTGATGTTCACCGGCATTGTGGAAGAAATGGGCGCGGTTATTTCACTGGAAAAGACGCTGGCCGGGACGAAGATGACCATTCTGGCGTCACTCGTCATGAGCGATCTCAAGATCGGCGACAGTGTGAGTGTGAGCGGGGTCTGTCTGACGGCGATCTCGAAGGGGGAAAACAATTTTACCGTCGAAGTCTCGCCGGAAACGCTCTCGGTCACGACGCTCGGCCAGTTCACCGCCGGGGCCCCGGTGAATCTCGAACGGGCGATGAAGCTCAACGAGCGCATCGGCGGCCATCTGGTGGCGGGGCACGTCGATGGTGTCGGCACGATTCGGAGCCGGCATCAGGAAGGGAACGCGATTTTCTTTACGATCGAAGCCCAACCGGAAGTGCTGCGCTACTGCGTGGTGAAAGGCTCCATCACCGTCGATGGCATCAGCCTGACGATCAACGACGTATCCGCTCACGGGTTCTCGGTCGCCATCATCCCCCATACCGCCAAAGTCACCACGCTCGGCCTCAAACAGGTCAACGATCCTGTCAATCTCGAATCCGACCTCATCGGCAAATACGTCGAACGCCTCCTCCAAGAACGCAGCCAGCTTCCGAAAACCACGCCGATCATCGATAAGGACTATCTGCAAAAGCGGGGATTGATCTGATGTCTTCAGCGGTTCTGCGTACGCTCCACGGTCACATTCTTCGGCGGCCCCTGTAATATCCATATTGTTCCCCCTCCTTCGTAAGGAGGGGCGAGGGGAGGTTGAGGTTTTGCCTGGAACGCAGGGTCAACGCGAGTGCGTGGCTTGACCTATGCCGTGTCGCGGAATAGACTGATGCCCCATGATACGGTCCTTCCGCTCAAAGGCGGCCGAGTCATTGTTTGCCGATGAAGACGTGCCGCGCTTTCGTGCGTTTGAGCGGATAGCCAGAAGGAAACTTTTAGTGTTGCACCGGGCGAAATCGCTCGATGATCTGCGTGTCCCGCCTGGAAATCGTTTGGAAGCGTTGAGCGGGAACCGAAAGGGGCAACACAGCATTCGAATCAACGACCAGTGGCGGATTTGTTTTGTGTGGGATCAGGGCGATGCCTGTGACGTTGAGATCGTGGATTATCATTGAGGTGCAGCATGGCGCGCAAACGGGTGCTTGAGCCGATTCATCCGGGAGAGATTTTGTTCGAAGATTTCATGAAGCCGATGGAGATCAGCATCAACCGGCTTGCCCGCGAGATCCACGTGTCGCCTGGGCGGATCAGCGCGATCGTCAACGGAAAGCGCGCTATCACGGCTGATACGGCGCTTCGGTTGAGCCGCTATTTGGGAACGTCGTCGGATCTCTGGATGGGGCTTCAAAGTGAGTTCGATCTGCGTGTGGCGAAGCGGGCCGTCGGGGAAGAAATCGAGCGGTGCATTCAGCAGCACGTGGCATGATTGGCTCCCTGTGGGGCGTCGTGAGGTTTCACGGCGTGTTGTACGGGCAGCAATGGCGGATCCGGCTCTTATGCGGATTGGCCTAAACTCTTTTGGACAACTAGCCCCATTTGGGGAGATGGAATCTGTAATGTTTTACTCGCGAAGAATCAACTCAGAAACACAGAAGGTTGAAGTCTGGGAATGTGAGTGGTCAAACAAGGGTACCGGAATGGCAAAGAAAGATTTTCTTCGCAAGATCGGTGACGAAGAGGATTTCGACTTTCATCAAGATGCCTATGGTGCTGCTGATGCTGTGTGCTGGGCTCCTGGCAGAACAATAGGCAATATAGCTGTTAGTTCAGAAGAAGCCTTCGGGATGTTTGTGGAAAAGGCTGGAAATGACGCGGTGCTCCCTTGCCAAATAATTCCGTCTGGAAAGTTCCGAAACGGCGCCAAACGCTGGTACTGCAAAACACATCAAATTCACTGGGGCGTAAAGGCAGATTACGCGGCCGCCTCAGAATCTGGAGAAGTTTTATGCAGCAACCATCTTGCAAAGATGAGCTACGTTATCGATCCGCTCGAGATTGAGTTCAAGGATTTCGAAGAGATTGGCATTTGGTGCTCTCTCCCTCCGGCACTATCAAGTGAAAGCATATCCAAGAGAGCTCCGAAGATTCATGTTCACAAGAGATTCAGCAGTAACTCCAATAAAGTTTTAGACAAGGACTTTGATGCTATCGTTTGTTCTTATAACGAAGACATGGGGCTGTTTGACAATCCTGAAATCACGAAGATTCAAGTTACGCCACCCGCGGCATTTGAATTCGTTCGCTCCCTTGAGGAGGGACGTGAAATGTCTTGTGTCACTTGCAAGAAATGTGGCTACCCGCACTTAGATTTAGGCGACTTCGCCATAAGCCCACACAAGAAACACTTCTGTGGCAACTGCGGTAACGATAGTATTTGGACTCCAGAACCGATTGTCTCCACGCCACTGAAACCACTGCATGATCGGTTTAGTAACAGCAACACCTATGTTGTCCCGGATCGAGCGTTCAACCTTGATGACTATGCAGGATTTGAGTATGAACTGTGGTCGTCAACACCGGCCGTGCTATGGACAGCCAATCGGCCCCAGGAAAAAGGAATTCATGTGCATGTGTATGAGAAGGGGCGTCGAGTTGTCGATGACACATTTGGCACGGTGGTCTATCATGGTAAGCCACTCGATCGGGATTCAATGTGGCAAAACATGGTTCAAAACACGTTGTACTGAAGTTGCCTAACAATACAGTGTATCCGGCGCCCGCAATCGAGTGTGGCTGATTGTGAACGTTAGGCCACATCCAGGCATGGTGACTCGATGGCTCAGATAACACGGTCTCAGAGATTCCTCCAGAAGGCTGAGGCTGCCTTGGTCGCAGCCATTGAGATCTACAACAAACCTGACTTTCGTTACCGTGAAGAGTCCTTCGCCATTCTGGTCCTCAATGCATGGGAGCTCCTACTCAAAGCCAAGCTTCTCACTGAACACTCCAATGATCCCAAGTGCCTTTACGTCTATGAGGCGCGGGCAAGCAAGAAGGGAAAGCCGACGAAGAAGCGCTACAAGAAGCGCAACAGGGCCGGTAACTGCCAAACCTTGGGTCTGGGGCAATGCGTCGTTGCACTGGAGAAACGCGGCACAGCACTAGCCCCTGGTGTCAAAAAGAATCTCGACGCAATCTCAGAGGTTCGCGATAATGCCGTCCACTTCATCGCCGCCGGGCCTCTTCTAGCCAAGCAGGTCTTTGAGTTCGGTACTGCGGCTGTCGCAAACTTCCTTCGTCTAGCGCGCGAGTGGTTTGCCTACGATTTGTCCAAATATCACCTCTATCTCATGCCCATCGGGTTTGTTGCGCCACCTCGCGATGCGGAGAGCATTGTTGTCAGTAGCGATGAAGCCCTATTGATTCGATACCTTTCGGCCTTGGCAGCAGCCACCGAGGTCGCTGATGACGATCCATATCAAATTGCACTCACCCTGAATCTTCGGATGAAGCGCACCAACGCCACTACTGGGCTTAGAGTGGCGATTACCGACGACCCTGACGCTCCGAAAGTCTTCCTGAAGGACGAGGTGTTTAAGGCCCGCTATCCCTGGACATACAACCAGCTTACTGCGAAGCTTCGGAAGCGCTATTCCGACTTCAAGGTTACGAACAAGTATCATGTCGCCCGCAGGGCTCTGATGGCCGATGCTAAGTACTGCATGTCTCGCTTCTTGGACCCAGACAATCCAAAGAGCGCACGACAAGACTTCTTCAGCCCTCATGTGTTTGAGGAGTTTGACAAACGCTACACTCTTCGCAAAGGTGTGGCCTAACCTGCGCATGATGGCAGGAAATGGAAGCCCGGTTTCAGGCTAGAAAAGAAAATGTACCGGGAGTCTTTTCTTGGCGTCACGGCCTTGGATACGGCGCTGTCCATTGAGGATATGGATGTTCCAGGATTCAGACTGCATCCCTTGAAAGGCTTGGAGCGCGGCCGATGGTCTGTATGGGTAAATGGAAACTGGCGTGTAACATTCAAGTTCAAAGACGGACACGCCTACATCTTGGATTATGAGGACTACCACTAATGGCTATGCACAATCCTCCCCATCCCGGTGAGTTCATTGTCCAGGTCTATCTGGAACCCAATAACCTGAGCGGGCGCGAACTGGCCGGGAAGCTCAGTGTGGCTGCTTCAACGCTGAATCGCATTCTTACTGGTGCGAGCCGTATCAGCCCTGACATGGCGTTACGCCTTTCCAAGGCTCTTGGCCGTTCTCCGGAGAGTTGGCTCGCCATGCAGTCCAACTATGATCTTTGGCAAGCCATGCAGCATGTGAAACTCGGCAAAGTTGAGAAAGTCCGGCTCACAGCGGCCTAATCGGATAATGGGGAGTCTCTCTTGGGTGTGTAATTCTGAAACGATTCCTGCCTCTTTGTGTTCTCCCTGTTCTTAGCGCGGTGTTCGGCTAAGAACAGGGCTCCAGATTTAAGCAGTTATTTCACTAAGAACGGTTTCGAGTCTTCGCCGGACGCGGTTGTGACCGTGAGGATGGCCATCCCTTTCCGTCCGCCGCTTGGAACGGTGGTCGTAATCGTGTTGGCGTTTTCCAGTTTGAATGTGGCGGTGCGACCGGGGCCGAAGGAGACGGTGCGCACACATTCCGCGACGCCGAAGTTGGTACCGGTCAAGGTCACCTTGTCTCCGGCCTTTCCTTCATCCGGACTGACGATGGTGATTGTCGGGGCGATTCCGAAACAGGCAGGAGCCTTTCCGGCGGTTTCGGCGCTCTGGTAGGTGGGTTTTCCGGCTGAGCCTTTCGGGGCTCCCGTCGCCGTCTTGCTCTTTCCGGATGATTTCTTGGATTCCGCGAAGGCGCTGGTTCCGCTTACGATGACGAGCAGTCCCAGGATGAGGCTCAGGCATAGGACTCTCCCATCAGTGCGATTCTTCATGTCGATCTCCTCATGTGTGTGACGGCTGATACTCGTCAGCCGCCGGTGCAGGTCACGGAGTGATGGCCGCGCTTGTGGCGGCGGGACGGAACGGCTAAGGCACCAGTTGTTTCAACTGGTGTTCGATGCGGGCTTGGAGTGCTGACTGATGGCCTGTCTGCGGGACGAGGGCGAGGGCTTCTCGATAGACGTGGGCCGCCTCGGTCGTTCGCCCGCTGGCCTGGAGTGTCTCAGCATACTCGACATGGAGGGTTGGGTCCATATTTTGTGAGCGCAGCGCCTCTTGGTATTCGGCGATCGCTCCGGGAAGGTCGCCGGATCGTTTCAGTGCCAGGGCGAGGTTGCGGCGCGCGCGCAGGTGTCCCGGTTCGGTGGTCAGCGCGGCGCGATATTCGGTGATGGCCTGGGTGAGGGCGCCTTGCTCGTAGTAGATGTTGCCCAAGGTGGTATGGGCTCCGGCATGGCCGGGGTCCTGCTTGAGGAGCAGTTCGAAGTGGCGCTTGGCCCAGTCCTGGTCGCCGGTTTTGCGAAAGGCCAGGCCGATGTTGAAGCGGGCCGCGATATGGTTGGGGTTGAGGCTCAAGACCGCGTACAAGGCCCGAATGGCGGCACTGTAATTGTTGAGCTGGCCGTAGAGAATGCCGAGGCGAAAATGGCTTTCGAGATGGGCAGGAGACTGTTTGACGATGGTCTCATACTCTTGAATGGCACCATCACGATCGTGGGTTTCTTCGAGCGTCGTCGCCAGGAGGTAGCGCGCCTCCGTCAGGCTGGGTTGGCGTTCGAGCACCTGCCGTACCGTTGCAATCACGCCGTTCAGATCTCCTTGCGCCCGCAGGGCTTGCGCCTGGCGCAGCAATGTGGCGGCGGCTTCCTGTGGTGTGGGTTGGTGTATCTGGGCTGATTGTTTGGCGGCGAGCTGGTTCCCCGCCAGAACATCGGTGGCGGACAAGGCGCAGAGCCCGGTCAGGAGCAGGCAGACAGTCGGGAGACGCCGGTTGTGTGTAGGGCAATGAGGTAGACGCGACATGGGTCGAATGAGAGACATGAAGACCTTGATGGGGTGGTGTTCTTGCGGCTGAGTGATGAGTGAAACAGGAGCCGGCCCGAGGCGGGCCGGCTCCGATGCACTGACACGTGGCTGGTGGCAAGACGCGGTTATTCTTCGATGGTCGAAATATCTCCGGGGTCCTGGCCCAATTCTTTGGCCTTGAGCACGCGCCGCATGATCTTGCCGGAGCGGGTTTTGGGCAGGGATTGGACGATGTCGATTTCCGAGGGGACGCCGATTTTCCCCAGCTCGGCCTTGACCTGATCCTTGATTGCCTGGATCAGTTCCGGGCTCTCGGTCTCGCCCTGCTTCAGGATGATGAAGGCCTTGATGGACTCGCCGACGGTCTTGTGCGGCTTGCCGATCACGGCTGCTTCGGCCACGGCATGGTGGCTGACCAGGGCGCTCTCGACTTCCGCCGTGCCCAGCCGGTTTCCCGCGACTTTGATCACGTCGTCGGCGCGGCCCATGAACCACATGTAGCCATCGGCATCCTTGTGGCACACGTCGCCGGCGGTGTAGCAGTTGGGGATGGTATTCCAGTAGGTCTTGTATCGTTCCGGATCCTTGTAAATGGTCCGCATCATGGAGGGCCAGGGCTTCTTAATGACGGCGAATCCGCCGACGTTGGCCGGGAGGCTGTGGCCTTCGCGATC
This sequence comes from Nitrospira sp., assembly GCA_035968315.1. NCBI lineage: Bacteria > Pseudomonadati > Nitrospirota > Nitrospiria > Nitrospirales > Nitrospiraceae > Nitrospira > Nitrospira sp. The sequence goes on from JAVYIN010000005.1 coordinate 234,954, forward strand.
CACCACATCGGCTTCAATGCCGAGGAACGGGCGCGTGGCCGAGCCGGGCTTCAGCGGGACGGTCGGCAGAGGGGTGATGAGAATGGATCCGGTTTCTGTCTGCCACCAGGTGTCCATGATCGGCTTGTCCCCGCCGGTGACACGATGGAACCATTCCCAGGCTTCGGGATTGATCGGCTCGCCGACGCTGCCAAGAATGCGCAGGGTCGAGAGGTCGAACTTCTTCGGCCAGTCTTCTCCGTAGCGCATGAGGAGGCGAATGGCGGTGGGGGTGGTATAGAAAATCGAGACGCCGTAGCGCTCGATCAAATCCCACCAGCGGCCGGGATTGGGATAGTCCGGCTTGCCTTCCGCGGTCAGGATCGTCGCGCCGTTCAAGAGCGGGCCATAGACGATATAGCTGTGGCCGGTGACCCAGCCCGGATCGGCGACGCAGAAATACACATCATCGTCCTTCAGATCGAAGACATACTTTGCGGTGATGTAGGTGCCCACCATGTAGCCGCCGTGGACGTGCACGACGCCTTTGGGTTTTCCGGTGGTGCCGGAGGTGTAGAGGATGTAGAGCGGATCTTCGGCGTCTAGCTTGGCGGCCTCACATTCCGGTTTTTCATTTTTGAGCCAGTCGTGCCAATCGATTTCCTTGGGGGAGGCCAGCGCGATCTCCGGTTTCTGCCGGCGGACGACGACAACGCGCTCGACGGTGGGGCAGGTCTTCAGGGCTTCATCGACCACCGGCTTGAGCGGGATGACCTTGCCCCGGTCGTAGCCCACATCGGCGGTGATGACGAGATGCGCTTCGGCATCGCGAATCCGGCTGGCCAACGCCGGGGCGCTGAAGCCGGAGTACACGACGCTATGGATGGCGCCGATGCGCGCGCAGGCCAGCATGGCAACGATCTGCTCGGGAATTTTCGGGAGATAGATGGTGACGCGATCGCCTTTTTTCAGTCCCATCTTTTTCAGGGCATTGGCGCAGCGGCAGACTTCGCGATAGAGCTGTCCGTAGGTGAACACGCGTTCGGTGTCGTTTTCGCCGACCCAGATGACGGCCACTTTGTTTTTGCGGCCGCCCTTCACGTGGCGATCGAGACAGTTGTAGGAAATGTTGCAGGTCGCCCCGACAAACCACTTGGCCAGCGGGTAGTTCCATTCCAGAACCCTGCTCCAGGGTGTGAACCAGTCGAGCTCTTTCGCCACACCGCTCCAGAAGGCTTCCGGATCGGCGATCGACTGTTTGTAGGCGGCTTCGTAGTCTTGAATATGGGCGGCGGCTTTGGTCTTGTCGGTCGGCTGGTAGGTCCGGCTTTCTTTTAAGAGGGTCTCGATGTCTTCACTCATGACGCGTCTACCTCCTCAGTCGCGTGATACGAAAGGATCCGGCCAATTATGGAGAAAGGTGGGCGTCCCTGCAACCCTTCATCGCCGGTGGTTTCGCCGGGGCAGGGCTGATTTCTTGACAGCCGTAATCGCGGAGGGGTAGTCTGACTCGGAGCCGGTCATGTCAATGTCTCTTCGACTGATTTCACGTCTATCTCTGCGAATGGCACGCGCGATGGCGCTTGTGTTCGCATGGTCGTTTCTCACCGCCGCCGGTGTTGAGCCCGTCCATGCCCAATTGGGGAAGCCCGAGGGGCTCTATTACAAGTCTTGGGCGGTCGTCATCGGTGTTGAAAACTATCTCTTGGCTCCGCCGATTCCCGGTGTGGTGAACGATGCCAAGACCGTGGCTCAGGCGTTTCGCCAAATGGGGTTTGACGATGTCCTTGAAGTGTATGACAAGGACGCCAGTTTCAGGCACCTTCAGCAGGTGTTCACGAATTTCCTTCCCCGGAAGGTCGGGCGGATGGATCGGCTGGTGGTCTTTTTTGCCGGTCATGCCGGAGTCACGCTGGATGCCGACGGGAAAGAACTCGGCTATCTCGTGCCGTGGGATGCGCAGGTGAATAATGTCGCCAAGTCGGTGACCTTCGAGCAGCTCAAGGAATTCACCCGCCGGTCGGCGTCCAAGCATACGTTGCTCATTATCGACGCGGGGGTCCGCGGGTGGGAAACCACCGCAGCGCAACAGCTCTCTCTGGAGGGCCGGTTATCGCCGGAGGCGGATACGGAACGGCGCGCGGCGCAAGTGATTACGGCGGGGGACAAAGGCGAGGTCTCGCTTCGTCCCGGGGGGAAGAGTCTCTTTACGGCGTCGGTGCTGGCTGGGTTGCAGGGGGCGGCCGATCTCAATAAGAACGGGTGGTTGATGGCCTCCGAGCTCGGGGCCTATCTGGAGAAGGAAGTTACGAGTGCCTCGCAAGGCCAGCAGCATCCGATCAGTGCCAGGCTCGATGGCGATGGGGATACAGTGCTGATCGAAGGACGCAAGGCGGCCTTTACTCTTGGCACGGGGCCCCAGACCCCAGCGGAGCGGCAGCAAGCCGCCAGGGCGCAGTATGAACAGGCCTTTGCGCTGCTTCAGGAAGGGAAGCGGACGGAGGAGGCGCTGGAGCGGTTGAATCGCGCGATTGAGTACAATCCGGCGTTTGGGAATGCCTATGTGCTCAAGAGCTATCTTCGGTTGGAGGTGCTCCCGAACCTGGATGAAGCGCTTGTCACCGGGCAGCTTGCCGTTCAACACGCGCCGGACAATCCGGATTCGCACTACACGCTCGGGCTGATCTATGAAAAGCGGGGCAGCTTCGCGGAGGCGGAACAGGCGATGTTGCAGGCGCTCAAGGTGAATGCCGGGTATCAGGACGTCTATTTCTCCCTCGGGACGCTGTACGCCGATCATCTCAAGGATCAGCCCAAAGCCGTCGAGGCGTTTCGCCGTTACCTGGAGTTGGGCGGAAGCGACTCACGTGCGAAATCAGTGGTCACTGAGGCCGATGCTGCCTCGAAACGCTAGTCCTTTCCTCCGCCCTTCAGATAGCCCAATCCAATCTTCAATGCGCGCCTGGTGATCTCGGCCCAGCGGACTTGCGGGTATTCCGCGAGCACGGCGGCGGTCTTGGGATCTTGAATGTCGAGATTGGCGATCTTAATGATGCCGTCTTCTATCTGAACGTCTGCCACGGTGAATGCCTCCCCTTGTGAGCGCCTGTCGTTGTGGATCTCGTCGTTGCGGCGCAGAGAAACGTCCTCTCTGCGTCAACCGTACCGGAGCCGTTGCGTTGACGGATCTGGAGACGCATGTTAGCATGAATTCACGTAAATTCTCGACTTGCTGACGTGCACGGATTCACTATCTTTCGTGACGAAGGAGGATCGGATGGCTACAGCACAGGCACATGTGACGAGACTGGCCGGTATCGGATTGGCCATGGCGCTCTTGATGGGACTCGCCGCCTGTGGTGGTCCGCCAAACTGGGTGCAGAAAGGATCCGGCGCGTTCAATGAAAAGGACAGCAAGGCCTTCTATGGAGTCGGTTCGGTCGTCGGCGTGCGGAATGAGCCGCTGGCCTGGGATGCGGCGGAGAATCGCGCGCGCGCCGAGATCGCGAAGACCTTCGAAACCTACACGGGCTATCTGATGCGGGATTATGCCGCCTCAACCACGGCCGGTGATTTTACCCGCAACACGGAAGAGCAAAATGTCGAGCGGGCCATCAAGACCGTGACCACCGCGACGCTCAGCGGTGTGCGTCCGATCGATCGCTACAAGGACGAAAAGACGAACACCTACTACGTGCTGACCAAATTGAGCTTGGAAGATATGAAGAACAATCTGGAGCAGGCCAAGGAGCTCAACGCGCAGGTCCGCGATTTTGTCAGGAAGAATGCCGACAAGATGTTCGATCGGCTCGAGAAAGAAGAAGATAAGCGGATGAACCGGTAACGCAGGCTCAGAAGGTCAAACGTGCGGGACGTGTGTTTCTTGGAGGGACAGGCGTGATGGGAACGAGGCGCGGATGGCTGGGTGTCATGGCGGCGGTGGGGCTCATCCTGTCCGGATGCGGACAGGAAACGAAAATCACGCGAGTCGATGCCGGGGTCGTGACCGACTTGAGCGGGCGATGGAACGATACGGATTCCCGCATGGTGGCGGAAACCATGGTCAAGGAAGCGCTCGGCTATCCCTGGCTGGGCAACTTTACGCAAGGGAAGCATCGCCAGCCGGTGGTGGTGGTGGGGACTATCCTGAATAGCAGCCACGAGCACATCAGCGTCCAGACCTTTGTGACGGATCTGGAGCGTGAATTGACCAACTCCCAGAAAGTGACCTTCGTGGCGGGGAAGGGCGAGCGGGACGAACTGCGCACCGAGCGAAAAGAACAGGCGATGTATGCCCGCGAGGATACGCAAAAGGCTCCCGGCAAAGAGATCGGCGCCGATTACATGATGAAGGGCACGATCTCGACCATTCTCGATGAAGCCGATGGCACCAAGGCGGTGTTTTACCAGATCGACTTGCAGATGGTGGATCTGGAAAGCAATGCCAAGGTCTGGTACGGACAAAAGAAGATCAAGAAAGTCATCGAGAAGAAACGCACGATATTCTAGGCACCCGCGGATTCCGTTGAGCTCTCTCCTCTCACGCTCTGCCCGCCACGCGCTTGTGCGGCGGAGCGTTGTCTCCTCACTCGCTCCTGTCAGTGTCGCCGCCGCCGTGCTGTTGCTGACGGCCTGCGGTCCCTCGATCAATCGGTACGCCCTCATCGAACAGAGCCTCCTCGCGGGCAATGCGAAACAGGCCGACGCCATCGTGCAGCAGGGCGAGTCCTCCTATGGAAGCAAGAGCCGGGTGCTCTACGGGATGGACCGGGGCATGACGCTCCAACTGGCCGGAGACTACCAGCAAAGCAACGCCGTCCTGGAGCAGGCGGAAGAAGACGTCGAGCGGCTCTATACCAGATCTATCCGTTCAGAGACCGCGGCCTTTCTGACGAACGACAATGCGCTGCCGTACGAAGGCGATGCCTATGAACAGGTCATGATCAACGTCGTGAAGGCCTTGAATTATGCGGCGCAAGGACAGCTGCAGGAGTCGCTGGTCGAAGCGCGGCGCATCGATCACCGGCTCAATGTGCTGTCCGATAAGGCGAAAGAGAACACGGCCTACAAGGACGATGGATTTGCGCGCTATCTGACGGGGATTCTCTATGAAGCCACGGGCGACGTGAACAATGCCTTTATCGCCTACCGGAAAGCCTACGAGGCCTATGAGGCGATGAGCGGATGGGCACGCACGCCGGTGCCGGGCCAGTTGCGGGCCGACCTGCTGCGGACGAGCGAGGCCTTGCAGCTCACCGCGGAGTTCGAGGCGTACCGCCGGTTGTTTCCGGACGAGGCCTGGCAGTCGCGTGAGGCGGTTCAGAATCTCGCTCAGGTCGTGCTGGTCAGCTATAATGGCCGCGCACCGCGCAAGGAGGACCGGTTTCTCGACTTGCCGATCAGCCTGGATGCGCTGCAGCTCGTGCTCTTGAATCGCGGGCTCTCGCACCCGTCACGGCATCAGAACCGGGGCGTGGATACCGTGCTCTATGGCCTCAATGGACATGTGGTGCGCGTGGCCTTGCCGCAATTGATTCCTCAGAAGACGCGCGTGACCGGGGAGCAGCTGATGCTGAGGGATGACAGTGGCCGGCAAATCTCCGCCCGTTCAGAATTGGGGCAGAACATTACCGCCCTGGCCGAGAAGAGCCTGGCGGACCGGCTGCCGGGAATCACGGTGAAGGCGCTGGCTCGCGCGGCGGCCAAGTTCGCGATGGCGGAGGGGGCGACGCGAGGGGCGCAGCAGGCGGCGGGCAAAGATGCGGCCCCCTTGGTGGGATTGCTCGTCGGTCTTTTGACAAAAGGATTGGCGGTGGCTTCTGAGGAAGCGGATAAACGCAGTTGGCGGACGCTCCCGGACGAAATTCATCTCACGCGGGCCTGGGTTGATCCCGGACAGTACCATATGTCGGTTCAGCTCGCCGGGGGAGGAGAGGGGCCGGCCAAGGAGACTGGGCGCACGCTTTCGCTGGCGCCTGGGCAAACCATTATGTTGATTCAGCGGGTGATGCAATGATCTTCATCGTCTCTTGTCCGCGCCGTGCTGCCCGCGCCCTTCTGATCTGTCTGCTCGGAGGGCTTGCGCTCAGCGGCTGTACCTGGTTCGGAAGCAAGGCCAAACCAGCCTGGGTGGACGGCGTGAGCGCCGAGTTTTCGTCCGCGCAATACTTGCTTGGAGAAGGGCAGTCGGCGAGCAAGAGCGTGGCCACGGATCAAGCCTATGCGGCGGTCGCCAGGATTTTTAAAGCCGAGGTAGCGGCGCACGCCAAGGATTGGGAGTCCTACTTGTTGATTGAGAGCCGCGGCGCCGCGAATGCCGAACGGCGGTTGACGCTGGAAACGATCACAAACGTGTCCACCGATAAAGTGCTCGAAAACGTGAAGGTGCTCGATGCCTGGTATGACTTCTCGAAAGGGGTGCACTACGTGCTGGCCGGGATGCACCGTGGCCAGGGGGAAACCGCGCTGTTGGAGAAGATGCGTGAGCTTGACCGGACGATCGAATCCGATCTGACGGACGCGCGCCAGACGGCCGACAAGTTGACGAAGGTGCGCAATCTCCGGCGTGCCGCGAGAAGTGCGGTGATGCGCGACGCGTATAACGCGGATTTGCGGGTTGTCCGGCCATCGGGACAGGGCCATCCAGCCGCCTATCATGTCACTGATCTGACCAACGAACTGGATCAGTTCCTCGCCACCAATCTCATCCTGGCCATTGAGGTGGCCGGTGACCATGCGGAGCCGATTGAACGGGCGCTCACGGAGGGATTGATCCGGGAGGGGCTGCACGTGGCCCATCGAGCGGCCAACGGCGATGGCGTGGCTCCCGAGCTGCTGGTTCGCGGGACGGTGCGGATGTGGCCCATTCAGGTGGGCGATCCGCAGTTCAAGTATGTCCGATGGTGCAGCGATTTTGAGGTGGTGGAGTCCGCCTCGCAACGGGTTGTCGGGGCGGTGTCGAGGGGCGGGAAGGAAGGCCACCTCTCCGAACGAGAAGCTACGGCAAAAGCCTTGAGGGTGATTCAGCAGGAATTTTCTTCAGACCTTGCCAAAGCTATCGCATCTCATGTATTTGGAGAGGCGCCATTGCCGGATTCCACGGCTTCATCGGCCGGGTGTCCGCGAGAGACGCGTCCTGCTGCACCGGTGCCAGCCACGCCACGTTCATTCTAACGAGGAGGGAATCACCACTGTGACACAGCCAACAGACAAATCCATCGGCCGCGCTCCGAAGAGCCGCGGACGCGGGTTGACCAAGCCAAGCCGCAAGCTCTCCAGCCGTTTGGCCAAGCGGCGCCTGGGGGACCGTTTGAAGGACGATACGGCCTCGTTCAATCAGGGCAATTTGGCCGAGACCTTGCGGAAGCAGGGGTATGAGGAAGTGCCGCTCGATGAACTGCAAGACCGGCTCTCCAAGCTCCAGGGACCGTTGGCCGCGGTGATTTTGAAGGGGAGGGTCTAGCGGATGCCGTACTATTATTTCGATTCGACTGCGCTCGTGAAACGGTACAGCATGGAACGGGGCACCCGCATCGTCAACAAGCTGATGGTCAAGCGGGGGAAGGTCGCCATTCTTCCGGCATGGACCGTCACCGAGTTCTACACCACGCTGGCGAATCGCGCCCAGCAGGGTGACATCACCCGCGATGACTGTTATTCGGTGATTCATAAGTTCGAGATTGAATCGAAGGAGGGGCTCTATCAGTTTCTGGCCCCCACGATGGCCACCTATCTGGCCACCAAGGAATTGGCCATGGAGTATCCCTTCCTGCGGGCGCAACAGGTCATGCATCTGGCGCTGGCGTTGGAGCTGAAGCCGTTGCGGCTGACCGTCGTCAGTGCCGATACGCAGTTGCTGGCGGCCTCCAAAACGGCCGGACTGCACATCATCAATCCTGAAGAGGATTGAGCCGGAGCGGGGCGCGACGCGGCTTCATGGACAGTGGTATTCGGCGATCACCGATTGGATGACGCTATGCCACGTCTCGATCGTTCCCGTCAGTTGCGCCAGGTCTTCACGCAAGCGGGGAGCCGGAGGCGGTGAGGGAATGTCGCCAATGGGTTCCGCGGCTTGATGCAGGCTGGCCAGGGCCAAACTGAGGCTGCCGCAGACGCCGGACGACGCCGGCAGCTGATTGCCGGCCCGCCGAAAGAGGCCCATCGCCCGGTAGGTATGTTCCTGAGACCGGAAGAGCGACTCCATTCGGCGAGACACCATTCCAGCCATTCCCTCACGCTTTTTGGCCATTTGAGCTGACAGCAGCGCCGCCCGCCCCATGATCATGGCGGCTCCGTCAGGATCATCGCCAGCAATGGCATCCTCGGCTTTGGCCCGTAACCTCGAGAGTTCTGCGTCGTCGTTCATCACCTGGGCGTCCGGTCTTTCCGGCATGGCCAGCAAGAGAGCGGTGAGGCCGCAGCTGAGCAGGCAGATCAGGGTCCTGTGACGGCGTATCGGCATAGAGATCGTCCAGAGATTGGCCAGTGCAACGGTACTCTACTGAAGTGCCTGTTTGGCTGGCAAGTTGCCAGGGTATAAAGGGGATCAGTATAATCGCGCGGTCTTTGGCGGGATTGGGGCTGTGGGCCTCTTGGGAAGGAGACTACTCGTGCAATACTGGGTCAAAGTGGTGTTTGTGGACAGCCAGGAGCTGCTCATCAAGGATGTGGTCAGCCATCGGCTGTCTGAAGATCAAGAATTTATTTACGTGGAGTCTCCGCGGGAAATGATCCTGGTGCCGATCAAGCAGATCAAGTATCTCTCCTGTGATGCCACGGTGTTTTCTGGAAAGAAAACATCGTGATCCGGCAGGCTGATCACACCCGTATTCTGCCTTAGACTGCCTGGGCCAGCAGATTGAGCATGGCGGCATTCCAGCCGTCTGGGCCGGATCCTGGTGCGAGTATGAGGTGCGGGAGGGTGATCGAAGGGTCGTACCTGCCGTCCGGCTTTTGGATCAGCACAGGATGGTCTACCGCTTGGAGTAGGGAGAGGTCGTTGAGACTGTCTCCAATTCCCACCGTTTCCGCCATGGCACCCTGTTCTTCCAGCTGCCATTGTTGCCGGTAACAGTGGAGCAGACGCATCGCGGCCTGGCCTTTGTCGTGATGGCCGGTCAGATGGAAGAACCGCCCTCCTTTAGTCCATTGCAATCCGCGCGACGTAATCTGGCGGCAGACTTCCTGTACCAAGGAAAGCGGCCCTTCCAGCAGATAGGGTTCGTCATATTCGCGCAGCTTGGCTCGCACGGCTGCATCGTGTCCGATGCCCGTTGCCTGCATAATTTCGTCGATGGAGAGGTCGCCGAATCCGGTCAAGCGAGTGCTCAAGGTCTCTTCGATCTGCTTGAGGACATCGCGCAGCATGGCATAGGGGATGCCGAGTTCGATGACGGAGTAGGCCGACCGCGGCCTGGCCCGTTCGAGCGGAAAATCGAAGGTGCCCACGGGCACAAAAATCCCGCCGCCGTTTTCCACAATGAACGGGCCATGGTGGCAGAGCTGTTCGCGCAGGGGCTCGATTTCCGCCCGTGTTTTGCTGGAGACCAGCACCATGGGAATGTTGCGGGCCTGAATCGCCTCCAGCGCGGGACGCGCGGCGTCGAAGGAATAGCTCTGACTGTCAAGCAGGCAGCCGTCAAGGTCCGTAAATATCAAGTATTGCGGCATGGTGCGATCCTTAGTAATGATGGAGGTCGTCGGCGCCCTGCTCGCGGGTGGAGCGTCCCAGATGACGCTCCAGAAACGTTTTGGCCAAGTCTCTTCCGCCCAGGCCGAAGGCCAGCGCGGCGGCGAAGACGATCCCGCCCCAGGTAATGCCGAATCCCACGGCGACGATGTGCTCCGCAATGCCGAGCTGTTCGAGGGCCATCGCGATGCTGAGCAGTTGTATGGTCCAGCGGGTACTTGTCGCGATCAGCCTGGCCGGCGGGAGGCCGGCGTTGACCGCCGCAATAAGCACTCCCTGGGCCACGAAGTTCGAGATGAGATAGCCCGCAACGCCGATGACCGTCGCGATGAGGAGATGCGGAATATAGGCAACGGTGGCATGCGTCAGTTTGCTGATCGATTCAACGTGTAACGCTTCGAGCGATGCGATTGAGGCGAAGATCACGATCAGCCAGTAGGCCGTCCGTCCGATGAGATGGGAGGGGTCTGACTTGATCCCTCCGCGCAGGAGCGTGGAGGTCAGGCCCAGGCGATCGCTTGCGCGGTCGAGCCCGATCACTCGAAGAAACCGTTCTGCCGTGTGTCCGGCAGCCCAAGCGGTGCCGAGCCCTGCAAGCAAGAGCAGGCTCATGGCCAACAGATTAGGGAGAATGGCCAGCGCCTGCCGGCCAAGAATGGTCACTGGTTCGAGCAAGGTGTCTATCCATTGCGAGGTCATCACGCCCTCCTTAGTTCCGGGTGCCGGGCTCTGGCCACCGAGTCACCAGGTAGTCTTTGTGAGACTCAAACGCGCGGCACAGGGCTTCGATATGGTGTTCGGCTTCACGCGTGGTGAGCCCCTGTGTTTGCAGGACGAAGGATGCGGTTCTTCCGAGATACAACGGCGTCAGCGCTTTCAGAAGATGGTCTTGGGGGAGCATCCTGGCGTGATAGGCTAAGGCCGTGTCATAGAGGATGTGGACCCAGAGCGAATCCGGCATACGAAAGCCATCCGCCGGCACTCCTTCCAGCGCGCGCAGTTGCGACAGGCTGTCGGTCGATAACATTCGGCTCCAAATCGGCTGCAGGTCGCGCAGCCCCTGCTGAAACACCTCCAGCATCCTGGCGACGTTCACGTTGACCGGCTCCACGCCGGTTTCGTATTGAAATCCGAAGAGGGGAACAGGCTGAGAGTTTCTGATGGGGGCCCATGCCGATGGATGGATCTCCATCAGGCTGAACAGGGCGCCGGTGACTTGAGCCAGCATGGCGGAGAGGTCGGCCGCAGGATCTTTGGGGTTATGAATTTTCGCCCCAAGGAAGCTTTGGCAGACGCGCGCGCCGCTGGTCAGCGCCTCTGTCGTCATCCAGATATCGATCCCGAATCGCGCCACGTCGGATTCCCAGACCTGCCTGTTCAGATAGTGTTGGGCGAGTGCGCCTGAAAATCCGAAATCCCCGCCGATAGGTTGCCGAACCTGATAGCCGTACAGCGCGCGGGTCAGCGGATAGGCAATACTATTTGTGATAGTCCCATCGTATTTATGGCGTTGATAGTACGGCGCCACGTAGTCAAAGCCTTCTTGCACGATCGGGCGAAGGAGCAGCTCAATCCATTCGGGTGTGATGCTGCGGAGATCTGAGTCCACCACGGCGCAGGCCTGGACACGCAGGCGCCGGGCGATCTCGAAAATCGTGCGAAACGCGCTCCCCTTCCCGGGAATGCCGTGGTAGGGGGTGACGATGCGATGGAGCGGACTCTGGTGGTCGCCGATGAACAGCAGGTCGAGATCCACCAGGGTATTGGCGACGATCGAGGAGGTGCCGTCGGTGGATCCGCCATCGGCGTTGACCAGAACGGCTCGACGGTCTGGGAAGTACTTGGCAAGTCCAGCCCGAACGGCCCGCACCACGTGGCCGACGGTGTCGGCATTGTTGAAGCTTGGGATGCCGATGAGCAGGTCTGCGGCGCCGATCTGCTCGACCGTGGACTCGGTCTGCGCGGCGAGTGGTGTCAGGGTGTCGTTCATCATGGGCGTCATGTGGCGCGGTTACGTGGTGCTCGCGAGGGGGGCGGTATCGTGGGCGCGACCGAGTGCGGTCGCCGGCTCCCACTCATGGTCGCTTTCAACCGCATCAATCAGGAGCCCGAAGACATCGGGGACGGCGGCGGCCACGCGGCTCCAATTGGAGATCATGGGGACCCCCAGGGGATCTTCGATGAAGCTCTGTGTGGCGAGTTTCATGCCTTTCAGAAACACTTCGACGGCGGTGCGTTCCTGGTGTCGGTCGAATTGGAGCGAGTTGATCATCGCATCGTTTTCGTAGCGGCTGATCGCATCCTGCGCGGCTTGGAGGTACGTGGCCCGCAGAGTCTTGAGCAGGCCGTCGGAGAGAATGACGCCATCGCTGGCCAAGTTTCTGAAGAGGGCTTTGGTAATATCGGCCGACATCTTCAAGAGGCCGGTCTCGGGATTGTCGGGCGATAAATCCTGGTGTTTGTGTTCATAGGCATCCGCGATATCCACCTGGCAGACTCGGCGTAATGCGCAATTGCGATAGACCTCGGCGAGCACGCCCACTTCGAGGCCCCAATCTCCGGGAATGCGGTTGACCCAGGCCAGATCGCTGACCATGGCGAATTCTCCGGCGAGCGGATAGCGGAAGCTGTCCAAAAAGGCCAGGAGCGGATGCGTGCCGACCAGCTGCTGGAGGCTGCGGAGGAGCGGGGTCATGAACAACCGGGTGACGCGGCCATGGAGCCGGTCCGTAATCCGGCTGTAATACCCTTTGGCAAACTCGTACCCGAGATTAGGGTTGGCGATCGGATAGCAGAGACGGGCGAGGTAGTGCCGGTCGTAACTCACGATGTCGCAATCGTGCAGGGCCAGCACCTTGCTCTGATGCCGGGCGAGCACATAGCCGAAGGCGGTCCAGCAGCCGCGGCCTTTCCCGGGCAGACCGACATCGATGGCATTGTCGGTGAGGCGTTTTAAGAGCTGTTGAATCCGGCTCCCGTCATTCCAGATCACCCGGACGCGCTGCGGAAGGATGGAGAAGTACTCCTTGGCGAGGCGGAACTCCAGGGCTGATGCCCGGTCTAAGGAAATGACAATCTCGTTGACGTAGCGGACCTCTGTCAGGGTCTCAACGATTTTCTTGAGCGCCGGCCGCTGCAGCTCTGAGTAGAGCGAGGGGAGGACCAGGGCGATCGGATTCGTCGAGGCATGGCGCTGAAGTTCCGCTTCCAGTTGTTCGAGGTTGGGGCGCCCCAGCCGATGGAGCACCGTCACGACGCCGTTTTGATGGAAGTCCGACATGTTGTCCTCCCTGATCTGACGCCGTGGTGGAGCTCTTCAAGGCCGGTCGCGGATGCCGGCTTGTTTCGGTCCGCTGTCGTCTGCCTGCCTGTGATATTCGGTTTCATCATGAGTGAAGCAATGCCTGTGCCCGCCTGTGATTCAGGCGAAAGTGCCAGTAGTGTGATGAGCTAAGGTCCCGATCTCTCAGCGGTCTTGACGCGGGGCGCGGATTCTATGCGAGTGCTGCTGCGAGCAGTTCGATTGATTGACCGTAACGGAAGTGATGGCACAACCCTCCACTCCAGCGGGCGCCCGCATTGCTTAATGTGACTGGGAGGTGCGCTGGAAACTCTTCCCCATGACAAGGCAAGGTTGGCAAATCATGTCATCGGGGCGGACGCTAGAATGCCGTCGGATTGCGGAAGCGGCCGTTTGGGGCACCATGTTGTGAATGTATGCCTCTCCCAGGTTCCATTGTACTAGGTGGATCCCGAGGCCGGTGGCATGAAATCCCTGGTGATCGTTTGGGGAGATGACGCGCCGGTATCGAGAACGGTGCCGGAGCTGTGCGCTACGGTGTTGCCGGTGGCAGTCCTGTGTTGAGCCGGGCTGTAACGAGACTCAAGCCATCGATACAAGACGGGCAACACGATGAGCGTGAGGGCAGTGGAGCTCACCAGGCCGCCGATGACGACGATGGCCAACGGCCGCTGCACCTCCGATCCGATTCCATGGGCGAAGGCCAGGGGGAGCAAGCCCAGCAACGCCACCAAGGCGGTCATCAGCACGGGACGCAGGCGGAGCAGCGCGCCGGACTGTACCGCCTCGTCCAACGTGGCCCCCTCTTCTCTGAGCGCATTCATGCAGGACACCAGCACGATGCCGTTTAAGACGGCCACCCCGAATAAATTGATGAAGCCGACAGAGGCTGGAACACTGAGGTATTCGCCCGTCAGCCAGAGTGCGATTATCCCGCCGATGAGCGCGAAGGGAAGGTTCAAAATAATGAGAGCTGCCTGGCGGAGCGAATTGAATGTGGAGTACAGCAGCAGGAAGATCAGGCCGATCGTCATGGGAACGATGAGGCGTAGCTTTGCCATCGCCCGCTCCATATTCTCGAAAGAGCCTCCCCAGGCAACGGTGTATCCGGCCGGAAGCGTCACATCCGCAGCGATCTTCTGCTGCGCTTCCGCCACCAGACTGCCGATGTCGCGCCCCAGTGTGTTGAACCCGATCGAGACATACCGCTGGAGCCGCTCTCGGCTGATCCGCCCCGGGCCTTCTTCAAGCCGCACCGTTCCCAGATCGGCCAGCGGGATGAGGGCGCCGGATTTGTCGCTGAGCGGAATGTTGCTGATGGTTTCAACGCTGTTCCGGTACTGTTCCGGGAAGCGGACGACCAGGTCGAACCGCTGCTGGTTTTCGTACACTCGGGTGGCGGCTTCACCGCCGATCGCGGTGGTAATGATTTCCCGGACGTCGGCGACGTTGATCCCGTGGCGGGCGATGTTGCCGCGATCGATGTCGATCGTGAGATAGGGCTGTCCGAACAGCTGTTCCACCTTGATGTCCCGCACGCCCCGCACGGTTCCCAGGACGCCGGCGATCTCCTCGGCTTTTGCCCGCAAGGTTTCCAGATCGTCGCCGAAGAGTTTCACGGTGGCTTCGGTCCGCACCCCTGAAATCAATTCATCGACCCGCTGCTGAATGGGCTGGCTGATGAGGAAGGTGGCGCCTGCCACCTGGGTGAGCCGTTCGCGAAACTTCTGCATCAACTCCGGCATCGTCCGGGCCGTCGTCCATTCGTCGAGCGGGCGCAGTCTGACCACGGGATCGCTCTCGTTCGCCTCTTGGGGGTCGTTTCCCAGCTCCGTGCGCCCGATCTTGGACACCACGGCCTCCACTTCAGGAAATTCCATGATGGCCTGCTGCATGCGTTTTTCAATTTCGATGGAGGCCGGAAGGGAGATGCTCGGCAGCCGGATCGTTTGGGGGGCCACGGCTCCTTCGTTGAGGATCGGGATGAACTCGCTGCCAAGCATCGGGAACAGCGCCAGGCTGCCGAGCAGCGCGCCACAGGCGATCATCAGAACCACCCTGGTGTGTTTCAACGCCCACGAAAGCGAGGGGGCATACAGGCGCTTGGCGATGCGGACGATCCAGGGATCCTCCTCGCTGCCTCTTGTCAGCATCAGCGAACAGAGCACCGGTGACAGGGTGAGCGACAGCACGAGGGAGGTCAGCAGGGCGATCATGATGGTGTAGGCAAGCGGCTTGAACATCTTGCCCTCCATCCCGTGCAGGGAGAGGAGGGGCAGGAACACCAGGATGATAATCAGAATGCCGAACACGACCGGCTGCCCCACCTCCTTCACGGATCTGGTAATCAGTGCGAGCCGCGGGATCGCGGCGGCCGATGGTTCCGAGAGATGCCGGTAGACGTTCTCGACCACGACTACGGAGCCGTCCACGATCATGCCAATGGCGATGGCCAGCCCGCCGAGCGACATGAGATTGGCCGTCAATCCGACTTGACCCATCACGATGAATGTGGCCAGAGGGGCCAGGACCAATGTGCCGACGACGATCAGCGCGCTGCGAATGTTGCCCAGAAAGAGAAACAGGATCACGACCACCAGCGCCACTCCCTCGGCCAGGGATTTGTACACCGTATTCAAGGCGGCGGTGATGAGTTCGATCCGGTCGTAAAACGGCACGATGCGTAGCCCGTCGGGCAGCAGATGCCGCGCATGGATGTCGTCGATGCGGGTTTTGATGCCTTCCACGACGTCGCGGGCGTTTCCGCCCCGCAGCATCAGCACGATGCCGCTCACGACCTCCCGATTCCCGTTCAAGACGGTGGCGCCGTGCCTGACCGCATGGTCGATCTGCACGGTCGCCACATCGCCGACGAATACCGGCGTGCCACCGGTTTCCTTGATGACAATGCGCTCGATATCCGCGAGTGTCCGGATCAGCCCGACACCCCGCACGATGTATTTTTCGGCGTTCTTTTCGAGGATATTGCCGCCGGCGTTGGCGTTGTTGCGGGCGACGGCGTCAAAGATGTCATGGAGTGTCAGATCGTATTTCCGCAACAGGGCCGGCTCCACGAGGACTTGATACTGCTTGACGTAGCCCCCCATCGAGTTCACGTCGATCACTTCCGGTGTGCTCTTCAGCAGGGGGCGGATGATCCAGTCTTGAATGGTGCGCTGATCGATCAAATTCTGGTGCTGCATGGATTCGTCCGGGAGAGGGCTCTGAGGTCCCTCCAGGTAGTATTGAAACACTTCGCCCAGGCCCGTGCTGTTGGGGGCCAGCATCGGTTCCGCGCCGGGGGGCAGCAGTTCTTTCACCTCGATCAGACGCTCGAGGACGAGCTGGCGCGCGAGGTTGATGTCCATGGAGTCGTCGAACACGATGGTGACGAGCGAGAGGCCGACCTTGGTCAGGGAGCGCATTTCCGTCAGCGCGGGGACGCCGGTCATTTGGAGTTCGATCGGGTACGTCACCACCCGCTCAACCTCCTCCGGCGAGAGCCCGGGGGCCTTGGTCACGACCTGCACCAGCACGCTGGTGACGTCGGGAAAGGCGTCGATGGGAATGGTTGTGAAGGCGTAGAGGCCTCCGGCCCCGATCATGATGGCAAAGATCACGACGAGCATGCGTTGGCGGAGCGAAATATCGAGCAGACGGTCGACCATCAGACTTGTTCCCTCAAGAGCTCGGACGTGAGAGCGAACACGCTATGCGTCGTGATCGGGTGGCCTTTTCTGCCCGAGCTATGTGCATCGAATAAACGAGTGGCCATCAGGCTTGTTTCTTCAAGAGCTCGGACTTCAAGACAAAGGCGCCGTGCGTCACGATCGGCTCCCCTTCGTGAAGGCCCCCGAGGATGGTGGTGAGGGCGCCGTTGGATTCACCGGTCTGGACCTCGCGGGCTTCGTACTCGTTCACGCTGCGCTGGACGAAGACGAAGGTCCGATCCTGATCCCGTTGCAGCGCGGCTTCCGGCACGGTCAGCCGGTCCGGCTGCGATTCCGAGTGGAGGCGGATCGTCGCGAACATTTCCGGCTTCAATCGCCCTTCAGGATTCGGCAGCTCCAGCCGGAGCTGCATGGTGCGGGTGGCGGGATCCAGGACATCGCCGACGTAGGTGATCGTGCCTTTGAAGATTTCCCGCGGGTAGGCGTTGATGCGCACTTCCGCCTGCGTGCCGCCTGAGGCATGAATGGAATGGACGAAGGGGATGTCTTTCTCCGGAATGTTGGCCCGCACCCACACTTCCGACAGGTCGGCGACCACGAAGAGTTTCTCGGTCGTCTCGACGACTTCGCCTCTGGTCAAGTGGCGTCCGATGATGCGGCCGGCAAAAGGCGCCACGATCGGGACGTGGGAACGAATGTCCCGGCTTTTATTGAGGCGGCGAAATTCTCCGTCAGTCATGCCGAGGAGCTTCAGGTGATCGCGCGCCTCATGGGCTTCCGCCTGCATGCTGAGCAGCTCCGCGTGGCGGCGCTGGGCTTCCGCCTCGCCGATGACTTGTTCCTGCAGCAGAAACTTCGCCCGCGCATAAGCCTGCTCGGCGACATGGAGTTTGGCCTGCGATTTCAGATACGCCGACTGCGCCAGGCCGAGGTCGCTGCTGTACAAGATCGCCAGGAGAGCGTTGGCTTCGACCTGTTGCCCCAGGTCCGCATAGACATCCACCACGCGGCCGCGGACCAGTGTCGTGATATCGGCCATGGCGCGCTCGTTCGGCTGCAGGATGGCGGGAAAGTCCCGGTAGGTCCGGAAGTCGCTGCGAGTGGCCGGCTGAACGACCAGTCCGATGCGCGACGATTCCTCTGCTGGCAGGCGGACGATCCCGGGAGCCGGGGCGGCAGCCTGCAGCTTGGGCACGACGGCTTCGCTGGGCGTTCTGTCGCATCCTGACCCAGCCAGGAGCAGGCCGAAAAGCAGGCCCAGAAGGGAATGGGAGTGAGAGGTTGTTGTCATGATTGGTTGTACTCCGCTCTGCGCGTCCGATTTCTGCCGAGTCATAGTGCTCCGCCAACGGCCCGCTCAAGGCGTGCCAGCGAGACAGATAATTCGTATCGGGCCTGGGCGTAGTCCATCTGGATCTGGCGCTGGACCCGCTGGGCATCGAAGACGTCCAAGAGGCTGGATGCGCCCTGCTGGAAACTGAATTGGGCGAGCCGCAGTGCTTCCTGGGCTTGCTTCAAGAGCCCCTTGTCGAAGACCGTGATCAAATCAGCCGTGGTTCTGGCATCTTGATAATGCTGATGGATGGCCCTGGCCAGGTCGTTGCGGGCGCGCAACAGCTCCGCCTCTTCACGGCGTTTCTCGCCCAGCGAGGCCGCGATCTCTCCCTGCTTCCGGTACCACAGCGGCAGGGGAACCGACAGGCCGCCTTGCACCGCTTCGCGCCCGATCTCCCGCCAATAACTGCCGTTCACGGTCACGCTGGGCACCCGTGATTGCCGCTCGAATTCGACCTTCCAGTCCGACTGTTCCACCGATTTCAGGAGGCGTTGAATGGTCGGATGCTGGACCGCCATGCGGGCCATCAGCCCTTCGATGTGCAATTCCCGCAAGCTCCCTGCAAATTCGCCCTGAACCAGGTAGGCGGATTCCAGTGCGCCGCCGGTCAGGGTATTCACCACGACACGATTGATCCGGACCGCGTTGTCCGCGCGCGCGAGTTGCTGCCGGGCCTTCAATACTTCAACCTCGGCCTTGATCGATTCGAATTGAGGCCCCTCGCCGGATTTGACCCGCGCCTTGACGATCCGGGCCACGCTTTCGACGGTCTCCAGATTCTGCCGGGCGAGGGCGGCATCCTGTTGGGCTAGAAGCAAGTCATAAAACGCCACCTTGACCTGGGTCGTCAGATTCAGCCGGGTCTCCGACAGGCCCGCGTTGGCCGTTGCCAGTCCCGCCTCCGCCGCCTGCTTCCGGGCGTTCCGCATCGCCGGCCATTCCAGCGGCTGGCCGAGCGTCACGTTGTATTCGGTGAGCGATTCACGGTCCAGGGACTCGCGGATATTGGCGCGGCCGGTGTCCCGCACCTCGCCATAGCCCACGTTGCCGAAGACGGTTGGGTTGGGATAGGCGCCGGCGGCGGTTTGCTGGCCGCGCTGCCGGTCAATGAGCCCTTCCGCGGACGACACCACAGGATTTCTCGCCAGCGCCAGGTCAAGTATCGAGTCGAGCGTATAGACCGTGGGGAGCGGTTCCTGCGCCAGGCTTGGCGAACAGAGGAGTGCCGCTCCACACAGCATGGCGCCGAAATAGACGAGAGAAAAAGCGGCGCGCGGGCGCATTTGCATAATTCCGACGAACGCGGTGCTCATGTCATTCCCTTCTTCATGCCGGGCGCGCAGAAATGAGCATTTGGGCGGTGGGTGTCATGCTTCTGAGCGGATCGGCAGGATTGAGCCAGACGTTGTAGTGAATCGTGCCGGCGCGGGCAAAGCAGAGGCTCACGTAGCCGTCCGGCGGAATGGTGGCGGTGTCGTCGAGTGATCCAAAGCGGGTAAAGCCTTTCCCGCAGGACACAGCGTCCGCTGTGAGCGTGCTCAGAAGCCCAATCGTGACCGGAGCCGTCCGCCGGTTTTGCCAGCGCACTTCATCGCCGACGTGGACGTACAAGTGCCGCGGGCTGACGTGTTCCTGAATCTGGACGTAATGCGTTCGCCCGGGTTCCGTGACGCTTGTGGAGCTGGCGCAGCTTGCGAGACTGCCGAGGCACAGGACAGCGGCGGCAAGTTGCCGTGACAGGATGAAACATGGGCTGAGAAAATCGTTCCGCACAGGTGTCTCCTTATCTTGGTATCGCACGTTCTTATTGATCGCAGGCATCATCTGTTTGTACGGCGTGTGGGTCATAGTGAGCAGCGGTCAGTCTCCATCTGGTCGGCGCGTTTCCCCGCTGCAACGAAGGCAGCGGCGCCGCCGGTTCTTGCGGTTCAGGGGGAAGCGGGCGGGCACATCAGCCGACAGTGCTTGCCGAGGCGCCGGTGTCCGTCAGTGTACGAAGGGTTCGCCGTGGTTGCGTTGACTCAGAAAAAGACTCCGTGTGTTCCCTGATCGAAGCGGTGCCCGGCCGGCTGGCCGGGCACCCAGGCGCTCGTGTCCACCGTGTGTGATGCACCGCGCATGGAATGGCATGGTGTGGCATGACCGGGAAGGATATTAGCGAGTGAGCCGGATCAGTTTGCCGGAAACCGTGCCCCTTGCTCCGCGCATGCCCTTGGCGTTCATGACCACCGGGCTCCCGTTCGAATGGCATTCCCGATTCGTCAGAATCACCGGATCGATGACGTCGCCGCAGTTGAGACAGAGCCAGCCGTCAAATGCCCACCATTGGTCGGCACCAAAGTGTGTGGCCACGCTTAGCCCATGACATCGCCGGCATTTCATCGTGTGAACGCGCTTCAAGGGTTGCATTGGACTGCACGGTTCCTGTCGTTGTTTCTCCAGAGCCAGATCAATCAGTGACGGGGTTTTCCGGCACATCCCGTACAGGAGGGGCAGCATGCCACGGGAGTTGCCGTTGAGCCCCGGCCACCGATCGATCTGACTGTGCTGGACGAGTGCGATGGGTCATCTCATGTCCTATTAATGGGGCTGGAGAACGAATAGGTACATTTCAGCTTTAACAGTTCCGTATCGAGCGGCTTGACGAGGTATTCCTGTGCCCACATTCTGACGGCGTCGCGGAGCTTCCCGATATGGCGCGCGTCGGCCATGACGAGGACCGGAATGGCGGGATGGCGGTCTTTCATCTCCTGGAGCACCGCCATTCCGCCGAGCAAGGGCATGTCCATCTCCAGCAGCATGCCTGCGAACGAGTGGGTGGGCGGGGTATGGGCCAGGAGCGTCAGCGCCGACAGGCCGTTGTCTTCTCCAACTGTATCGAATCCCCACTGAGTCAGCCGATGACAAGCCGCCAGCCGTGCCCGATCATCGTGATCCACGATCAGAATGCGCGGGCGCACCAGGGGTTCCTTGAGCGCGCCGGGCGTGTGGTGAGTCTGTCTGTTTTCTTGATCGAATGAGCTTCGTCTCATGGTCTGCGCGATGCCGCCCTCGTGCGAATCAAGGTCATGGCCGGCCTTGCCGAATGATCGGTCCCGTGTTGTGCCGTGGGTGGCGGGAAGCCGGCTGAGGCCTGGCGGTACGATGCGACAGGATGATGGAGTCGCTGATATCTCCGCACATGAGACACCGCCACCCCGAAAACGACAGATGGCCCCCGCCTGATCCCCAGTCGACGAAGACCTCGGAGACCGTCGGCCCCTGACAGCGCCCACATTTCATTGCGCACCGCTCCCGGGTAATGAAGGTCTGGCATTGGTTGCACAGACCTTCGGCGATGGGGCCCCAGCTTCCGGTTCGGGAGATTCCGCGAGATTCCATTCGAAGGGGAGGGGCTCTCCCCGCCCATAGGTAACCAGTTGCCGGTAAAACCTGTCGCATTCGCCGCAATAGGTATCGTGCTCTGGGGAATCAGAAAATAGAACAGGCTGGTGATCGGGAGCGGGTGCCGCATCAGATCGTCCGGTGGTCTGTTTGGGCTCGTTGGGCCGGTCTGTGACACGCCGGCAAAATCCACACGGTGTGGCGGTTGAGGCCATGGTGCCGGTCCGTTTCTCCCGGCTTGCCGGAGGCCGAAACGCCATGGCGAGGCGCTGATCGTTACCGCTCAAGGTGCCCTCCGACAGGCGGATGTGACATGGGTGCCTGCATGGCATTGAGATTCGCTCTGGAGGCATGGGGGTGAATGTTCTGAATGGCCGTTCTCAGCGAACCATGCAGATCGTTCGTCTTGCCTTTGATGAGATAACCTTCTGCGCCTGCCGCATAGGCCGCCGCAATATCGGCAGGGTTGCCGTGGCCTGTAAGGAAAATCACATGTGCGTGGGGCGCAACATATTTCAGAAGCGGGAGGGCCTCCAACCCGGTGACCTTGGGCATATCGATGTCGGAGATAATCACATCAGGCTGCAGCGCGTGCGCATATTGAAGGAGTGTCTCGCCATCGGCGACGGAGCCGACGACCTGAAACTCTGGTTCCAGGAGGACGCGGAGGAGTTCGCAGATTTGCGGATGGTCGTCTGCCAAGAGAATGCGTATCCGTGTCATAGGGACCTCCGTGGCCTGAAGGTTGGCGATGGTCCTGAATCGGCTCACCCCATTACGTGTGCAGTGTACGAGGCGGACGGACAAGGCGGTACTCGGCATTTCCCTGGGTGGGGAACCGAAAATGCCTCGGTGATGCCTGGGAACGATTGGAAGATTCGGCGGCGGTATTAGGAGGAGATCAACCCGTGGGCCAGCGCGTAGCGGGTGAGTTCGGCGGTCGTATGAATATCGAGCTGCTCCATGAGCTGGGTTTTGTGGAATTCGACAGTTTTCGGCGAGATATCCAGTGCCGTGGCAATCTCTTTGACGGTGTTGCCCTCTGCCACGAGCTGCAGGACTTCCCGCTGGCGGGGCGTCAGCTTGTGCCCTGTTTTGACGGCCGGCGTGCGCCCAGTGACCATGGACTGGACCAGGCTTTTCGCAATGAGCGGGGTCACATAGTTGTGCCCATTCATGACCGATTGAATGGCTTGGAGAAGCTCCGATGCCGCCGACCGTTTGAGCAGATACCCGGTGGCGCCAGCTTTGAACGCCTCGGCCACGTAAGCCTGGTCGGCATGCATGGTGACGAAAATAATCTTCGTGTCCGGGAGTTCCTTGTGCAGCTTTCGTGCGGCGTCGATGCCGTTCAGGTGGGGCATGGAAATGTCGAGCGTCACAATGTCCGGCCGAAGCTGCTGCGCCATCTTCAGCAGCGTGCGCCCGTCCTCGGCGGCGCCGACGATGTCGCAGGAGCCCTCCAGGATCTTCCGGTAGCCGTCTAAGACGAGCGTATGATCGTCGGCAAGGAGCACCCTCGGGTTCATCGTATCTCTCCCTCCGCAATGGGAATCGTGGCTTGCACCTGGGTTCCCGCACCAAGCGCGGATTTGATCGTCAAGGTCCCCCCCACCAGGGTCACGCGCTCTTTCATGCTCAAGAGCCCCAGCCCTCCCGTGTCGCTCTGCGGATGAGCGGCAAGAAATCCGACCCCGTTGTCGGCGATGGAGACGGTGAGTCCCATGCTCGACCGGCCCAGTTCGACATCGACCCGGGACGCCTTGGCGTGCCGGATGATATTGCCCAGGCTTTCCTGTGCGACCCGATAGATGCAGGTGGCAACTTCATGAGAAAGCGACTCCGGCAGGTGATCGCAGGTGATGTGCGCTTCAATATGGCTGCGGGCGGCGGCATCTTCGACCAGCCGTTGCATCGCAATGGAGAGGCCGAGATCGTCGAGGATCGACGGGTGGTAGCCATAGGCCAGATGGCGGACGTCCTCGGAGAGTTCGGCAATGCGATCGGCGAGCGATCTGAGGGCCTCTTGTTGAGGGGCGGGGAGCTGCCGCTGCAGGCTGTCCAGTTCAATGGCGAACAGGGCCAGCCGCTGATTGACGTCATCATGCAGGTCGCGTGAAATGCGTCGCCGTTCCTCTTCCTGGATGCGAATGAGTTGTGACGCCAGGCGTTTCAACTCCTGGCGGCTGGATTCGAGCGACCGTTCCGTGCGCATGCGCTCCGCCACTTCGGCGACCAGCGCGTCATTCACCGTGGCCAGTTGGTGGGTGCGGTCCTTCACGCGCTGTTCGAGGTCCTCGTTCAGCCGCTGGAGCTGGATCTCGTGGTCGCGGCGTTTGGTGAAATACCAGATGGGCATCCACATGGCCCAAATGCTAAAGGCGCGATTGGAAATGGGCACCCATAGCGGGACGTTATGCGGGTTCTCGCTCAGGACTCCGGCCACGATGATCAAGATGGAGACGGTTCCGGAGACGATGAAGGGAAACCAGCGCTGCGGTGACAGGAGCGACAGCAAGACAGGGCCGAGGTAGAGAATGTGGTTGGCCACGCCCAATGGGGTATGGAGATCGAACACAAGAAGCCCGACCGTCAGTGCGGCGACGCCGGACGAGATAACCCATTGTCGAGTGTCAGTGTGCATAGCAGGATGTACGGAGAATTATCCTCTTCCAGTGGCCCGCGGTTCAAGAGAGGGGGATGAGCCGGTGTCTGCCGGCAATCTGTGCGGTGGCGCCGCTCCGATCCTAGGGCTTATCGGTCGAGAGCTTCTTGCCCAGCCTGCGCGCGAGACGGACCATGCCGGGGGAGCGATCGGCGGGGTTGAGCAGCACGTTGAGCAGATGGACGTGTGACGCGTCTGTGAGGGCCGCGGCCAGGCTGCGCTCGAACTCCCGTTGCGTCGTCACACGCGAGCCGACGCCTCCACCGATCACCTCGCAGAGGCGTTCGTAGTGCCATTCGTGGATGTCATTGAACGGCCCTTCGAGAATTTCCCGCTCGGTTGAGTAGCCATGGTTGTTCAAGAGGATCACGATGGGCGCCTGTCCGTAGCGCACGCAGGTCGAGAGCTCCGTCCCGGTCATCTGGAAGGCGCCGTCACCCACCAGCACGATGGGGCGCAAGGTGGGATCGGCGAAGGAGGCGCCGAGCGCCGCCGGCACGGCAAATCCCATGGAGGTGTAGTACGCCGGTGAAAGAAATTCAAACCGGCGGTGGACATGCAAATCGGCGGCGGCGAACAGCGACTCGCCCACATCGGCGATGACCAGCGTGTGTGCTGTCAGAACGCTGTCGAGATGGCGAAAGAGCCCCTGAAGCGTGACGGGGGCGTCCGGAGCCGGCGCGGGTGTCGTGGTGATGGCCGGGGCCGGGAGTGTGCGGGATGGGAAGGTCGGCAGCGGGGTTTCGCCGAGCGCACACACAAAGTCCTGAAAGCGGATGGCTTCGTAGCGATGGTGCTTGACCGCGATCCGGTCAGCGGTCGCATGGATGGTGCGGCCTTCGGTCATGAGCGGCGAGCGGGCATCCACATCTTCGACATCCGACAGAATCGAGCCCAGGATCAGCAGGCAATCGGATTCGTTGATGAACCGCTGCACCTCATCGCGTCCGATGAGGCCTCCGTAGACTCCCACATATAATGGATGATCCTCGCGAATGACGGATTTCCCCAGCAGCGTGGAGGCGATCGGAATGTTCAGCCGTTCGACCAGGCGCGCCAGATGATCGTGCAGGCCGAAGCGGCCGACCTCCGCCCCCACCAGAATCGCCGGCCGCTGGGCTGAGGCGAGCATGGTCCTCACCTCACTCACCGCTTCAGCCAGCGCCGCCGGGTCGCTCGGTTCATCTTCGAGACAGACCGGTTTGCCGGTGCTCCGCAGCGGCGTATGGACCATGTCGCGGGGAATTTCGATGTAGATCGGACGGCGGTATCGGAGCAAGGCGGCAAAGGCACGGTCCATTTCCCGTTCGGCGGTCAGCGGATCGTCGAGCGCCACGGCGGCCACGGTCATGCGCTCGAAGACTTCCCTCTGCGTGGAGAAGTCTCTCACCATGTGGTGCATGTAGGGTGTTCGGGTGCGTTCCGAAAGCCCGGGCGATCCGGTGAGCAGCACCACGGGAGAGCGTTCGGCGTAGGCGCAGGCAATCGCGTTGACGGTATTCAATCCGCCGACGCAGTACGTCACGCAGACGGCGCCGATGCCGTTGATGCGGGCGTAGGCATCCGCCGCAAATCCCGCGCAGTCTTCGCGCGTGGTGCCGATGTGTCTGATCGGAGAGGCGTCGATCAGCTGATAGAGGGAGAGCACGTAGTCGCCGGGGATGCCGAAGATGTGGCGGACCCCGAGTCGGTGGAGCCGGTCAAGAACGGTCGATCCGATGGTTGGGGGGCGGTTCATGGACAATCTCCTGAAAACCGGTCAACAATCGGGCCTCACCCGCAGCAAACCACACGGCGGAGGTGGCGTCAAGCATCGTGTCGCGCGGACGGTCCCATTTCAAGGCGGCTGGGATTGTGCTTGACCTTTGGGGGCGCGCAATCGGATAACAATAAAATGACAACACCACATGATCTGCCGACAGCGAAAGTGACGCTTACTCAGCCGCGAGGCGCAGAGGGGCCAGGCCATCTCTGGGTCTATGCCGGCCATCTCGGAAATGTTGACGGACAGCCGGTGGCCGGCGATGTCGTCGATGTCGTGACGCCGGCCGGCCGATTCTGCGGCCGTGGGCTCTATAATCCGGAGTCCAAGATCCGGGTTCGCTTCCTGACCTTCGAGGATGAACCGATTACCGAGCCATTTTGGCGTGAGCGGATCCGCCAGGCGGTGCGCCTGCGGAAGCGCATCGTGAGAAACGCCACGGCCTATCGGCTGATCCATGGCGAGGGGGACCGGCTGCCGGGGCTGATCGTCGATCGATACGATCAGGTGCTCGTGATGCAGACCCTGTCATTCGGCATGGACCGCCGCAAGGAGCGGCTGGCGGAATGGCTGGCTCAGGAAACGGGCGTGCACACGATTTACCTCAGGAACGATGCCAAGAGCCGGACGCTCGAAGGGCTGCCGCTTGAGCGCGGATTCATCAAGGGATCCGGGGCGACGACGGTGGAGATTGCCGAAGGCCCGGCGACATTTCTGGTCGATATCGAGCGCGGGCAAAAGACCGGCTGGTTTTGCGATCAGCGGGAGAATCGGCTGGCGGCGGCCACCTATGCCAGCGGGGCCGATGTGCTGGAAGTGTTTTGCCATACGGGTGCCTTTGGTATTCATGCGGCGCTCGCCGGGGCCAAGTCGGTCGAAGGGCTCGATGTGAGCGAGGAAACCCTGGTGCTGGCGCGCGAGCAGGCGAAACGAAATAAGGTTGAGGCGCAGTGCCACTACCGGGCGTGCGATGCCTTCAACGAGCTGCGGACGCTGGGAAAATCTGGCAAGCGCTACGATGTGGTGATGCTCGATCCGCCGGCCTTTGCCCGGAGCCAGCAGGCCGTGCGAAAAGCGCTGAGCGGGTACAAAGACATCAATCTCCAGGGGATCAGATTGACGAAGCCCGAGGGATTTCTGGTGACGAGTTCCTGCTCGCACCATATTTCAGAGCACGATTTCTGGGGCGCCGTTCGGCTGGCGGCGCGTGATGCCAAGCGAGAGCTTCGCCTGATCGAGCAGCGGGGGCAAAGCGGCGATCATCCGATCCTGGCCAGCATGCCGGAGACCAGGTATTTGAAGTGTCTGATCCTGCAGGTCTTGTAGCTTAATCGCTCGGCGGCTCGAAATGTCCTGACGGCCGGTGAAGCCAGGGCACCGTAGCCTGGCGGGATTGTTTCACGAGGCTGCGCAAGCTCATCTCCGCGGCTCTGAGTAATTTCGGATCACCGGCCTGCATCAAGGCCGTCAACATGACATAGAGCGACCGATCCAGGCGTGAGCCTGCGAGGATGCGATCCGTCACGGGATCGGTCTGAGCGGGATCCGGCCGGTCGCCGTCGTCCGCTTGCTCAAACAGGTGTTCAAAGGATTTTGGTGAATCAAAGAGCCAGGACGGGGGGATATTGAGCGCGGAGGCGAGCGATTCAATCGTGGCCGCAGAGGGGTCGGCCTGATCGGTCTCGATCTCCTCAAGAAGAGCGGATGGGATCCCGGCCGTTGTAGACAGTGCCTCCAGAGATTGGTTTCTGGAAAGCCTCCACGCCTGTATCAGGGCACCGATAGCCATGCGCGAATGATACAGAAAACAGCGGTGTGCCGCAACCGGCTCCGCGTACAGCGTATTTGTAATGGCTAAGTAAATCAATGGGTTGCGGATAGGTATGCTTGGTGGCAGGTCAGGGGGAGAATCAGGTACAATACAACCGTTCGTGTGGTGGTTTGAGAAGGAGGCGGGACGTATGTTGGGAACAGATATTCGCGGCATCATGGCGGAAGAAGAAGAAGTGACCAGGCGTCAGCAGGCGCTGAAGTCGCTGATGACGATGCGGGCCAAGCAGCTGCGTGAGTCGTTGGATGCTCGGATCAAGCGCGCACAAGGCACCGGCGATTGGGCACATTTGTCCAAGGCCGAATGTGCGGATCTGCATAAACAGGAAAAAGCGCATCTGAAATCGCAGCTGGAGAAGCTGCAAACGGAGCAGGACCGGACGCGCGGCAAATTGACGGCCTTGAAGCGTGCCAAGGCACGGGCTCAGCGGATTCGCGCCGCGGAGGCGGCCTCCGAGCGAAAGCGGCGGTAGGCTTCTGACGGTTTGTTGTCACGATAGCGGTTTCGGACGGTAGGAGGAGTCTAGGCGTGTCCGGTCCTCTCCGTCCTCTCACCAAAGCCCACGCGGCCCTCATCAGGCACCTGCTTCACGAGAAGAAAACGCGGCAGTCCGAGGGCGCCTTCGTTATCGAAGGCGCCCATGCCTGCCGCGATATCATCCAGTCGTATCCGGACCAGATCCTCAGCCTCGTCGCCGCCCCGCAGTATCTTCAGAGTGAAGACGTGGCGGCTCGGGCAGCCCGGGCCGTGCTTGCCGTGCCGCAGTTCACCTGTTCGGATCTCGCGTTTGAAAAGCTCTCGGATGTCGATGTGCCGCAGGGCATTGTGGCGGTGGTGCGTCAGCCGAGATGGAGTGAAGCGGACCTGGGTGCGCAGGCACGGCTGTTGGGGGTGTACGGAGAGCGATTACAAGATCCGGCCAATGTCGGCACGATCATTCGGACGGCTGCGGCGCTCAATCTCACGGGCGTCTGGCTGAGCCCGGATTCCGTGGATTGCTTCCATCCCAAAGTCGTACGGGCCACTGCCGGGGCATTGCTCGCGCTGCCGGTGTTTCAACATGCCGCGCTCGAGGCGTTCTCCCAATCAGGCTGTTCACTCTATGCTGCCGTGGTGTCTTCTCCGGATGCGGTTTCGATCAGAGCCATCACAGCGATCCCCGCACGGACGGTGATTGCTGTCGGAAACGAAAGCCAAGGGTTGGCTCAGGAGACGGTCGCCGCTGCGCAGGTCAGATTCACCATTCCGCTGTCGCGGGGCGTAGAGTCATTGAATGTGGCGGCCACCCTTGCGATGACGGCCTTCTACTTCAGTGAGCTTCCCGTCACCGCCTAGTCCAGCCCCGTCAGTCCAAGACGAATGTGACTTTCATGTCCACGCGATAGAGGGCGGCCCTCCCGTTCTCGGCCAGCATATGCTGCTTCTTTACCCACGCTAATTTGACAGCCAAAGGGTGAGGTAATTCGCTACAAGACTACTGAAGTTACTGTAGCGAAAGGTCGCAATCGTGCGCAGGGGAGAGCAAGTCAGCGCAGTGCGATTGATGGCGAGCAGATGCTCCAGGTCATCCGATCCTCTGAATAGGTATCTCGAAATGGAGATTCCGGCGGTCTGATTAGCTGCCTGGCAGAGCGGCGGCATTGCGATTGCTCATTGGCTGCTGGTGGGGGGAGTTGTCGTAGCGGAGGAGCATGCCAGCTGTGCAACCATTGCGTCTCGCAGTCGTGGGACTTGGCCGGGTCGGGCAGGTCTGCGCGGAATTGATTTCACGCAGCCACGACCTCAGTCTGGCCGCCATCGTGCGGCGGGCTGGCAGTGCGGGGGGAACGCTTCCGGAGGCGCTACGATCTGTTCCGGTGGCCACGCACATCGGTCAGGCGAGGGATGTCGATGCCGCACTGATTTGTGTGCCGACAAATTCAGCCCTAGAGATCGCCGGACAGATTCTTCAGCACGGCATTCCAATCGTGGACTGCGTCATGCTGCAAGGCGAGTCGCTCCATGCCCATAAGCAGGCCATCCGCAAGGCAGCCCTCCATCATCGGGCTCCGGCGATTGTCGGAGCGGGCTGGGATCCCGGCGCACTGTCGGTGTTCCGTTCGTGGTTTGCCCTGCTGACGCCCGGGGGATCGACGGAGACACGGCGCCACACTGGGATCAGCCTTCGCCATACTACGATGGCTCAAGGTGTGAAAGGGGTGAGGGATGCGCTCTGTGCCGAAATCCAGTCCCCCGAGGGGAGGTTGCAGCGGTACGTCTATGTCGAGTTGGAGAAGCAGGCGGATGCGGAGAGGGTCGCGCAGGCGATCCGCGCCGATCCGCTCTTTCTTGGGGACGAGACGCAGGTGTTTCCGGTGGAAAGTCTCGCGGCGCTGGAGCAGGAAGGGCGGGGAGTGGTCCTCGACCGGCGGGGCCCTCCGGGACGATTGGGTCACCAGCATCTGCTGCTGGAGGCGCGTTGTGACGACACGGTGCTGACGGCGCAGATGATGCTTGCCGCCGCTCGCGCTCTTCCGGAGCTTGATCCGGGAGCCTATGTGCTCACGGAGATTCCCCTCAGTGCGATGTGGGGAGAGCGGGTGGAGCAGGCGCGGCGGGACTGGCTGTAACTAGGGAAAGAGTGTACGGTCTTCGGAACCACGATGGAGGCAAAGGAAAAGGCGGGGACTGTCAGCGTGATGTGAGCGGCAGCACGCTTAGGGTGTTTTCGGGAGAGGCCTCGTTTCGAAACCATGGAGCCAAGCTGGGAACATTTTCCGCACCAGGCCGATATCGGCGTGCGAGGGATCGGTTCGACGAAGGACGCGGCGTTTGAAGGCGCGGCACGCGCTATGACGGCCGTGATCACGGATCCGGACGCTGTCGTTCCGGCACAATCGGTCTCGATGGCCTGTGAGGCGCCTGATGATGAGCTCTTGCTGGTCGATTGGCTGAACGCGCTCATCTATGAAATGGCCACGCGGAAGATGCTGTTCTGCCGCTTCGCCGTGCGCATCAACGGCCATGCGTTACAGGCGACGGCATGGGGAGAGCCCGTCGAGGTATTGCGGCATCAGCCGGCCGTCGAGGTCAAAGGCGCGACCTACACGGAGCTGTCGGTGAAGCAGGACGGGCAAGGCCGTTGGATAGCCCAGTGCGTGGTGGACGTGTAGAAAGCATTCACGCCAACTGACAAGGCTAGGGGCTAGGGGCACGAGGCCAGAGGGTGGAAGGCCTCTCCCCTCTTGCCTCTCGCCCCGTTCCTCGCGCCTGAAGATTCAGGGCAGCGGCAGCAGTGTTCAGGAATACGGTGCGCTAGTCCGGATCAACAAATGAGGCAGTGATGGATCTGAGTCGATTGAAACGGCGAGGGCATGACGAATGGCACATTGCACCCCGCGGCAAGATGCGGGTGCCAGGGGTGATCTATGCGACCGAAGACTTGATTCGCGACATGGACGAAAAGGTGTATGAGCAAGTGACGAACGTCGCGACGTTGCCTGGCATCGTCCGGGCCTCCTATGCCATGCCCGACGCCCATTGGGGCTACGGCTTTCCCATCGGCGGAGTCGCCGCGTTCGATCCCGATCTCGGCGGAGTCGTGTCTGCCGGTGGCGTGGGGTTCGATATTTCCTGCGGCGTCCGGTTGCTTCGCACGGGACTGACGGTGGAGGATCTTCAGCCGGTGAAGGAACTTTTGGCCGAGGCCTTGTTCCATCGCATTCCCGCCGGTGTGGGGAGCACGGGGTTGGTGCATTTGGACAAGCAGGCGATGGATGCCATGCTTGCCGGAGGGGCGAAATGGGCGGTGGGGAAAGGCTATGGGCTGCACGAGGATCTGGAGTTCATCGAAGAGCACGGCTGCATGGCCGGCGCCAAACCGGACTGCGTGTCGGATTACGCCAAGAAGCGCCAGCAGGACGAAATGGGGACGCTCGGTTCCGGGAACCACTACCTTGAAGTGCAGCAGGTCGTGACGGTGTTTGATGCGGAGGTAGCGTCTGTATTCGGTATCCGCGAGGGCGACCTCGTCGTGAGCATCCATTGTGGTTCGCGCGGGCTCGGGCACCAGATCGGCACAGAGTTTCTCAAACGCATGGCTGTGAGCGCCGCCCGGTACCAGATCGAATTGCCGGATCGCGAATTGGCGTCCGCTCCGATCAATTCTGAGGTGGGCCAGGAGTATCTCGGCGCCATGCGGGCGGGGATCAACTGCGCCCTCGCCAACCGCCAGATCGTCACCCATCTCGTCAGGCAGATCTTTGAGGAGGTCTTGCCACAGGCGACGCTCTCTCTGCTCTACGACGTGTCGCATAACACCTGCAAAGTTGAGGAGCATGTCATCGATGGAAGGGTGATGCGCCTTTTCGTCCATCGTAAAGGCGCCACGCGGGCTTTTGGACCAGGCCATCCTGATATTCCTCCGCCGCTCCGGGCTGTGGGGCAGCCGGTGCTGATTGGCGGAACCATGGGAACGGCCTCCTATGTGCTCGTGGGCACGAAGGAGAGCATGACGCTGGCGTTCGGGTCCGCCTGCCACGGAGCGGGCCGCAGCATGAGCCGGCATCAGGCGCTCAGGCAGTGGCATGGCCGTGATGTGGTGAAGGAGCTGGCGGCGCGTGGGATTCTGATCCGCAGCCCATCCATGCGCGGAGTCGCCGAAGAAGCGCCGGGCGCCTACAAGGATGTCAGCGAAGTGGTCGATGCGGCGGATGACGCGAACCTGGCGCGGAAGGTCGCCAGACTCGAACCGCTCGTGTGCGTGAAGGGGTAGCGAAGCAGACTGTGCATGATCCGGCGGCGGCTCGACGCCAATGCCGCGGGTCGGGTTGTTGTCTTGTAAGCGCGCAGACGCAGGATTGTGTCTTATGTGAATGCGTATATGGAACTCCGGTCTGATGCGGCTGTTATGGCGATTTTAGTGTGACCCGAACAGTCGCCGTGTCCGGCGATGGCAAGGGGATCGCGTGGCGGGAGAACGGCAGCGGTTCAGCGGGGGAGGCCTCAAGGGCGATATCGTTCAACTGATAACAGGCTCTGAGGGCTTGCTGTGCATAAGGCGTGCTGACAGGCTGAGCCGTGTCTTTTGCGCGCAAGTCCGGAGTTCCCCAGATGCGGCTAATGATGAAGTAGACGCATGCGGCGACCAGGCTGTTCGCGACGATGAGCAGAAGAATGAAATCCATCATATGGCTGCTTCTGGCCTAATTTTGAGTGGTGGTTGCATAGCAATAAATGCAAGCGCCGAACCAGAGAGGTGAGTCTGTCCAATCAATGCGGAGGGCGGGAGAGAGCCGTGCATTGGCGTGATGTTGTGCCTGTAGGTGCCGGGGCTGAGCCAGTACTACACATTGAGGGCTGGGGGGAATTGATTCCAAAATGATCCACGTTGGATCGGTAGCAGTTCAATGAAGGGGAGGCGGAAATCTTTCTCTATGGATACAGGCGTGAATCGTCCCTGTTGGAATGGCCCAGTGCGCCTCCAGGAGGCCGGCCGGGAATCTGCTTGAGTCTGAGAAGTTTGGTGAGGTAGGTCCGTTGGAGTCCCAAGAGCTCAGCGGATCTGGTCTGGTTCCATCCAGTGCGGCGCAGAGCCTCCTCGATAATGGTTCGGCTGTATGTTTCCATCAACTCGTGATAGCCCTGCTCAAGAGCAAGGGGCTGGTGGTTGCCAGACGACGGGCCGGTCTGTTCCGAAGAGAGGGTGAGATGGACCGGTTCAATGACGGATCCCTCGCATAACACCAGCGCTCTGGTCAGCACATTTTCCAATTCCCGGATATTGCCGGGCCAGTGGTAATGGTGAAGCCTTTGTAATGCGGCAGGGCTCAAGGTGCAGTGCTGGCGTGCGCCGAACTGGACGGCCCGGCTGAGGAAATGATCCGCGAGGATGGGCAGATCCTCTATCCGCTCGCGGAGCGGCGGCAGCCGGAGGGTGATGATGTCGAGGCGATAAAATAAATCTTCCCGGAAGGCTCCTTGCCGAATGGCCTGGCGAAGGTCTTTATTGGTGGCGGCGATGAATCGGACATCTGTGTGCACGGCTTGCGAGCCGCCGATGCGATAGAACACTTGATCTTGCAGGACCCGCAAGAGATGGCTTTGCATCGGGAGGGGCATGTCGCCGATTTCATCCAGAAAGAGGGTGCCGCCTTCGGCGATTTCGATTTTCCCCGGCTCGCGCTTGAGCGCGCCTGTAAACGCGCCCCGCTCATGGCCGAATAATTCGTTCTCCAGCAGGCTTTCGGGGAGCGCCGCGCAATTGACGGCGATGAACGGCTTGTCCCGGCGCGGACTCCACTGATGGATGGCGCGGGCCATGACTTCCTTGCCGGTTCCCGTTTCTCCCAGCAGGAGCACGGTGGTGTTGGACCCCGCCGCTTGTTGCGCCAGCTTGAGCGGGGCCGCCATCGTAGCGGCGCGGCCCGTGACCGAGGTGTATCGTTCGGCGACTTCTTTTCGGAGCACATCGACCTGGCGATGAAGCGACACGGATGCGAGCGCCTTATTAATGACGACGGTGAGATGCTCGCCGGTGAAGGGCTTGGGAATGAAATCGCAGGCTCCCAATTGCATGGCTTGCACGGCGCGCTCGACGGTGCCGAACGCGGTGAGGATGATGACCTGGGGGGCCGTGTGGTCCGATGAGAGGCCGGTGGAATCGCCCGGCCTGGCTCTTGTCTGGGATTTGTCGCGAATCTGTTTCAGGATGTCGAGTCCTGAGAGGAACGGCAGTTCCAGGTCCAGAAGCACCAGGTCAGGGTGTTCCTGCTCGATGAGCCGCAGGCCCTCCTTGCCATCCTGAGCCGTGAGAACCTCGTGGCCCATCCAGGCCATGCGATTCTCCAGCCCAAGGAGAATGTCGCGGTCATCGTCAACAATCAGAATTTTCGCACGCATAGCGGACGGTGCTCCAGGGTAAGAATTCTACGGTATTGCGCCGGGAAAAGACATGCTCCTTACTCGGCTTGGTTCCTCTGCGATCATATGTGCGCTTCGACTGAGATGGGCTGCCATTTCCTCTCAAAATGTTCGTGTTATCGGGGCGCAGGGGGGGCCGGATATGCCGGCAATGGGCACGGTAAAGAAGATCCGGGTTCCCGATCCAGGCGCGCTTTCGACAGCAATCTCTCCTTTGTGCATGGCCACGAGGGTTTTGGTGATGAATAAGCCAAGCTGGGCTCCTTGAGAGGCCGGCATTGATGAGGGCACTTTAGAGAATTCATCGAAAATATGGGGCAGATGTTGCGGAGAAATCCCGCAGCCCGTATCGGCCACGCAGGTTTTGACCATGTCGTCGGCTGTGCGGGAAAAGGAGATGGTCACGGTTCCGCCAGGCGGAGTGAATTTGATGGCATTTCCGATGAGGTTCCAGAGGATCTGTTCCAGTTTATCCCGATCACCGTAGACCTGTGGCAGTGTCGCATGGGCGTCGATGACCAGTGTCACCTGTTTTTCCGCCGCGACGGCTTGCAGGCTGTCTATGGCCGTGACCGCGATCTCCGCGATGCAGACGGAGTCCGGGTGCAGTACGTCTTTCTGTCTGTCCAAACGGGACCAGTCCAGTAATTGATTGATGATGCGGGCGAGCCGGGCCACGTTGTGTTCGATGCGGGCGAGGTAGGTGGTCTGCTGGGGGGTCAATGGGCCGGTGACCCCGTCGAGCATGTTTTCCGCAAAGTTGCGGATCGCGGTCATGGGCGTGCGCAATTCATGAGACACCACCGATAAGAAGGTCGAGCGCCGCCGGTCGTGGGCCTGCAGTTGGTCGTTTGCCCGAGACAGTTCGTCGGTGCGTTCGCGAATGCGCTCTTCGAGGTGCTGGGTGAGCTCGGACAAGTGCATGTAGGCCCGCGTGTTATCGATGGCGGCGGCGACATGGCTGGCAATCGTCAGGAGAATCCGGAGATCGTCTTCGGTGCAGGCCTGCTGGCCGCGGTCTCCGGCCAGATATCCCACAATGCCGTTCCGGCTTTGCAGCGGCACGGCAATAAAGGACGAGATGCCGGTGTCTTGGAGTAATGCCAGCACCGGCGGGTGGATCCGGCCGGTTTCGGATTCCAGGTGTTCCACGAGCACCGGTGTTCCATGCAGCAAGAGCGCGGCGGTGATGGAGCCGTCGTCGCGAATGGGAATCTCCAGGCGATAGGCGGATTCGGCGACGTCGGGCGAGACGCCGGTGACTCTGGCAATATAGGACGTCTCCCGGTCTTCGTGGCGAAGGCTCAGCACCATGCGCACAAAACCGAGATTACCGACCAGCAATTGCAGCACGGTATCGAGGAGCACGTTCATGTTCAGTGTGCTGGCAATGGCCGCGCTGGCTTGATGCAGCGTGGTGAGCTGGCTGACGTGCCGTGTAATGGTATGGAGGTTGGCGGTGATGGCCTGATTGCGTTCTTGCACCGAGCGGGCCATGTCGTTGAACAGGCAGGTCAATTGGCCTACTTCGTCATGCGTCGTTGCGGGCAAGTGCTCCGGGACGGCACCGGTGGACACTTGGCGGGCCATGTCGGCGAGCCGCCGCAGTGGCGTGGTAATTTTGGCCGTCAACATGTGGGCGCCGGCAATGCCGGCGACAATGATGAGGGCGGTCAAGGCAAAGACGTTTCCCATCATGGTGATGACTGACTGGCGGACATGTTTGTCGGTGAGGCCGATTTGAACGATGCCATAGATGGCCGGGGCGGCCGTCTCGCTCCGCGGAGCCGTCAGATTGTCGGGGTCGAGCGCAAAGGGAGGAAGGGGCATCGCCGAGGGGCGGCGTATCGGCAGGGCGAAGTCATAGAGATTCTCCGAGAGGGCAGGGAACACGTCAAACCAGAGCGAGTGGCGCTCGGAAGATTGGGGCGCGAGCGTGCCTGGCGCCGTGAGCGGTGTGACCTGCGGAGTTGCGGCGTGTGCCTGTACGGCCCGGGCGGCGATATCGGCATCCGGGTAGAGGGGGAGCGTTGCGGATGGGTGCGAGCCTGTGGCGGAGGGATAGGTGTCCTTGCTCTGTTTGGCGAGAATGCGGCCCTGAGCGTTCGTGATAACGACATAGACGACTTCGTCGATGGAGGCGAGTCCATCGATGTATTGTTGCAAGGTAATGGGATCTTCCGCGATTAAGGCCGCAAAACGAAAATGATCGTTATGCGCGACGTTGGCCAGAAGGATGGTGCCGAGACGATGGAGATCCTCCATCATGGCGGCGCGTTTGGTTTCGACAAAATACCAGCTCAAGGTGGAGCAGGTGAGGACGAGGATGAGGCTGAAGAACAGCACGAACTTCGTGCGCAAGCTGATGAACGGGCTTGCGGGGGAGCCGGGCGGCGGGGATGCGTGGCGGAGAGGGGCGGGGTCAGGGTGCATGGCGTCGCCTCCTAATAAGTGGCATCGATCAGGCGTTCGAGGTCGCCGGGAAAGGCGATGCCCAGGAAGTTGGCGGTCTTGTGATTCACTGTGATCGTCATGCGTTCGATCGGGACCGGCTTCGTCGAAAGTATTCGTTCTCCGTCGAGCAGACGTTTGGCCAGCTGCCCGGTTTCGCGGCCGACATCGCCGTAGGCAATCGAAATACTGAGCAGCGCCCCAAGCTTCGTCAATTCCGGCGAAAACCCGATCACCGGAATATGCCGCGCGAGGGCGGACTCAAGAATAAACCGAATCGACTCAGCGGTCAGGACGGTGGAGTCTGGCGTCAGCCAAAGGCCCTCGACTTCGGCGAGCAGCGCGCGCAGTTGCTGAGGGATGTCTTTCTCGCTGCCGACGGGAAAGGATTCCAGTCGAAACCCGCTGGCGGCGGCCTGTAGGACGGCATCATTGATTCGAGCGGCGGATTTGTTGGACTCAAAGAGGACGCCGAGCCGCCGCAACGATGGCAGCAGGGTGTGGATGATTTTGAATTGTCGGTGGAGCGGAATTTCTAATTGCGTGCCGGTCATATTGGGCGCCGTGAGGCGGTGCTTGAGCGGGTCGAGGATCATCATATAGACGATGGGGATATCCGCAATTTCGTGCTTGGCGGCCAGCGCGGCTTTGATGCCGACGGCGAGGACCATCTGCGCGTCCGAAGCTCTGATTTTCTTGGCCAAGAGGAGGCCCAGCTCGGCATCATTGCGCAGATCGTATTCCACATAGGTTGCGGAGGCCGGAGCTGTGGCTTTGAAGCCTTCGATGGCCTGGGCGTAGGCCGGCAGGTCCGAGGACTTGAGGATTGCGATCTCGGCGGCCTGTGCCGGCGGAATGGCGAAGATGGAGGCGAGGAGTGCCAAGATGAGGGCGAGCAGATGCTGTCCGGCCGCGCCATGCCGGAGGTGAGAGAGGTGTGCTGTGCGGCATCCGTATATTGGCATGATGACGGTCAGCGGCCGGGCGGTGTGTGCGCTTGGACGGTGCCCACGATGCGAGAGGCTCGTCCCGTCTCGTCATGAATAATATGGCCGGACCATGCCAGCCACCGAAGGGTGCCGTCAGGGCGGCGGACTCGATGCTCGAAGGCGATTTCGCCCTGTGAGGTGCTGTCCGCCAGGCGGAGCGCGGCCAGGATCGAGGGCCGGTCGTCGGGATGGATCCGCGCGAGAAAGTCTTGCCGGCTTATGAGGCCCGATCCGGCTGGGTCTCCGAGCAGGTCATGGGCGATCGGCGACCAGTAACAACGGTCTGTCCGGAGGTTCCAGTCCCAAATGCCGATGCGCGCGCTTCCGAGCGCGTGCTGAATCCGCTCCTCATTGGTTCTGAGATGGTCGCCGATTCGTTTGCGTTCGGTAATGTCGGTGGAGATGCCGCAGACGGCGTAAGGCCCGCCGGTGTCGTCGCACAGCGGAAATTTGATGGAGATGTAGTGATGGAGTCCGTCCGGATGCGGGGCGGTCTCGTCGTATTCCGCCGGCCCATTGCGGTCCAAGACCTGGCGATCATTGGCGCTGAAGACCTCGGCGATCTTGGGGGGAAAGAGGTCGTGGTCGGTGCGTCCGGCAATCTGCCCGGCCGTCAGATGGAACAATTCCTGGAACCGCCGATTGGTCAGGATGTACCGGCCGTCCGCGCCTTTCACGTAAATGACCGCGGTGCTATTGTCGATAATATCTTTCAGCAACCGCTCGCTGCGGCGCAGCGTTTCTTCGATCTGCTTCCGCTGTGAAATGTCTCGAATGATGCCGCTGTAAAAATTGCCGCCGCCGGTTTTCCATGTGGCCAGCGAGAGTTCGATCGGAAATTCGGTGCCATCCTTCTTGATCCCTTGCAGCTCGACCGCCGATCCGATCAGACGGCTCACCCCGGTTGTCTCGACGCGCGCCAGCCCGGCCAGATGCCGGTCTCGAAAGCGGACGGGCATCAGGATGGTAAGGGGCTGCCCAAGCAGCCCGTCGTGCGGGTAGCCGAACATCGTGGCCGCCGAGCGGTTGTGCGAGACGATGGTGCCGCGCCCGTCCGCAACGACGATGGCATCGCTGGCCGATTCCACCAGCGAGCGGAAGCGGTGTTCGCTTTCCGTCAAGAGATGCTCGGCCTGCTGCGCTTTCACCGCGAGTTCCTTGACCCCGATGGCGCGCCGGAGCGTTTGCCGAAGCTCCTCGCGGTGGTAGGGTTTGGTCAGATAGGCGTACGCGCCCCGTGACAGTGAGCCCACGGTTTTCTCCGTGGCCGTGCTGGCGGTCACGATGATGACCGGCAAGTGCGGGTCCAGCTGCTGGATGGTGCCGAGGAGCGTCAGTCCATCGCCATCGGGCAGTGTGACGTCGAGCAAGACCGCATTAAACCGGTGGGCATGGAGGTGGGCGAGCGCTTGGGCGCAGGAGGTGGCGGTGTGGACCGCATACCCGTCATGAATGAGCAGGTCCTGCAGGCTGACGACAATGTCCGGATTGTCTTCAACGACGAGGACGGCATAGGAGGCGGTATCGACGGCCATAGCACCTCAACATACTAGGGTGCGGACAGGTGCGGGTGGTCTCAGATAAGGCTGTTTCGAAATGCTCGTGCCATCGTACTGTCTAGACAGTCCGTTCGCAAGGCGGATGCGGTTGAGGTATCGGCCTGCGACGGGGCCTTCCCGGTTTCAAGGGCGCAAGACGAGGAGGGAAGACTCCGCCGTTTGCCTGTTCCATTTCGGCCACGGCATCGTGCAGCGCATCGGTAATGACACGCGCCAGCGTGGCTCGTTCAGTCCAATAAATGGCATTTCGGAGGCGCTCGATCAGAATGGTGGGCACATTCACGGTGACACGTGAGGTGCCATGAGCCGTCAGAGAGGCGGGGGCACTTTTCACGGACAAGCGCCGCGCCGCCGTTGTCGGCTGACTATGACTATTGGGCCATAGGTCCTGGGGGGGAGGGGCGGTGTTGAGGGGGGTCGGATGCTTCGAGGTCTGTTGTGCCATGTGCCGGTTCCTTTTGGATGATACGCCGATCGTCAAGGGTAATGGACAAGACCAGGAACCACACAACGCCCAGGATGCTGACCAAGGGGACCCAGATAATAAGGAATTCCAGTGTCATCCTGTCTTCTCCTGAGTGCGGTGGTGCTGATGGGACAATATTGGAGTAGCAACGCAAACCACATGCCGTTGCGGACAAACCCGATGGGATCAGTAAGAATGCGGCAGAATAGTGGGAAAATTTATTTTGTCGGGGCTATGGCGGGAATAGCAGATGGGAGAAAATTCTTAAAGTGAATCAAAATGGATTCGTCGTTGGTCTAAAAAGGATTCTCCCGACTGTTCAAAAACCATATTGAGGAAAAAGAATGGCCTAACGAGGATGCGAGGAGAGGGCTCGTAAATCCCATTCCGCGACGCCGTGGAGACCGACTTGTTTGAGCAGCGCCGCCCGCATGCGGCGGAGGGATTTATCTGTTGGGTGGTGTTCGATGAGCGAACAGAGGCAGGACATGGCATCGTACCAAAACCCGTTATGTGCATTCTCACTGACGCTGTGTGTCGTGCAGGTGAGATCCGGCCCTGCCTCCACCAGGCAGGCGTTGAACTCACAGCGCTCAATGACGCCGCCGGCGACGATATCTTGAGATGGAGAGTCGGGATTGCGGACAACGGACACATACCAGCGGTATTGCACGTCCGGTTCAAGGGAGAGCCCCAGCTCTTTCAGATTGATCGCCTGGATGCCGGCGGCTTTCGGAGAAGGCAGGGGAGCTTCGTAGACGGGTTGAATCTGGCGATTGTCAACCAGGGTGAACCGTACAGTATAGGCGGTCGGCTTGGAGAGGAACCAATTCAAGACGGGTGTCCGGCTGATGGTTAGTCCGACATGATCCGGGACAAGGGCCTGAATCTCCGGATCGCTCCCTTCCGTTCCGCGAAGGGAGCCTCCAACGCGTGCACGGGGAACCAGTTTGGGGGGCGGCGTATAGATTGGTATGGAGGCATCGGAGCCGCTCTCGGAGGGGATTTCAGCGGGGAGATCGGCCGTCTGTCCGAACGAGGGAGAGAACGATAGGATGAGACCGGCACACAGCGCTCGCATCAAATATGGCAATGTGCGCCGCACAAGAGGCCTTGTTGCTCCACCGTCTGAATGACTCTCCATCGCGAATACCGTAGCATAAAATGGTTTCATATTTATAGCCAATTGTTCAGCAAGAGGAATGCCGCCCAGTACGCCGGGTGGGCATACACGCGGTCCTTCAGCAGATGGCGCTGGGCTCGCTGCAGGGCCTCGGCCTTTGAGGCCGAAGGATTGTTGAGCTGCCGGTAGAATTCCGCAATGAGGGCGGTGGAGGCTTCGTCATTGATGAACCAGAGGGACGCCAGCGCGCTACGGGCTCCGGCTTTGATCGCCACGCCGGCGAGGCCCAAGGCGGCACGGTCGTCGCCGATGCCGGTTTGGCAGGCGCTCAGGGTTAGCAGTTCGAGCGGGTCTTGCCGGAAGCGCAGGAGCCCAACCAGGCGGTCCAACTGTGTCATGGTCAGTTTGCCGTCGTAAGTGAGCAGAAACGAGTCCGCAGGTTCAGGGGAAAAGTGTCCGTGGGTGGCAATGTGCAGCACCCCGTAGCGGCCTTCGCGTAATTCCGTTTCGAGGCGGGTAGCCAGAAAGTCATGATTTTCGAGGCGCTGCCCCTTGTAGAGTGATTCAATCGAAGCGAGTTCTTCCGCGACGTAAGGCAGGGCCGGAAAACCCTGCACGGAGACCGTCAACCCGGCCGCCAGGATGCGTGTGCGTGTTCGGTCCAGCGGGTGGGGGTCGGTTAACGTCAATCCGGGGGTCGAGGCGACGGCGTACCGGTCGATGAGAAAGGCGGTTCCGTCGTGCAGCGCCGCCATCGGCACGGTTCTCAGCGCACGATCGGGCACGAAGACGAGCGTCGTAATGTGCAGGCGGTTCAAGTCGGCCTGGATTGGCCGTACGAGCCAGTCGTAGAGGTGCTGGGCATGAGGCAGATACTCATGCGTCGTCCGTTTTTCCAGCAGGCGGCGGAACGCTCTGATTTCCTGCGTGACCCGTTTGTCGTCGATGGGCACGAGGTAGCGCGTGAGTCCGGTTGGAAGACTGACCAGCAGTTCAATCCTGGTTGGGAAAAGGATCGGGTAGACGACCGCAGTGGACGGGGCGAGCCGGTCGAAGGGCATTGTGCGCGCCTGGAGCGCATCCACGCAGTCGTCACGAAAGTAGTCGCGAAGCTCGGCGGCCTTAGAGGCTTCGATGGCGTCCCGCGCGGCCAGGATGTCCTGCTCGATGCCGGGCGCGCCGGGGCCGCGCGAGGCGCGTTGGAGAAGCAGGTCCGCCAGTTCGAAAAAGAGCGGGCGGATCGAGTCCTGCTCGTCCGGCGGGTCGCCGGCGTGCGCCTGTGTGAGTTGTGGCCGGATGGGCTGCAGGGTGGCGACGGCGTGCCGGTAGGCATCGATCGCCTCGTCCAATTGGCCTGCCAGTCCCAATTCGCGTCCCAACTGCCATTCCCACCGATACAGCGATTCCGGCGCGTCCACCGACTGGGCGGCAAACCAGGCTTGTCTGGTGAGATGGATTGCGTCGTCCAGCCGGTGCTCTGTTTCGTACAGATGGCCCAGATAGCCGAGCGCATAGGAGAGCGTGCGGGTATCGCCGAGGGACTTCGCAACCGTGGCCGATTCCTGAAGCGCCCCGGCGGCGCGCAGCAAGAGGGGCGATTGGATGTCTGGCAGCAGCGTCCGGAGCCGTGCGTACAAGCGTCCCACACGCACAAGCGCCTGGGCTTTGTCGTGGGATGGCGGCAGCAGGGTGAGTTGCTCAAGCGCCTGATCCGTCCATCGCCGGCTGTCGTCAGGACGGCCGAGCCGCAGGGCGGCGCGTGCGGCATTGATCCGTGCGTGGAGGGCCACCATTGGCGCCTGTCCGGCCTGGGCGAGGCGGATGGCGTCGGCAAAAGCGGCCAGCGCATCGGCCTCGTGTTGCTGAAGCACGGCAAGGATGCCTTGATCGTTCAGAATCGAGGCCATCAGCGAGGGAGAGGGCTGCTGGCCGGCCATGGTGTGGGCTTGGGCGAGCAGATCCGCCGCCATGTCCAGGTGGCGGGTCTCCAGATAGGCGCGTCCCAGGTGGGCCAGCACGGTGGCCTGCCAGACCCTGTCGGTCTGTTGTTGTGCCAGGGCGAGCGCGAGTTCCAGAGATTGGAGCGCCTGCTTCGTATGTCCGAGTGTCTGCGCGGCTTGCGCGGCGCCGAGGAGTGCCTGGCTTTGCAGGCGCACGGCGCCCT
Organism: Nitrospira sp.; assembly: GCA_035968315.1. Taxonomy (NCBI): domain Bacteria; kingdom Pseudomonadati; phylum Nitrospirota; class Nitrospiria; order Nitrospirales; family Nitrospiraceae; genus Nitrospira; species Nitrospira sp. The sequence continues at coordinate 278,223 of JAVYIN010000005.1, forward strand.
GCTCCCCGAATAACCGGGCGGCGTCTTTCCAGGCGGCGAGGGCCTGTTCGAAATCACCACGGTGAAAGGCCTCCGAGCCCTGGGTCATGAGCTGGTCAGGATGGTCTGCTGCGATTGCCAGGTTCAGGCCGGTGATCAGGAAGAGTCCACAGAGCAGCAGACGCAACAAGATCCGGCGGCCTCGTGCCACGCCCGTACGATGGGGGTTGAGGGGGAAGCCGCGCGGGAGAGACCGATCTCGATGGGGCATGGGCGTTGTCCTTTATAAGACCTGTACAACCATTTGCAGGTGGATGCCATGGTCTTGCAGATTGCCAGGCGGATGGGACACATGGTTGAGCGGATGCCCCCAATAGAGTTCGAATCGCGCGCGCTCTTGCGGCAGGAGAGTCCAGCGTAGGCCGAGCCCGACGCTGGCCAAGGTGTTGGGCTCGGCCGTGCTGCCCTTGGCATCCCATGCACGGCCCATATCGGCGAATTGGGCGAATTGCAGCCGGGGCTCTCCGGATGGAAAGGCCAGCAGCGGGATGCGCGATTCGAGGGAGGCGAGGAACGCATTGTCGCGGATGAGGGTATTCTCCCGATACCCCCGTACGCTGAACCGTCCTCCGACCGGCACCTGTTCCAGCGGGAAGAGGCGGTCGTTCGAGAGTTGGAGGCTCATCTGTCCCAGTAGTTGCACGCCCCCCCAGTCATCGAGCCGCCGCAGGCCCTGGACCTGTCCTAACCAGGAGAAGAATTGCGAGTCGGGCAGGGGACCGGCATTATTTGTCGCGCCCAGCGCATCAAGGCCGATCGAAAAACGGGAACGCGCGGCCACCACGGCACTCGGCGTCCGATGCACATATTCTTGGATGAAGCGGAGCGCGCTGACCGTATTGACCCCGGTATCCGACGAGCCGGGAATCAGATCGTTGGTGCCGACGCTCCAGGTGACTTTGTTGTACAAGCGTTCACCGGTCACGGCGACGGCGAACTCGTCGGTCAGGGTTTTATAGAGCGGCTGGCGGATGGTGACACCGATGATCTCCGCGTCAGACCGCACATCGAGGGACCGAAAGTTGTCGGCGACGACGAGAAAGTCGTTGCGCCGGTAGTACCCCGTCACGGTGGTGTCGTAGCGGGAGACCGGCAGCGTATAGGAGGTATCGATGATGGGATTGACGCCGCGAGACCGGCCGTAGGTGAAGGAAAAGAGATCGCCATGGCCGGTGAGGTTCTGATGCGCGACGGTGGCCAGTCCTCGTTCGGCGCCGACGACGGGCGTTTGATGGTTGTTCAGATCCAGCCAGGCTTTCCAGGGGCTCGCTTCCGTGACGCGCAGGTTCAAGATGCTTTCGCCGCGCCGGTCTCCGGGGCGGAGTTCGGCGTTGATGCGCTCGATCCGGCTATCTTGCTGCAAGAGTTGCAGCCGCTCTTGCAATGGGGCGATGGCAAACGGGGTGCCCGCGCCGAGTGCGACCCGATCACGCAGGTAGTCGGGGCGGAACCACTCGGTGCCCTCCACATCGATCCGTGCCAGCGCGCCTTCGACGATCTGGATCGTGATGGTGTTGAAGGTCACATCCTGATCGGGGATGATCGCGCCTGAGGTGATATAGCCGTGGTTGACATAGAGGAGTGTCAACGCGAGGCGCAGCCGCTCCAGATCGTCTGTCGTGAGGGTGCGGCCCTTATAGGGGCTGGTGACTGCGTCGATCTCTGCGTCCGTGAAGACGGTGCTGCCGGTCACATGGATGTCATGGACAAAGACGCGGATCTGTCCCAACGGCTGCTTGAGATCGCCGTCGGGAGGGCGGGGAACCGGTGGCAGGACCGGACCGGGCGGCGGGCCGGGCGGCGGAAACTCTTTTTTCAGCGGTCCGGACGGTTCGCCGGAACGGCCGGTCGGGTCGAAGACCGGCGGTATGACTTGCGCGAAGAGCGGCGGCTGCGTCAGTGCGAGCAGCATAACGACCCCCAAGAAGCGTGCGAGGCGTGTTCCCGGCTGTGCCGGCACGCGCCGCATACGATCGGCCGCGTCGGAGCTTAAGCGCGGCATCCGGTCAACCCATTCTCCGCGAAGCTCTGGGTCAGAAAGCCGGCCGGATTCATGCGGCGCAACGAGACCGATTCGTCGGCCGGCGTCGTGACGGTCTCACGTGATGGCACGGTCCGGGCGAATGGGCCGCTGTTCTCTCCGCCGGTTGCGAAGGGGCTCGGTGACCACCCGGCTGGTTCCGCCGGTAAATGGTCGCGTCCGGCGATGAGCAAGCTGCTGGCTTGGCTGTCCGCGAGGGCGGCGCACCGTCCCGTCCGCAGCGTCTGCGTTTGCCGCAACGAGGCGGGCAGGGACGAGACGGTGCCGCTCAGGCTCGACGTCGGCGACTGAATGTTCACCGGGCCATCCAGGCCGAACTGTGATGAGGCATCGACCAGGCTTAGGGCGTCTTGCAGGTAGAGCTGGGAGTAGTTGATGGTGATGGCGCCCCCGTTGCCTTGCACCGCCTGGGCGAGAATCTGGCTGTTCCGCAGAATGACCACGTTCGGATCGATGAAAATATTGCCGCCGCCGCCGGCACCGCCGAGCACCGAAGTGCTGATGGTGCTGTCCGTCAGCCGGATGAGATCCGTCGCGCGGATGTCGATATTGCCGCCGCCAGCCTGCGCGGCCTCAGCTCGCACCGTGCTGTCTGTCATGCGAAACGCTTGTCCCGCAGCGATGGCAATATTGCCGGCATTGCCGGGCCCGGCGCTGCTGGCTGAAATCGATGCGCCACCGCTCATGGTCACGGATTGTCCGGCGGTTACGGTAATATCGCCGCCTGCACCAGGCCCTTGAGTATCAGAGAGGACTTTGGTGCCCCGGTCCATCAACAAGACTTGCTTGCCGGCTGTGATGGCGACTGACCCGGCTGTACCGGTCGATGTGCTCAGGCTTTCGGTGGTGATTATGGATCCACTCAAAAGAGAAATTGAGTCGGATGCGCTGAGTTGAATCTGGCCGCCTTGGCCGGAAGATACGGTGCGGCTTGTGATTAAGCTTTGGCCGGACAGCGTGATCGATTCTCCTGTGAGGTTGATCGCCCCTCCGGTTCCGCTCTCAGTCGTGGAACTTCGAAGAACGGCGTGATCGTCAAGAGTGATACTCTTGAGTGCGGATAACTGGATGGGACCTGTATCAGCGCCGACTGATCTCGTTCGGCTGTTTATCTCAGCGCTTTGTCCGATAAGAATCGAGTCTATGGCGGTAATGTTCACGGTGCCACTGGCGGCCGTGTCAGATATCGTAAATAGTTGAGCGGCATCGGTAAGGCGAAAATTCTTTGCAGTGATTGAAATGTCGCCGCTTGACCCAAGCCCGGCCTGAGAAGTGCTGATGCGGCTTTGCGTGGGTTGGGTGAATTGTGAGGCCCCGGCAAGGGACACTGTGCCGGTCGAAGTTACAGCGATACTTCCAGCTGCACCCTGGCTTGTGCCGATCGTCTCAATAAATCCTCCTCCGGTAATCGTGAGGTTCTCGGCCGAAAGGGCGATATTCCCTGACTTTCCATCGGCTATGGTTAGGGTTTGGATTCCGCCTTGTTCTCCAAGGGAAATCGAGGCGGCGTTGATTGTAATCTGCCCGCCATCGCCGGCACGGGCTACAACGTTTCCTCCCGTCGTGCTGCTCTGGATACTGCTGAAGCCTCCTAGGCCGTCGCCTCCAGTGACGGAGACAATCCCGGATGCTGTTATGTTGATGCTTCCCGCTTGGGCATCGCCGTCCGTTGAGGTTCCTAGGAGGGATCCTCCCGACACTTGCACATTCTGGGCGTTGATGGAGATATCACCGGAACGGCCTTGTCCAGTCCCTGCGGAAAAGATTGTGCTTGGCATCCCGATTGTATTATTGAGCGACAGATCGCCGGTCAGGTTGATATCGATGGCGGTCGGCGCGCCGTCCACGTTCCCTTGGGTTGCTGAAAAAAGAAGGGCGCTGTCCATCACCAACTGTCCGCCTCGAATACGGATGGTGCCTCCTGCGCCTCCGGCTTCGAAGGCGTTATCGCTCGTGTCGAGGAAGGCGCCTTCCGAGAGCGTGATGGTTCCCATGGTCGAAAATGACTGGCTGTTGATGTTCGGGCCGGTCTGCAAATTGGGGAGGAGAATTTCGCCAGGCGAGGCCACGCTGGCCAGTCGGATTTCACCGGCTGGCGCTGCGAGCATGCTCGGTGTACCGGTGGCGGGATCGGATGTGATCGTAATATCTCCGCCAGCCAAGGTCATCGATTGGCTGACAGGAACGGAGAGCGCGCTGCCTAGAACGGTAATGGGAGCAGGGGCGGCATCCAGGAATCCAAAGGCGGCGGGCTCCAAGAATCCAAAACTCGCGATGGGCGACACGGAAAGCACGCTGTTTGAGAGGCTGTCGCTCGCCGGATTCGCGTAGAAGTTTGTGCTGTTCGTTCCGTCGAACAGGCGAATGTAGTTGGCGGTGGTGAAGGCGACCGATCCGCCGACATTCAAGCTGGCGGTTGGGCCGAAGACGATGCCGGCAGGGTTCATCAGAAACAAATTGACGGCGGCCCCGTTCGGGTTCACGAACTGGGTGGTTTGAATCGTCCCATAGATATTCGAGACATTTCCGCCTGTGACGCGGCCAAGGATGTTGGATGTTTGTAGCCCGCTGCTGTTGAGGAAGTTGGCGACATCCCCCGGTCCAATGATGAAGTCTCCAAAGCTATGTAACAGGTTCGGACCGCTGCCCGGTCTCGTGCCGCCGGTGATGTTGTAGAGATTTCCATTCGGTGTGATCGTGGTGTTGAGATTTCCTGCGCCATTCGTCGAGGTAATCGAGGTTGTGACTTGGGCTCGAAGGCTGTTTGTCGTGAACGAGAGAAAGGCCAAAATGGCAAGGATGAGGCCTATGCTTGAGTTTGGAGATAAGCGAGGAAGCTGATTCCGGCTAGTTGTGTCGTTCATGATCGATTCTCCCCGCCCAAATCCGACCCCGCCATTAGAACCTTTCCCCTGCGGTCCTCTGGTTACGGCTTCAAAAATCTTTCGGCATACCCGTCGAACACTCCGGTCTGGCCGAAGTTCGGAACGTTTGCAATTGCGGCAGACTTCACTTCGACAAGCGATAAGGTGAGTTTGTCACCCGCGTATTTCTGATAGAACCAGAATTCTCCCTTCATTACACGGCTTCCGGCAAGACCGGAACTCCAGGTTTCACTCGTCGCCAGATTGAAATTGCCATACGATGCCGGGATGGAGCAACACACGGACTTTTGCTGATATGTCGCGATCTCGTTGTCTCCTGTATTGTTGTCATTGACCCAGCCGGTGACCTTGAACCAGTCATCTTTAGCTGCATTGCTTCCCCGCGTCATCGAACCGTTGGCCGTTCGATCAAATTGGACTTGAACTGGAGGGTTGGCGCTCGGATTGGCTGTCGGTGGTGCATCGAACTGTGCGAAAAATACGATGTCTCCGTTCACTGGCTCCGTGCTGGCCGTGATGAGCACATTTTCAACCCAGATCGAGTCATTGTTGCCGTCGGTCACTTTTGCCATTGCCGGATTGGCGGCACCCGGTTTTTTTTCAATGGTAATCCCACTATAGCTTTTAGCGGTTCCGTCGCAATTGCTGAGAACGACGTCGTTCGGGAAATCGGTGCAATTTCCGGCCGTGAGCTGTGTGCCCTGGATCACGACGGTTAAACCGGTGGCGGCCTGTGATGGCACGGGCAAGATGACCGCAGTGGCCAGCAAGCACAGTGTGGCGAGCAGCAGCGTTGGTGTCTTCGTCATGTTCTCCTCCTGTGGGGGGTGAGAATATTGGGGTAGCGGACATCCCGGCTCCCCGGATCACAATACCTTAGATAATTCCGACGAACCTATTGCCCATCTATGGGCTGCCTCCTGTGCAACGCTTGTATGCCTCTTGCAGCGCCCTATCTACACTGATGCGGCCGTATCCTGTTTCTTGATCCCAGAGGTAGGGATAAGGGGTGCCCGTGGGATCATTGTGATTGTATAGATAGGGAGGTGCAGGCAATGGCGTTACGGTGCTTTCAATAATGTCGCGCACGTCCCGGCTTGTGTAGGACTTCCCGGTACTCTCATAGACGCTGATGACCAGAGCGGCCAGCGCCGCTACGTGGGGGGTCGCCGAAGAGGTTCCCCAGAAATCCATTGTGTAATCGCCATCGGCACTTCCCGAGTCGTTGTTTTGGGTGGTGATGATATGGTTCCCGGGAGCCACCACGGAGAGTCCCGTGCCGTAATTCGATCCCCACCCGGTTCCCCACACGGTTTCGTCGCAGCGCTTCTCGGTATTATTGCCATCGAGGCTGAATGCACCGCACGCGATGACCGATGGATCGGATGCGGGGTAGGCAATCGAGGAACCGTTGGTATTCCCTGTCGCAGCACAGATCACAATGTCTTGGCTGGACGCCTTTCTGATGGCGTCTCTCACGCTCGGGCTTTCGAATCCATTGTCCGCCAAGCTTATGCTGATCACATGGGCGCGCTGATTCGTCGCATGCTCAATGGCGATGGCCAATTCCTGTGATGTTTCTGTCTGGAGCCGAATGGGCATGATCGCGCAATTCGGAGCCAGCCCTGCAACGCAATGGTCTTTCCATTCGGCCGCAATGATGCCCGCGCAATAGGTTCCATGCGAGCTGTTGACGGCCTGGCCTCCCGGGACGATGCTGGAGCCTGAAACTGTTGCGCCCGTTGTTGTATAAGCAGCCTGTAGGCTCGGGTGTGTGAGATCGCAGCCCCGGTCGATCACGGCTACGACTACTGTGCGGTGTCCGGTTGTAATACCCCAGCCTTTTTGAGCGCCGATCTGTGTTAAATTCCATTGCTGCTCATAGAGACGTCCGGTCGGGGCGTGCTGGCCGCCGGATGCGATGGAATCCAATAGAGGCATATAATCAAAATCGACGAACTCGACGGAATCCCGTGCGTTCTCCTGGAGGTGTTTGTTTAGGTCGTAGGCACTGTTCTTTTTTGGCTGTTTAAGTTGATAAGCTCGAAACGCACACGCGGCTTCTTGTCCAGACACTTCTTCCAGGCCTAAGCGGCGCATCTTTATGGTAAGAGCCTCTAGGCTATTTGCTATCACCACCGTTGCTTGTTGAGCGGGCTTGATGACGAGCGTATTGGGTAGGGGACAGAGCAGCCCTTTTCGTCCCGTTGTCTCCGGCAACCGATAAACCGGGCCGATCCATTCCAGTTGTGTTTGGCTAGTTCTAGAGCCGAGCGCGTTCCAAATTCGCTGATCGACCGGCTTGTTGCCGGGCGTCCGAACCCAAAAGCGCTGGTCGGTGTGGTGGACGCGTTCCCCCGGAAGGAACGCAGCACGATCGGATTGGTCCGGTGAGTCTTCGAGGATGAGCCCGCTTCCTTGCAGCAGATTCTTAACCGTGGCACATGTTTGAGGGCGTTTGAAGCCGAGCAACAAGCGAGAGCGGTCGAGTTCCATTATCCGGCCAGATCCATGCAGCAGCTGCTGTGGAAAAGTAAGGGGAGGAGTGAGCATTTGAGCCTGAGAGCCATTCCGTGGCTCTCCTCCATTTGTCGTCAGCCGATCTGTCGTGGACCCTGCAGCCTGTCAGATATGGTGCCTAACTAGGCCTTTTTCGCAATATTCGCAATAACCCTTTATGGTTATCGGGGAGGGTTCTCCAGCTATGTGAGGCTATGCGCATATTGTGGTAATTTCCGTATATTCTCTTCTGCAAACGCCTTTAGATATCCCAGCAATTTCCGATAGAGAAGCAACGGCTTTTCTTCGGGAGTGGGCTGATGGTGGATTTGACGCAACGGTCATGCTGGATCCTGTGTTTGGCCTCAATGCTAGCCGGCTGCTTTCAGACGGGCCTGGGCGATAAGTCCTCTGCAGGCAAAGCCTTTTACGTCTCCTCCTCGATCATTGATTCTGCCCCCGGTCTTCCGATCGTGCCTCTTGTCTCTTCTCGGTTGCCAGCTGGTGTGTCCGTTCGTTGGCTGTCACTGGATGTTCTCCCCCCTGCGGCACATGAACCGGTATGGCCTTCGATAACTCTGGTGCAGCGCCGTGACGGCGGGGTTGTCCTCCGTGCAAAGAATGCATCCGCTTCGATGCTGCAGGGGCTCGATCCGTTTCAGCTTGATCCCGCCGTGCTTCCGTTTGTATTGCCCACCTGCTCCGTTCATATTGTGCCTTGACCGTTTGAAGGAGCCGCCGCTCCATGAAGGGAAAGGGCGGCTCCCATGTCCTCGGCGTGGAGGCGGCAGGCAGAGTCTGGATTGGGCACGATCCAGGCTGTGTGGAGCGACTCGACTCCGCATGTGAGCCGGATGCCGCATGGCCGGCTCTTTGCCAAGGCAACGGTTGAAGGAGGAGAAGCATCGGGACCTCGGTTCTGACATTCCCATTCAGGGCAAACTGCATGACGCCGTTTCCCTGTCAGTCTTGCCAAATCAGCCTCAGGACCAGATAGATAAAGAGGGCCATGAGGGTATTGGAGAAGAAGATCAATAGTGTGAAATCCATGGTCAGCTCCTTGCCGGTGTGGACGGCATTTGATTGCTAGCGTCCAGCTCTTGGTTCTCGTTGAAATGAATTTGCAAACGAGAGGCCAATGCGAAGGCAGGTTAGTCTGCGATGGTGTGGTCTTCTCAGGCGTGAATTGGCGGGCTTATTGGAGGGGTTTCGTTTTCTTGCGAAATATGGAATTGATGAAACGAGATTCTTGTAAGAACCTAAAAGAATTCAGCCCGGATCAAAATGGATTCATCTATGGAAAAGACTGCGTTCTATGCTGCGAGAGTTCAATACTGATTCGTTACTTAATGCTTCATAGGTCAAGGGATTTGATTGTCTACAGCGTTTGGATCTGACTCTCTAGCGTGGGAGTACGGCAGTTGGTCTCGGACAACTTCTTGGACAACCAATCGGGCGAAATAAGCTGAAAAATGCTGAAATCGTGGCTTTTTGACGGGGTCGAATGAAGCTGGATTTTGTTAATATTTTGAAGGGGATTATGGTGCCGAGGGACAGACTGGACCCACATGAAATGAAGGTGGCAAGGATGGCCCGGGCGTCTATGGGGACAACAGTGTTAAGAGGGAATAGGAACGACGAGAGAGGAGGAGGCGTGGAGGGTCTTGATGAGAGCGCGTCTTACGAAAAGAGCGTTCGAAGGTCTTTTAAGAGCATGAAGAGATGCAACGGATCGCTGGGGGAGGGGAGGAAATCGAAGCGTTCGTAGAACTGTTTTGCTTTCTCGTCTTTGGCATGGACCACCAAGGTACGGATTCCGGCAATATCCGCAGCCTGTAGGGTTCGCAGGGTTGCATCCTTGAGGAGTGCAGCACCCACTCCTTGCTTCTGCCAGTGAAGATCTACGGCTAACCGGGCGAGCAGCATGATTGGAATGGCATGTTTGGCGAGCCCTTTCTTCACTCGTTCCGGGGCCATGGCTTGCTCAACCGATCCGACCGCGAGTGCGTAATAGCCGACGATGGTGTCATCGACCACCCCCACATAGGTTTGTGATCCCCCGCTCTGTTGATTGGGGAGGGCGTATTGCTGGAGAAAGCGATTCAGCTCTTTTCGGCCGCAGTCGAATGCATCAACGGCGTGGTGGCGCTGAAGCTTTTCGATCGTTCGAGTCAACGCGGTTCTGTCGTGCGGTGAAGAGGGCGGGCGTCAAAGAATCCTGGCTCAGTCAGGAGTTCTTTCATGCGAGGGAGGGGGCGAGTCGGAGCATCGAGCGCCGCCTGAAACTCAGCCCATTGTGCTTTGCTCAGGAGGAAGGTGCGACGATCTGCCAGGGTTTCATCAGCGTGCGCGAGCGCACTTTCACGGACAAAGTCACTCACTGATCGACTGGAAACGGAGGCCGCCGCTTCCAGTATCCGCTTATCTGAGGCACTCAGCCGAAGATCCAGTTTTTCGCTTCGAATAGCACGGACTGTCATCTTGGCACCTCTCCTTGGTATTAAAGGTAGCGTAAGAGGGAAGCGATGTCAAGACAGTGTCATGACAGTGTTGCGCGATGAGATGAATGCGGCCCGCATAGATTTTTCGACAACGATTATGAGCCGTAACGGGGAAGGGACGGTGATGGTGGCGAACATAAAACGGGGTGTAAGACAGGGCATTGTAGCGCATGAAAAAGGATCGTCTCTAAGCCCTGGGAGCTGGTTGACCGCTCATGGTCTTGGACAACCATTTGGACAACCAATCGGGCGAAATAAGCTGAAAAATGCTGAAATCGTGGCTTTTTGACGGGGTCGAATGAAGCTGGATTTTGTTAATATTTTGAAGGGGATATGGTGCCGAGGGACAGAATCGAACTGTCGACACCAGCCTTTTCAGGGCTGTGCTCTACCAACTGAGCTACCTCGGCACGCTAAGAGGCTCGGTCGCGGAAGGTGGTGACAATACCGCAGGAGCCGTGAGTTGGTCAAGACCAATTGGGCCTGCTCCATGTTTCTTGTCGAAAAAAACGGCGGCACCGATCGGTGCCGCCGCTCCTCTGTCTGTCACGGCCGGTTATTTTGCCGCGACGATCTCTAATAGCTCAACTTCAAAGGTCAGCGTGGCGCCCGGCTTGATCACGGGAGGCGAGCCACGGTCGCCATAGGCGAGGTTGGCGGGGCATACGAGGCGGCTCTTGCCGCCGACTTTGATCTGTTGCACGCCTTCGGTCCAGCACTTGATGACTTGGCTCAGCGGGAAGGTGGCTGGTTCACCGCGCTTCACGGAGCTGTCGAATACGGTGCCATCGATGAGGGTGCCGTGGTAGTGGACCTTTACAGTATCGGTAGCTTTAGGTGCGGCGCCGGTGCCCGGCTTGATCGGGGTGATGATGATGCCGGAGTCCGTTTTGGTGGAGCCTTTTTCTGCTGCCGCTTTAGCCAGGTAGGCCGCGCCGGCTTTCTTTTCGCCCTCGGCCACGGCTGCGGCTCTGGCTTGCTGGAGTTGTTGAATCTTTGGTCCGAATGCCTGGAGATCCGCTTTGGGAGTGCGCTTCAAGACGCCGTCCGCGATGCCGGATTTGACAAATTCTAATTCCGCTTCACTGAGGGCAAAGGTGCCTAAGGATTGGCTGATGGCCAAGCCCAGGGCATAGAGGGTTTTTTGGTCGTCTGTCGTGGGGTCTCCTGAGGCTGCCAGTGTGGGTGACGCTGTCAGCAGCAGAGCCGCGAGCAATGCAACGATGCGCATGGATCATCCTTTCGTGATGGTGAGGAAATCCTCGTTCAAAAAATGGCGGAGAGGGAGGGATTTGAACCCTCGGTAAGGATATTCTCCCTACGACGGTTTAGCAAACCGTTGCCTTCGGCCGTACTCGGCCACCTCTCCACGATAGGGCTGCGATGGGGCGCATGTCCGTGGGCATCGAACGGGCATGTTTTCGTCAGTGGGGATTGGTCCGCTAACGAGCGGGCTGATATTACCTCAGCCGGCATGAGCGGCACAAGTAAAAGGTCTTATCGGACAGAAGGAATTCCGATAATGCGCCAGGCCGCCTTTCCCATTCCCCAGTGCAACTGCCGCAAGTGGTGGGTGGAAAATTCAACCCAGGTTTTGGCTGTGGCTTGAAGGCGGGTTATGGCCAGGTTTATCTGATGGGGGCGTGATGGAACATGGGGCTGAATCTGCACCGGGCATTCCTGATGGTCACGAAGTGCGGTCACTTTCAACGGTGAGATGATATAGCGAGGCTCGCTGGTACTTGGGCGAATGACACCGCTCAGGGTGAGCAAACGAAGGGCGGTACGGGTTTGTCTGCGAGTGTGCCGGTAGTGATTCCAGCGGGTCAGGGGTCTGTGCATATGTTCCTCCCTCTAGCGGTGAAGGGGACTCAAGGCCGAAAGACGGCATCTACATCCAGAGGATGTCTCCAAGATTGTTGCCAATCGAGTGTTGGCGGTGGCACTGGACGCAATAGGCATGGAGCTTCACGATTCCCGGTTCGGCCGCGGGGGTCAGACGGAGTTGATATTGATGGCTCCCACAGAATGCGCAGGCTTTTCCGTCGACGTTTCTCCGAATGGTTCCCACCTTGCCGATTTGTTTTTGCATGGGGCTCCCTCCTTACGCGGATCAACCTGTTGTCATGGTGTGCGTACTTCGGTGCCTTTCTCATCGCCTGCTCAGGCTGGCAGGAGACACGATACGGGGTTCCGTGGCGGTGTGAAATACCGAAGAGGTAGGGTGTGCTTCCCACATTGAGGGGCCTGTGTGTCTGGCTGAAATCGTGGCAGGCGCGGAATGTTACCAGCAGTGGTTGAAAGAGGGGGAATATCCAACTTCTGGGGGATAGTGGTGCCGATGGTCGAAAGGATACCGTGGAGCGTGAACGAATCGCTCAGGGGGAGGAGGAACGATCGGATGTCTGTGGGAACGGTCACAATAGATTGCATGTTAAGTTCGGTGGCTCCGCAGTATCAGGCGGAAGGCTGTATCTATGAAATATCCGGGGTCGATCGAAGGCTGAGGGAGCCTGGCTTTCTTTCGGCGGGTGACCTGGTCAGAGTCCGGCTCTGGCTCCCGAACGATGACAGCTATATCGTTATTCAGCTGGCAGAGGTGCGATCGGTGAGCCATCAATGGGTCGCGATCGAACTCATTACAATCGATGCGCGCGAGAGGGCTCGATTGGTGCGGTATTCGGAAGAACAGCAAGCGTCTCTAAGCGAAGCCTGTGAGCAAATCTTGATTCGGGCGTAGAATTGGAAGATCGCAGGGAAGAGGGGTATGGCGGAGGGGGCGAGATTTGAACTCGCGGACCCCTTGCGAGGTCTCCAGTTTTCAAGACTGGCACGTTCGGCCGCTCCGTCACCCCTCCGTATGCACGCTTGTCGTTGTAGGTTGTGCCGTTATTTGCTGATGCAGTCAAGCCCTCCCATGTAGGGGCGGAGCGGTTCCGGGACCGTGATGCTCCCGTCCTCGCGCTGATAATTTTCCAGGATGGCCAGCAAGGTGCGGCCGACAGCCAGGCCCGAGCCATTGAGCGTATGGACGAACTCCGTCTTGGCCGTTTTCTTGTCGCCTTTGGTTCGATAGCGAATGCTCGCGCGCCGCGCCTGAAACGCTTCAAAGTTGCTGCAGGAGGAAATCTCCCGATACTGTTGCTGCGACGGGAGCCACACCTCGATATCGTACGTCTTGGCCGCCGAAAACCCCATATCTCCGCTGCAGAGGGTCATGACCCGATAGGGCAGCCCCAATCCCTGCAAGATACTCTCGGCGTGTCCGGTAAGCCGCTCCAGCTCTGTGTGTGACTGCTCTGGCGCGCAGAAGGAGACGAGTTCTACCTTGTTGAACTGATGGAGCCGGATGAGGCCTCTCGTATCTTTCCCATAGGATCCCGCTTCGCGGCGGAAGCAGGGGGTGTAGGCGGTGTAGCGGATCGGCAGGGCGTCTTCGTCGAGCAGTTCGTCCCGATGCAGGTTGGTGACCGGGACTTCCGCCGTAGGAATGAGAAAGTAATCTTCATCCTTCAGGCGAAACAGATCCTCTTCAAACTTGGGCAGTTGTCCTGTGCCGGTCATGGTGGCGCGGTTGACCAGGAGTGGCGGCAAGACTTCCCGGTAGCCATGCTGCGTGGTGTGCCGGTCCAGCATGTAATTGATCAAGGCCCGTTCCAGCCTGGCCCCGGCCCCCAGCATTACGGCGAATCGCGCGCCGGCTAGCTTGGCGGCGCGATCGAAATCCAGGATGCCCAGGGCTTCCCCCAAGTCCCAATGGGGTTTGGGGGCAAACGTGAATGTGGGGTGGGTGCCCCAGCGGCGGATTTCCATGTTGTCTGCTGCATCCCGTCCGGCCGGGACGGATTCGTGCGGAACATTGGGGATGCGCAGATTCATGTCGGCCAGGGTATCTTCCACTCCACGGAGGCCGGTTTCGATCTCGCGGATCCGATCGCCAAGCTGTTTCATCGCGGCAACGGCCTCGTCGGCCGGTTGTTTCTCCCGTTTGAGGCGGGCGACATCCTCGGAGCCTTTTTTGAGCTCAGAACGGAGCTGCTCCACCTGGGTGGTCATGCTCCGGCGCTCTTCTACCAGTTGCTTCATGTTGTCCCACGGCACGTCGGTTCCCCGGCGGCCCAGGCGCTCACGGATCGATTCCAGATTATCGCGCAGCTGACGTAGATCGTACACGACTCAACTCCTGAAAAAGTTCGAGGAATCTAGCACCTGATTCGGGCAGAGTCAACGAAACCGCAGGGTCTGGATTGACAAGGATGGCTGCGGCTGGACAGGATAGCGCTATGCGTCCTGTGGCCAATCCTCCCAATCCGTTTGAGTCGCGGCATCGAGAATTGTTGGAGCCGGCCCCTGCCGCGACGCTGACGATTTTTGAAGACGCCAGCCGCGAGATTCTCAGCCGCAATGACAGCCCGGACCTGCCTTTTCGCTGGAGCGTCAATCCCTACCGTGGCTGTTTTCACGGGTGCGCCTACTGTTACGCCAGGCCGTCCCATGAGTACTGGGGCTTTGGAGCAGGGACCGACTTCGATACGAAAATCATGGTGAAGGAAGAGGCGCCGCAGTTGCTGCGGCGTGCGTTCGAGAAGCCGTCCTGGCAAGGGGAGTTGATCGTATTTTCCGGCAACACCGATTGCTATCAGCCGCTCGAAGCCTCGTATGAGTTGACGCGTGCCTGTCTGGAGGTCTGTGCCGAGTACCGGAATCCTGTGGGGGTTATCACGAAAGGGGCGCTGATCCGGCGAGATCTGGATGTGTTGGCGCGTTTGCACCGGGAAGCCTGGGTGCAGGTGTATGTCAGTATTCCCTTTGCGGATCACGAGACTGCGCGGCTGGTCGAGCCGCAGGCGCCCTCGCCGTCAAAGCGGTTTGAGACGATGCAGGCGCTGGCGGAGGCCGGGATTCCGGTCGGCCTGTCGCTCGCGCCGGTTATTCCCGGGCTCAATGACGAGGCGATTCCAGAGTTGTTGGCGCGAGCCTATGAGGCCGGAGCCAGGACCGTCACGTATAGTTTGCTGCGATTGTCCGGGAGCGTCGAACCGGTGTTTCTCGAACGGATGCAAGCGGCGTTTCCGGATCGGTTCAGCAAGATCGTCAATCGGTTGCGGGAGGCGCGGGAGGGGCATCTCACAGACACTGCGTTCTTTGCCCGTCATCAGGGGCGCGGGACCTATTGGCAAATGATTGAGCAGTTGTTTGAGGTGACGAAGCGCAAGACCGGCTTTCAGGAGACGGATAGGGGCGAGATTCCCTCCACTTTCCGGCGTTCTGGGGCCGTACAGTGTTCACTGTTCGAGTAAAAGGAGGACCGATGCAGCATAATCCTGGATTTTTGCGATTAGTGGAGCAGGCGAGGCAGCGGGTGAGGGAGTGCACGGTGGCCGATGTGCAGGCCAGGCAGGCGCGCGGAGAGCGCTTTCACTTGGTGGATGTGCGGGAAGACCATGAGTTTGCGAAGGATCATGCGGCCGGAGCCTGTCATCTTGGGAAGGGCATCATCGAGCGCGACATTGAGACGGTGATTCCCGATAAGCAGGCCTCGATCGTCCTGTATTGCGGAGGGGGCTATCGGTCTGTGTTGGCGGCAGAGGCGCTGCAGCAGATGGGCTATACCGATGTGATCTCAATGGACGGGGGAATTAAGGCCTGGCGGGAAGCCGGCTGTCCCTTGGAGAAGGGCCAGCCGGCGTAGATCCGGATTACTTGTTGACGCGGTCAAATTCTTTGACGACCTGTTCGGTAAGGTCGATCGTGTCTTTGCTGTAAATCACGATTTTGATGGTCTGTTCGCTGCCCTTATCGACGACGAGCGAGAAGCCGCCCTTTTCGGCCACGGTTTGGGTCGCCGCGGAGATCCGCTTCATATAGTCGTCCACCAGTTCCTTTTGCTTGCCCTGTAATTCCTGATTGAATTCCTGCGCGCGCCGTTGATAGTCCTGAATCTTGCCGCGGAACTGCGCTTCTTTTTCTTTTTTCTCAGCGTCGCTCAACTTCGCCGCTTGCTCCTTCAATTGCTTCTCGTAGTTGCGCAAGTCCTCTTCATCCCGGGAGAGCAGTTTCTGGCGGGTGGAGACATATTCCTTCAGCCCCTCCAGCGCTTTTTTCCCGGCTTTCGATTTCTCCAGCACGCTTTGGGGATCGACGACCCCCATTTTGAACGCCTCGGCGGCGTGGAGCGAGGTGGACAGGGGCGACAGGGCGAGGGTCAACAGGGCGGTGGCACACAGGGTCCGGAAGACCGGGAGGCGCATATCAATACTCCTTAGGCTAAGCATGACGCAGGACTTGAGCTGATCGCGGGTGAGAATAACGAGGCAATGGGTGCCTGTCAAGGCGGTATCGCCTGGCTAGACGAAATAGCGGCTGGTGTCGAATTTGCGCTCGGTATTGTCGATGAGCCGGACAATATAGTGGCGGTATTCGCCCATCTCGTCCTTCTCGCGGAGGTCGAGTTCGCGGCCATTGTCGATCGGCGTTCCGGCGGGATCCGTGATCACCTTGACGTAGGGATATTCCGCCTCGGCCTGGTCGATCGCAGGCTTGAGGACGACGGCCAGCTCATTCGTGTCCAGCATGACGAGGCTGCCGATCGGAATAATGCCGACGCAGGTCATGAAGAGCTTCATCAGGGTGGGATCGAAGGACGAGCCGGACTTGGCAAACATGATATTCAGGACTTTGGCCGGAGACATCGGCTCCCGCCGATAGACCCGCGACGAGGTCATGGCGTCATAACAGTCGGCGATCATGAGGATGCGCCCGGTCATGGACAATTTCCAGGGGACGTTGAGCTTGGGATAGCCGGAATAGTCCAGGTTCATGTGGTGCTCGAATGAGGCGGAGGCCATGCGGCCTGGCAAATTGGTGATCCCGCGCATCTGCGCGAGGCTCAGTGCCCCCTCGGTGGGATGATTGCGCATCATTTGCCATTCTTCTTCTGTGAATTCTCCCGGCTTGTTCAACACCTCCATCGGGATGGTGGCTTTCCCGAGATCGTGGAAGAGGGCTGCGAGCCCCAAATCGGCCAGCTCGACTTTGGGATAGCCGGCCCGGTTTCCCAAGGCCATTGAGAGCAGAGAAACGTTGACGGAGTGGTTGTGGGTGTATTGATCGTGGCAGCGCAAGGTCGTCAGCCCGAGCAGGGAGGCTTCGTCGTTCATCATGAGGTCGACGATGCTTTGAATCGCCCGTTTCGCCTGTTTGAACCCGATGGTGCCTTTTTCACGAGAGTCTTGGATGAGTTTCCCAACGGCGGCGGCGGCGTTGGCATAGCGTGTTTTCGCCGTCGCTTTGCCGCGAAGGACCCGGCGCTCTTCGATGGTAATGCCCTTGACGGACTGTTCTTCCAGCGCGGTACGCAGGGTGTCCAGTGAGCTTTTGACGACATCGAATGTGGCCAGCTGGTACGCCAGTTCTCGAAGATCCCGCGGAGTCGTCGAGGCTGCAAACGAAACCCCGCCGATGTTCCATTTGTTGAACGTGTCGATGACGATCGAGAACACGGCCATTTGCCCGGAGGTCACTTTCAGGTGGCGCTGGCCGAGAAAGAGAAAATCGTTTTGAAGCCGGATGGTGGCGGGCTCCTCATGAGCCAGCGTGGCGATCACGGTCATGGCGGTGTCGACGGGGCCATCCAGCGCGGCGTTTGTGCGGCCATGGATGCGGAACATCTTGATGAGGATGCTCAGCTGGGTGACCAATTGCGTGCCCAGCATGAGGACTTGCTGGTCGTAGATGTCGCCGGCTTCCGATCCCTTCGCCACTTTCTTCGTGAGCGATTTTTCATGGGTCAGAATGGGCTGTGCCGCCGCCGCAGAGGCTGTGGCGGGGTCTGAGCTGCGCAATGGTTCAGTCACGAGACGCGTCCTCGCAATACATAAAATGTGTCGGCTAGCGCGTATCCAGGTGTTTCGTCATCTGGGCCAGCGCAGTCACGCAGGCTTTCTTGACCGCGGCCGTTCCTTTCTCGGCGCCGGTTCCCAGCGCGTGCTGCGCGGCTGCGGTTCCGAGCTTGCCGAGGGCATCGACGGCCAGCAGGGCCAGCTCTTCCCGTTTTTTCCGATTCGTCCATCCCCACTCCGTGAGCAGATTCATCAAAAAGGGGACGGCTTCGTCTCCGGCGGTTGCACGCATGGCGTGGAAGATATTGCGCCGTTCCGCAGGCGGGCGCTCGCCAAAGGTTTCCGCCGTGACGATCGGTTCCCAGATGGAAAACGGAGCCGTATAGTGGCCGGTCAGCAGGGGCTTGAGCGCGGCGAGGCGCACGGCTTCATCGTGGTCGTTCAACAGCGGGACGATCTTGGCGCCGCTGCCCGATGGTCTCAGGGTTGAAAGCGTGCGGATCACCTCACGCCGGATGAGCGGATCCGGGTACCGGATGATCTTCTCGACACTGTCGGCCAGGCTTGGCATATTCCATTGGGCGATCACGCTCAAGAGATTGCGCACAAGCGCCGGTTTCCGGTCGGTGAGATGGCGGACCAGCAAGTCCGGTGTGTTCTTGGCAAGGTCTGTCAAAACACTGCACAGCAACGTTTGATGCGTGGGGTGCTCCAAATTTCCGAGCAGCGTGCAGAGCGCGGAGATCGCGGAGGGTTTCATCATGAGGAGGACCGAGGGCAGCCCGTCCAGGGACGGGTCGTCTGTGGTATTGAGGTAGCGCTCAATCAGTTTCACGTGCTCCGGTTGCCCGATCCGCTCCAGTATCGCGCCGATTTTCTCGCGGTGCTCCGGCGTCAAGTCCTGGCGCATGGCCTCGGCATCGCCGAGAAGACTGAGGACTTGTTCCGCCAGTGTCCAGTGTCCGCCTTGAAACAGCGAGATGAGGACGCCGTCATAGATATCGAGGACTTTACTCAGCAAGACAGGGGACCGTTCCGAGGAGAGAATCGCGCTGAGGATCTCAAGGACATAGGAGGCACTCTGACGGGCCGACTCGGCCGCAATATCGCGTTCGAGGGACGCCAGTTCAAATTCCGACACGTCATAGCCCATGATGCCGGAGGTCAGGCGGGGTTTCTGGGACTGCGTGTGTTGCGGGTCGGCGGCTTTTGCCGCGCGAACATCTTCGAGGATGTCCTTGAGAGAGGCCTCCAGCGGGGTGTGTGCTTGCGGCGTCAGGACGGTATCGATGTCTGACACTTTCATCACTTCATCGGCGGTCACGATCGTGATCGTGGGGAGATTTTTGGTCCACAGGCGCGTGACGATGTCATCGTCTTCCGATCCGTCTGTGGTGGAGGTGTTCCATAAGGCTTCGAAGAAGAAGAGCACATCTTCTTCCGTGATATCGGGGTGCAGCGTCAGCTCGCGAATGCCGTCGCTGTAGAGCGTAAAGGCAAAGTTCTCACCGGCCTCGGCGGTCTGGGAGCTATAGACCAGTTGGTCCATGAGGTAGAGCCCGTCTCGTTGCACGAGAAAGGTTAAGGCGTTGAAATGGGCAAGGTGGGTGGTCAGGTCCGTATAAAACTGGTTAAAAAACTTCTGCGCGACGCTGTTGCGTATCCCGAAGGTGCGGATGTTTTTCGACGCACGGTCCAGCGATTTCAGCAGCTGGACCACCGAAGTCACTTCGGGGGCAGCCTGCTGTTTCGCAGCCACTGCTGCGGCCATCATCTCTTGGGCCACCTTCAATTCTGACATAGTAGTACACTTATCGGGACATCGAAAAATCGTCAAGAAAATCGGTATTCTTGACTAGCGGAATGTATGAGGGCGGCGTCATCCGGTTGCTTGTCAGAAGGCGTCGTGGCCGGTACAATCGCGCCACGATGAATCAGCCCGTCCGCGTCATCTGTTTTGGCGACAGCCTGACTGCCGGGTTTCAGGCCCCGACGAGGGAGAATCCCCAAGGTCAGTCCACTCCCTATGGCGAGTGGGTGCAGGCACGGCTCGGTACCGCCGGTGAGGTGCGGGTCAGTGGAATCTGCGGCGAATTGACCGCGGAAATGCTCTTGCGGTTCCGGCGGGATGTGTTGGCGCATCACCCCCACTATGTCGTCATTCTGGGAGGAACCAACGACCTGGGGTGGAATGGGCCGCCGGCCGAGATCATGCGCAACTTGGTCAAGATGTATGAACAGACGCTGGCCGCCGGCGGAGTGCCGGTTCCGGTCACCGTGCCCTCCCTCAGGGTGGAAGATGCCGGAAGCAGCCGCGAGGGGCAGGAGTGGGTGGCCGGTCATGTGGCCCGGCGCTTCGAACTCAATGGCTTGATCGGTGCCTATGCCAGGACGAAGGCGCTTCCGGCGATCGACTTGTTTGCCGCCACCGCCGAACCAGACACCAACTTGCTGGCCCGGGAGTATTCCAACGACGGGCTCCATCTCAGCACGGCGGGCTATCGTCTTTTTGCCGATCTCGTCTATCGGCAGGTCTTGCAGCCTGCATTGGCACAGCAATAATCGCGACGATGTCTTTAGGCCTTCAACCAGTGACCGATGCGGATTTCGACCGGGTGGTCGAGCGTGCCGCCGTGCCGGTGCTGGTCGAGTTCTGGAAGCCGGGTTGCGGGCATTGTCACGCGTTGATGCGCGAATTGGCGCAATTGCAGGACGAACTCGGAGCGAAGGTGCTGGTTCTGGCCATGAACGTCGAGGAGAACTTCCAGATCCCAGCCGAACTCGACGTGACCTCGCTTCCGGCCCTGGCCCTCTACCGTGATGGATCGTTCGAGCGGTTCATCGGCGGGTTGGGAACGAAGGAGGAGATTCGGAAGCAGGTGCACACCGCTCGGTGAGCACTTACAGCGTCCGCCAGGTGCGGCCGTCGTGTTGGATGAGGCGGTCGGCTTCGACCGGGCCCCAGGTGCCGGCTTGATATTCTGGGAGCCAGCGTTGTCCGGATTGTTGCCACCCGTCAAGGATCTGCGTAATCCAGGCCCAGGAGGCTTCTACGGCGTCACGGCGCATAAAGCGTGACGCATCCCCGGCCATGACGTCTAAGAGCAGCCGCTCGTAGGCTTCGGGTGAGGGGCGGCCGAAGACTTCCCCGTACTTGAAATTCATTTCAACCGGATGTGTCTGCGCTCTGGTGCCAGGCACGCGCGAGACGATGCGCAACGACAAGCCTTCTTCCGGCTGAATACGGAGTGTCAGGACATTGGGAGCCTGCGGGGCCTGGGCGTTGGCGTTGAAGAGAATTTGCGGAATGTCTTTGAACTGCACCGCGATTTCACTCGCGCGTAACGGCAAGGCCTTGCCGGT
The DNA here is from genome assembly GCA_035968315.1 of Nitrospira sp. Lineage (NCBI taxonomy): Bacteria > Pseudomonadati > Nitrospirota > Nitrospiria > Nitrospirales > Nitrospiraceae > Nitrospira > Nitrospira sp. The sequence continues at coordinate 299,392 of JAVYIN010000005.1, forward strand.
GCGCAGGTAGAAGGGCACGCCGGACCAGCGCCAATTTTCCACGAAACACTTCAGCGCGACATAGGTTTCGGTCGTCGAATTGGGGCGTACCCCTTGTGCCCGCCGATAGCCCGGCACCGCTTCACCGTGGGCGGTGCCTTCGGTGTACTGTGCGCGAACCGTAAATTCCTCCACGTCTTTCCCCGCGATTGGGCGCAGGCAGCGCAGCACTTCCATCTTGGCGTTGCGCACGACATCCGGGTCGAGCGAGTAGGGCGGTTCCATGGCCACGAGACAGAGCAATTGGAGGAGGTGGTTTTGCACCATGTCGCGCAACGCGCCCGCTTCTTCGTAATAGCTGGCTCTGGTGCCGACCCCCTCCGCTTCGCTGACGGTGATTTGGACGTGGTCGATGTATTTGTGGTTCCAGAGTGGCTCGAAGATGCTGTTGGCGAACCGCACGACCATGAGGTTCTGCACGGTTTCTTTGCCCAGATAATGGTCGATTCGAAAGATTTGAGATTCGTCGAAGACGCGGGCGGTGACTTCATTAATGGCTTTGGCCGAGGCCAGATCGCGGCCGACCGGTTTTTCCACGATGATGCGGGCGTAGGGACTATGGCCATTGGCTTTGATGGCGGCGCCTGAGCTGGAGAGGCCTTCGCACACAGGCGTGAACGAGCTGGGCGGGATGCTGAGATAGAAGATGCGGTTGCCCGGCAAGCGGAAGGTCTGTTCCAGCTCCTCCGCACGGGCCTTGAGCCGGATGTAGGTGTGCGGATCGTCGTTTTCTCCGGCCAGGTAGAACAGATGGCGGGCGAACGCATTCCAGGTGTCCTCAATCAGCGCCTGGCGGGAATGTGTCATGACCCCCTCGCGAACGGCGGCGCGGAACTCATCGTCACTCATCGGTTTGCGGCCGAGTCCCAGCACGACATAGTTGGAGGGCATGAGGCCGTCGAGGAGCAGATTATAGAGCGCGGGGATCAGCCGGCGTTTGGCCAGATCGCCCGATCCGCCGAAAATCACCAGCGTGCAGGGCTCGACGGGAGGCAGGGTCTCCTGGGACGGGCTGATGTCGATGCGTGGGTTCGTGGCTGCCATGGATGCCCTTGTGAGGTTGGAATCGTGTGATTACCGGCGTACGGCGTGGCCGCCGAAGGCATTCCGTAGCGCCGCCAGCATCTTCTCGGCAAAGGATTGTTCCTGCCGCGACCGGAATCGGGTAAAGAGGGCGGTCGTGAGCGTCGGGACCGGCACATCTTTTTCGATGGCGTCGGCAATCATCCAGCGGCCTTCTCCTGAGTCCTGCACAAAGCCTTTGAGCTTCTCCAGTTTGGGGTCGTCCTTGAGCGCGCTGACCGCCAGCTCCAAGAGCCATGAGCGCACCACACTGCCGTGCATCCACAAGTCGGCGATGCGGCCCAGGTCGAGGTGGTATTCACTCTTGGACATCAGCTCAAACCCTTCGGCATAGCCCTGCATCATGCTGTACTCGATGCCGTTGTGCACCATTTTCACATAGTGTCCGGCGCCGTGGCCGCCGACATGGGCCCAGCCGTTCTCGGGGGCGAGTGTCGTGAAGAGCGGTGTGAGCCGCTTGATCGGAGCCTCCTCCCCGCCAATCATGAGGCAATACCCCACTTTCAGTCCCCAGATGCCGCCGCTGGTGCCGGCATCGATGTAATGGATCTGTCTGGCTTTGAGCTCAGCGGCTCGACGGACATCGTCATGGAACCGGGTATTTCCACCATCAATGATGGTGTCGCCTGGATGGAGCAGGGCGGCGACGGCGTGTACGGTCTCTTCTGTCGGCATGCCCGAGGGGACCATGATCCACACCGTTCGCGGGGCGCTGAGTTTGCCAACGAGATCGGCGAGCGAGGACGAGGCGATGCAGCCCTGGCCCTCAGCCTGCGTGACCAGATCGGCCGACCGGTCGAAGACGACGACACGATGCTGGTCGCGGCGTAATCGCGTGACCATGTTCATGCCCATTTTGCCAAGCCCGATGAATCCGAGTTCCATGGCAGCTCCTTCGCGTACGTATAGGTGATGGCTGAGTGGTGTTCGCTATTGCCTGAGCGGACACTCCGCGAAGCGAGTCCGCTCGTGGTGACGATTCGGCCGTACCAGGCACACAGGACATCCGCTCAGTGGCACGACCGTCCTAGTCGATGCGTGCTGGATTGGGGATGTCTTTAAAGAGTAGATCGGCAAATTGCCGCCCAAAGTTAAGCCGGTCGGCCACGTTGGAGGCGAGGAGGAAGCGGGCGGCCAGATCGGCAAGCGCCGGTTCACGGGACGACATGAAACGATGGATATCCACAGGAGCGGTCAGCCAGAATCCCCGAATCCGAAAGAAGGCCTGGGTGGACTCCTCAAAAAACGTATTGAGCAGGTATTGCGCGAGCGCCGGCTTATCCAGGACGTCCTGGGCTTTGCCCAGCCAGTGCAGGCATTCCGCTTTGATGCGGATCTGTTCGTTCATGGAGGTGGCCGGCGGCCCTTTTCGGAATCGCTGGCTGGCTTTCTCGATGAGGGTGGCGCTGATTCCCTCGTGGTCGTGCAGGATACGGGCTTTTCGCAGGAGCGAGGGCAGCACGAATGAGTAGGCGAGTTCGTCCTCAACGAGTTTGTATCCGTAGTAGCGGATATCGACCAGGCGTTCCCCGGCCCGGAGGATTTCATGCCCTTCCCGGTCTCCTTTGACCAGTGCGATCAGATCGATATCGCTGTGCGGGGTGATGGCGCGGCGTGCGCCGGACCCGACCATGAGAATGCCGACGAGGTCGCCGCCGCGGCGCCCGCGGATATGTTTGAGCGCGATGGCGACGCTATCGTCGAATCCGGGGGGCTCGGGTGTCGCCGGTTGCTCGGGCGGTTCCGGTACCTCCAGCAGCTCGGCGTTGAGTTCTTCCCGCGTGGGGATCGGTGCTGATACGTGCGAGTCCATAATTATCCGTGCGCCTGCTGGATTTGAGCCGGAAGCGACATGAGCCATTGGTCGAACGGCTGGTCCGCATCGACCACGATTTCCAGTTTGCCGTTGGTCAGTTTGCGCACGAGCCCTGGGCTTTCCGGCGAGAGAGGGATTTCGACCCATTCCCGGTTGAGGCCGAGCCCATCGGTCACGTCGAGAATGCGGCTGATTTGTTGGAACGACACCATGTGGAGCGGCATACGATCTCTCGATAGGTAATAGTCCGCATTGTAGGAGCCGCGGCAGGAGGTGTCAACGGACGCGCCTCAGGAGCCGAGGACTCGTGCGAAGATTTCGACCGCCGCGTCGATCTGTTTCGCGGTGATGTTGAGATGGGTCACGGCTCGGAACCGGTGCCCGCCGACGGTATGGATGAGCAGGCCCTCTTGCTTGAGCTGTGCGACCAGTTCGGCGGGCGTGAGGCGATGTTCGGGAATCTCGAACATGACGATATTGGTTTCGACATGCTGCGGCGCGATGCGGACGGCCGGCATCTGGTACAGGGCGCGCGCGAGCCGTTTGGCGTGGTCGTGATCGTCTTTCAATCGCGCCACATGGTGGTCGAGCGCATGGATGCCCGCCGCCGCGAGGATCCCGGCCTGGCGCATGGCGCCGCCGTACATGCGGCGGAAGCGGCGGGCCTTGTCGATGAGCTGACTATCGCTGGAGACCAGCAGCGAGCCGGCCGGCGCGCCGAGGCCTTTTGAGAGGCAAAAGGAGACGGTTTCAAAATGCTGCGCATAGGTCGCGGGCGGCAGCGTCGTGGCGGCCACGGCGTTGAACAACCGCGCGCCGTCGAGGTGCATGGGGATGCCGTGTTTCGTCGCGATGGCGCGAATCTTTTCGATGGTGGAGAGGGAGTAGATGGTGCCGCCTCCGCTGTTGTGTGTGTTCTCGAGACAGATCAAGCCGGTGGGGATGCTGTAGGGATCTTTCGGCCGGATAGCCGCTTCGACCTGATCCGCCGTCATGATCCCGCGGTCGCCCGTGACCCAATGCAATTGCACGCCCGCCAGGGCGCCGGCGGCCCCCTGTTCGTAGCGCACGATGTGGGCCGTGCTCTCGACGATGACTTCTTGTCCCGGCTGGGTATGGACGCGAATGGCGAGCTGGTTCGCCATGGTGCCGGAGGGCACGAAGAGGGCCGCGCGTTTGCCCAGCAGCGCGGCGGCCATTTCTTGGAGGCGGTTGACCGTGGGATCTTCGCCGTAGACGTCATCGCCGACTTCGGCCCGTGCCATGGCGTTGCGCATGGCGTCGGTCGGGAGGGTGACGGTGTCGCTGCGAAGATCGATCATGGCTCCTCCAGAAGAAAGATGTCGGCGCATTGTAGCAAATTTTCTCCTTGCAGGAGAGGAGAACGGTCGGGCACTGTCTTCGCGTGATAGGACGAGGCCATGCTGCTTGAGCGATTCTGGACATGGGCCAAGGTCGAAGCGGACGAGCGGGCGCCGCTGCTCTGGTCGTTCGTCTATTTCTTCTGTTTGCTCTGCGGTTACTACATTCTGCGTCCCGTGCGCGATGAGATGGCGATCGAGGGCGGCGTGCAGCATCTTCCCTGGATGATGACGGGCACGTTCCTGACCCTCCTGGTCGCGACACCCCTGTTTGGATTTGTTTCGGCGCGCTATTCCCGTGCCCGGCTGCTGTTGTCGGTCTATCTCTTCTTTATCGTCCATCTCCTGTGTTTTTTTGCGGCCATGACGAGCCAGTGGCATCCTGAATGGATCGCGCGTGTGTTCTTCGTCTGGCTCTCCGTGTTTAATCTGTTTGTCGTGTCCGTCTTCTGGAGTTTGATGGCTGATCTCTTCACGCCGGAGCAGGGGGTGCGGCTGTTCGGGGTGATTGCCGCGGGCGGGAGCACGGGCGCGCTCGTGGGGCCGCTGCTGACAACCGGCCTGACCTATCTGTGTCCGGTCCCGGTACTGATGCTGGTGTCGGGACTGTTTTTGTTGGCGTGCATGGGTTGCATCTACCGGTTGGAGCGGTGGAGCCGTGACCGGGCGGCAGGGCGGCAGGCCCCGGCCGGGGAGCCGCTCGGCGGTGGAGTCCTGGCAGGCATCCGGTTGGCCTTGGCCTCTCCCTACCTGCTGGGGATTTGTGGGTATCTGGCGATGCTCACGATGACCGCCACCTTTCTCTACTTTGAACAGGTGCGTCTGGTGGCTGAGTATGTGGCGACGCCAGAGGCGCGAACGCGGCTCTTTTCCGCAATGGATTTTGCGACGAATATCCTGACCTGGCTGACGCAGGTCCTGATCACCCATCGCCTGGTTGGCCGGTTTGGCCTGGTGGCGGCCTTGCTGGTTCTTCCCGTCGTCAGTCTGGCCGGATTTCTTGGGATCGCGCTCTGGCCAGGGCTCGTCGTCTACGTCATTTTTTCCGTCGTGCGGCGTGTAGGGGAATATGCGTTGTCCAAACCGGCGCGGGAAATGCTCTTTACGGTCGTGAGCCGGGAAGAGAAATATAAGGCCAAGAACTTCATCGATACAGCGGTCTCGCGTGGGGGCGATGCCTCAACCGGGTGGCTGGTGACGGGCGTCAAGGCGCTGGGGGTGACGACGCTGCAAATCGCGTGGGCCCTTATTCCGGTGATGGTGCTCTGGGCCTGGCTGAGCCGGTGGCTGGCGTCGGAGCATGGCAAGCGTGTCCCGCCGCAGGTTGGATAAGCGTCGGCGGTGCGTCATGGAATGCGCATCGGGCGCAGGCTCGGCTTTACTCTCGAAAAAATCGCATGCTATAGTCCGCGCGGTATTCTGCGACGACTTTTCTCAGAAAAGGGGCTCCGATATGCCTGAAGTTCCCGTTAAGATGTACATCGATAAGCTGTTGAAAACATGCCGGGATGTCGTGGGTCCGCTCTCGTTGCTTTCCGGGCCGGTCAAGGAGAAGGCGCTGCGCGCGATGGCCGATCGGCTGGAGCAGGACGAGGAACAGATTTTAGCGGCTAACAAGCTCGATGTAGAGGCGGTCGGCAAGACCCTGCTGGGGGAAGGCGCACGGGGCGAACGGGTGAAGGAAGCGGTGACCCGCGTGCGAGTGACTGCGGACGATGTGAAAGAAATGGCTGATCGCCTGCGCCAGATCGCTGATCTGCCTGATCCCGTTGGGGCGGTGACGAAACGGTGGGAACGGCCGGATGGTCTGCTGGTCAGCCGGGTGCGTGTGCCCATCGGGGTGATCGCGGTCATTTCCGAATTGAAACCCCTGATCACCGTGGAGTCGCTCGCCCTCTGTCTCAAGTCCGGCAATGTGTGTGTGTTTCGCCCGGCGTTTGAATGGAACCGGACCCATCAGGCGATCGAACGGGGCTTGCGTGAGGCGGCGGAGCAGGCGGGGGTGCCGTCCGGCGCGTGGCTGCTGATCGACCGGCCGGAAAAAGAAGTCGCCATGGACATCATGCGGGCCGGCAAGAGCGTGGACGGGATTATCCCTCGCGGCGGTGCGGGCCTGCGCAAGGCCGTGCTGGACTCGGCGAAGATGCCGATCTTGTGCTACGACGGCGGGATCAGCCATGCCTACGTCGATGCCGATGCCGATATCCCCATGGCCCAGAACGTGATTATCAATTCAAAAATTCAACAGGCGTCCGCGCCGAATTCGATCGATACGCTGTTAGTCCAGCAGGCGGTGGCCAGGCCGTTTTTGCCTGCATTGATTCGCCGGCTGCTCGATGAATATAAGATCCGGGTGATCGGCTGTCCCAAAACCGTGGCGATGATGGGGCAGATGGCCATGACCGGCCATCAGGCGGTCGAGCCGGCGACGGAGGAAGATTGGCACAGGCAGTTCCTGGCGCCGGTCTTGGCGATCAAGATGGTGGCCGATCTCGACGACGCGCTCGCGCACATTGCCCAGCACGGCCCTTGTCTGACGGCGGTGATTGCCACCTCCGATTATAATCACGCCATGCGGTTTACCCGCGAGGTTGATGCGACGGCGGTGATGGTGAATGCCTCAACGCGGCTGAATGCGGGCGATAGCTATGGGGCGGGGCCGGATATCGGACTAAATCTCTCGCGCGTGCAGACGAAGGGGCCGATCGGGGTGGAGCAGCTGACGAACGAAAAGTATGTCGTGCTTGGCGGCGGGCAGTTGCGGTACCCGCATCCGGTGCCGGATACCTATGAAGACGCGATCATGCTGAAGCGTGCGTGAGGATGTTGAAACAGCCCGCTTGCTGCGTTCTCGTTTCATTCGGACCCTCGACGTACTAACTCAGTACGCCTCGGCCCCTCATTCACTGCGGCCTTGCAGGCAGACTGTTTGAACATCCTCTAGCGAGAGGCGCATGAACAGTTCTGTCTTGCTCGACCAACTTCATGCCCACCTGGCACGATGGGGACTTCGGCATGTGCTGTCCGATGCCGACTATTTCGCCTGGCAGCGGGACGCGTTTTCTTCCGCCGATCTCAATCAGCTCAATCAGCAGGTCGAACGCAAACGGAGCGGGGCGCTCTGTGACGACATCGCGTTTTACGATCTGACGGCGCAGCCTCACATCCTGCCCGTTCTCTACAGCCAGCGCTACGAGTATTACTGCGAGATCGGAGCGCGTGTGGCCGCCCGCCTATCTCCGGCGCAGACGGTATTGGATGTCGGCTGCGGAATCGGGATTCTGACGACCTTCTATGCGCAGCAGTACCCACAGGCGGAATTCGTCGGGATCGATCGCTCGCCGGCCTCCATCGCGAGGGCGCAGGAGCAGGCGGAGCGGCTGGGCTTGACGAATGTCCGTTTTCATTGCGCGGATCTCGATGCCGTCTCTCCGCGCCGCTCCTATGATCTGATTGTCGCCACGCACGCGCTGGTGCAGGCGGAACAGGATCCCGGCGTGCCAAGCCGGAGCTGGGAGACGTTCGAACGGGATCGCGATGGTCTTCAGCAGGCGGACTTTGAACGGCGCACCGGGCTCGGCTCTCGACTCGATCGGCTGGCAAGCCTCCTGGCGCCAGGAGCCAGGGTGATCCTGTTCGAGAAAACCAGTCAGTTGGCGCGGCGGGTGCCGTTTCAGCGTGCGCTGGCGGCGCGAGGGTGGCATTTGGCCGAACAGCCGGAACCTGTCCGGTACCGGCTTGTGGAGGAAGTGGCCGACGATGGGCCATTCTATGTGCTGGGCGAACGCCAGCCAGGGAATGGCGCCTGGGATGAGTCGCCGGAGCCTGATGAGGGCCTTCTGTTTGACGCCACGGTGCGGCAGTCTCAGGATCCGCATGCGCCGCTCTACGAAAATCATTGGCCGTCGGCGCAGCGGGCGTGGGAACAACTCACGGATCGCATGGTGTTGAACGAGTGCACGCGACAAGAGGCCGACGGGCGCCAGTTGCACGTCGAGCTTGGCAGGATTGCAGGCGGAATCTATCTGTATTGTGCGAACACCTTTGATCAGCGGCAATTGGTGATCGTTCCGCCGGATCGTGTGGCCGATCTGGAAGGGTATTATCAGGAGATTGTGCAGGCGGCATGATCCGGTTCGAATAGCGAATCGATCCTGAATTGCGCTAAGATGCGCGTCATTTGTGAGGGCATTGTGGAGCAACCAGACGACAAGAAAGCCGGCACGGACGAACTTTTGAGAAAGCTGCATGAGCGGCCGCAGATTCCGCTGACGGAGTGGCTGCGTGTGCCGGCGCATGTGCATTACAAGGCGTTTCGGATGGCCGACCCTCCGACTGACCGGCCGGCCAGCCGTGAGGAATTTCGCCGCATCGTCGAGTCGTTTCAGATGGCGCCGAATCACACGGTGCTGCGGGACACGTTTGGGTACGGCGTCAAGGTCGCGGGGAATGGGGATCGCTTGATCGTCGTGTGGCAGGCCCACACGGAGTACTACAGTTATCAGTTGTGGCACCTTCCCGTCGGTGCGGCCGCCACGGTCAGTTTTGGGCCGCTGCTCTTTCCCGACTACCGGTTTCCGGTCACGCCCTTGGGGCTTGAGGTGTGCCGACTGGACATTGTCTTGCGGGCCGAGGCCATTCCTTCGCGGGATGAACTGTCTGCGGTTCTGCCGGGCCCGGTGATCTATGGGAGCAAGATTTTTGACGAGGCCACGTCGCTGGTGACGAGTTTTACGCCGGACGAGCAGCGGCGTGAGCGCTATCTGGTCAGCGTCGGGTCAGGGCGGACCGAGGCCTCGCATCTGAAGGATATCGTGGATGCAATCGTGCGGATCGAAACGTATTATCATCTATTGCTGATGCAGAAGCCGCTGTTCTCGGCCGCGATCGACTCGGTCCATAAGTTCGAGCAGGTCCATATGCAGCAGCGCGAAATTATTACTGGGCATATCGGCCACGCCGACTCGCTGACGTTGCAGCGATGGCTGAACAGCCTGACGCAGGATTTGTTGAAGACGAATCGGCTGGCCGGACGGTTGCACTTCGAGCTATCGGCGTCATTGCCCTACGATAAGATTGTGCACGCCACATTGGCGTCGCTGGCGGAGCGGCCGCTGGTGTCGTATCGGCCTGTGTCCGACTATGTGCTGAGCGGAGTGACCGGCGTGGCGGAGGGCTATCAGCAGCTCTTGAAGCGGATGGAGACGCTGGGCAGCGGATTCGAAGGGATCATCTCGATCATTCGGGCCCGGGTCGATTTGATGCTGGAAGCGCAGAATCTGGCGTTGCTCACGAGCGTGGATAAGACGACCAAGAGCCAGGCCATTCTCCAGCATACGGTCGAGGGCCTCTCCGTCATCGTGATTGCCTATTACTTGAGCGGACTGGCCGCGTATCTCTTCAAGGGGTTTCATGAATTGGGCTGGCTGCACAATGCGAATGTGGCGTCCGCCGTATTCGTTCCCATCGCCGTCGGACTCGCGTTTCTCATCACCACGCTCAGCCGCAAGTATTTGCACAAGAAGCTCTCCGGCGAGAAACCTCCGGCGTAGCCGGCCCAATCGACATTGACAGTGCAGCGCCTTGCCCTGTAGGGTGGTTTATGACGTATTGAGCCACGCCGACTGTCCCATCTCTCGCGCATTCTTTCCTGTTTCGTGCCGGCGCGTCTGATTCCCCGGTCTCCGCCGCTTCTACGCCAGCGTATCGATCTTCGTGCACGCGGTCTCTGTCCGTTCCGGTCTGTTGATCGTGTCATCGGGGATCCGTCTGTCATCTCATCACAAAGGAGTGCGCGATGAATCAGGAACAATTCGGACAGTTCTGGGATCAATTGAAGGCTCCGCTGAAGACAAAATGGGAGAAGATTACCGATCAAGATCTTCTGGAAATCCAGGGCGATCTGGCGGCCTTCGCCACGGTGCTTCAGAAACGGTATGGGGCTGTGGAGCAGGAGGAAGTCAGCACCTGGGCCAATCGCCGCTATTCACATTGGACGGGGAATTACATCGGCTATCAAGACCCCAAGCCGGTGGCGTAGTCGATCGATCGGTCGATTATCGCGCCGGGGCCGTGCCCGGTGCGCAGAGATATATGGGAGAAAGGAGATCGAGCGATGCAAAAGATCGTGATCAATACCAGTGTCGATCGGTTTTGTTTGAGCCATAAGGCATTCATGCGGTTGCGGGAATTGGGGCAGGCGGAGGCGCTGCAGGAGACGAATCGCGGCGCCTATTGGCCGCAAGCCGCCGGGCCGCGCGAACCGAGTTTGAATCAGTGCGGACAACTCGTTCCGCGCAATGATGCCATGCTCGTCCGTGTCGTGGAAGAGCTCTGTGCCGATGCCAATGGCCATTGCGCCGAACTCAAAGTTGTGGCGATTCCCGACGGGGTGCAGTGGCAGATCGGCAAGACGGACGGGGTTGAGCATGTGAGCGAAGTGCATCGGATCTGGGAGTAAGGCCATTCAACGGTAGCGGGTTGCTGCGCAAGGATAGACCAATGCAAGAGACATCCAAGAGTCCACGAGATGAGAAGACGGCGAAGAAAATCGATCCGGTGATGCCCATTCGGGATTCCGATGATCTCACATGCAACGAAGGACAGGTTGAAGATCTGCTCTCGCAAGGGGAGTCGTCGGAAGCGGACCGGCCGAAGAAGCCGAAGCGGCCTACCGGTAAATAAGCGCGCTCCCGTTTTATCCCGTCATTCCTGAGGCCGGCTATCTTCGAATGGCCGGTCTCAGTGCTGGTTCAGTAGAGCACCCCAGGACAGAATTCATCGGAAGCGTCTGAGAGCCGCGCGCCGCGTTGTGCGCGCCGCAGACGCGGCTGCGGTGTTATGTGTTGGGCGCCGTGCGAAGGGAGGAGGCTAAGCCGAGTTTGGACAGGGTATAGATCAACCATTTTGACGGGTCGAAGTTGTACCACCGGGGGCCGTTGCGGTAGTCGCTTTGATGGGTGTGGTGATAGTTATGGTAGCCTTCGCCGAATGTCAGCAGCGAGACCAGCCAGCTGTCGCGGCTGGAGTCGGCTTGGCCGTGCGGCTGGTTTCCCCAGAGATGGCAGACCGAGTTGATGCAAAAGGTTGAATTCAGCACGGCAAAGGTTCGTCCCACCCCGGCCAGCAGGAAACATCCCAGGCCGCCGATCCACCCGTTGTGAAGAAAGCCCACGACAAACGTGAGCGCGAGGCCCGAGAGGACGATGAGCAGATAGTGCCGATGCTGCCACATGACGACAGGGTCCTGCCGAAGGCGTGAGGCATATTTTTCGTTGGCGTTCAGATCTTTGAAAAACAGCCATCCGCAGTGGCTATACCAAAACCCGCGCTGCGCATTATACGGATCGGCTTCTTGGTCGCAGCAGGCATGGTGGCGGATATGATCGGCCGCCCATTTGAGCGCGGAGTTTTCAAGCGCCCATCCGCCGGCGATTAAGAACCCCGCCTTGACCCAATCGGGGCAATCGAAGCTGCGGTGCGCCATTAGGCGATGGTAGCCGACCGTAATGCCCAACCCCGTCATGACATACAGCAGTCCGAACATCGTCCAGTCTACCCACGTGTATCCATACCAGTAGGCGAAGGCTGGGACGCCGATGACCGTTCCCAATGAGACGAGTGCAAACAAGGCCATTGTCAGGTAATTGGGCCTGCTGCGGGTGCATGTTGGCGAGGATTCGGAGGCTGAGGTCATCGCAGAGATCCTCTGAGAGGTGAGAGAGGGGCGCCTCGGTGAGGCGCCCCTCTGCGATCCGCCGTGTGGCGTTAGAACCGGCTGCGGCTGCCGAAATCGTTCCCGCGTCCACCGCCGCCGCCGCTGAACCGTCCGCCGCCGCCACCGCCGCCGGTGCGGGGTTCTTGGGGCTTGGCTTCGTTCACGGTCAAGGAGCGGCCGTCCATCTGGGATCCGTTCAAGGCTGCAATGGCTGCCTTGGCTTCTTCAGGGGTCGACATTTCGACGAAGCCGAAGCCCCGCGATTGTCCGGTGAACTTGTCCGCAATCACGCGCGCCGACTCAACGGTGCCGTGCGTGGCAAACAAAGTGGTGAGCTGCGTTTCGGTCGCCGAGTAGGGCAAGCCGCCGACATACAATTTTGAACCCATGGGGGTTCCTCCTTCTGAGAATGATATTGTCTGAGACTCGAGCAGGAGAGGGGAGGAATGGGCCAAAGACGCAATCATGAAGGCGGCTTAGGTCAGACTTCCGATCAGATTCTCGGTGACAACAACATCGGTGATGGGCCGTTCGATGAGATGTTCCATGCGAGGCCCGCCGCGTTGAAACAGGTATATCCTAGCACGCCTTCCGGGAATAAGCGAATGTCTCGGCGAATTCCGCATGCGGGCGGCCGTCTGTGCGGTTAGGGCTCGTTGTTGTCGGGCGGCCGCTGCGGACCTGGCACCATGCCTTTGAGATCCGGGTCCTCCTCACCGGCGACCCGGATGAGGGCCGGCTTTTCCTGTTTCCGTTGGTCGCGGCGCAACGCCTTGGCCTGCTGCCGTTCCTGTTGTGTGTGTTGCCGATGCCGTTTTTTGAGTGAGGTGTGGCCCATGAGATCCTCCCGGGATGCGGTTATTCGCACCCTCTATCACGGAGTCGATGGCCCGCTTGGCTGCTTCGTATGCGGCTGTCTTGGCCTCCCATTCGGACTTGTAGCCATCAGGGGAGTTCTTGCCGGATTCGCGGGGAGGGGCCTCCACTAGTCCCGGAATCGTAAAACGGCAGAACCAGATTCCCTGCCTGTTTTGTTCCGGAAGAAGAATAATCTTTTTCCCCTTGGAATAGCAGATCTCAGTCATGCTCCCTCGTTGGGTGACGGCCTCTATTCGGCCGCGAGGCCCGCCCTGAATCAGGCGGACCGTACAAAACGGTCGTCGGCGAATGCGCTCCGCAGGTGTGCGGTCACAGAGCGGCGATAGGGTTCTTTCTGCCGCGCCATGATGATCAGGTTCTCTTTGTCGAGCAGAATGGAAAGGTCGTGTTCCGTGACCAGTTGCCGGGTCGGAGAGCCGACATTGAGCCGGTATTGCGTTTTTCCGTCAGGATTCCGCTCAGGCCCCGAAACGAATTCTGTCAGGCCATCGATGATGCCGTCATGTCCTTCCTGGCGATGCCGAACCATGGTCCCATCGGGAATGCGGACCCAGGGCTTCTCTGTGCGTGCGGGATGGGGTGATACAGTCGTCATGCGGGGTCTCCTTATGCCTTCATCCTGATCTTCCGCCTTCGGCTGAAGGGCGGGCCACTTCGATAACCAGGCGCATGCCACTCTGGCATGCGCCGCAAGCGATGACGGAGGAACGGTGCAGACTGTCAGAACGATCGCGCGCCGGCGCAGAGGGAACGGACGGAATGATGAGGGAGTACGAGCATGCGGGATGCACTGATGCAGTCACTGTACCACGCACTTGGGTAAATAGCGAACGCGGAGCAGTACTATTGCCGCGATGATAGAGATGGTGGAATGGAGTATGGGCAACGGGCGTCATGTCTCGCTCAATATCCGATTCTTTGTTTGCAAGGACGCATGTTGCCGGTTCTTTCGGTGGCTTGTAGAATGATAATGAAAATTATGGTATTGTAAACTCTGTCGATTCTCCCATCTCTCGCGCATCCCCATCTTCCTCAGCGCGTCTGATCCCTCGGTCTCCGTCGTCCTCTCGAACTCCGTGCGCCCGCAGCGCCTTCAATTGTGTGCGAGTGAATTGAACGGTATCAGGGTCTGGTCCGCGGTGCATCTTTGATCTCGGAGAACGTGCACGTTCGCATGCGCTTCATGGAATGGGTCCATCCTGAAGTGCCAACTGTGGACCCGATGTGAAATGAGGAGGAGCGCGATGACAACCAAATGGTTCGCGACACAAGTCCTGGGGCTCTCGGTCGTGCTGGCGATGGGGCCGTGGATGGCGCTGTCAAGCGATGCGGCTGATCAGGTGGAGAAAGGCGCGCGGGTGTCTGTGCAAGCGAACGCGCTGAGCCAGGTTGCAACGGGCGCAGTAGAGGATACGCTCAAGGCCTGCTTGGCAAGAATTCCCGCGGTGGCGACGGTTGGACAACGCCTGTTGGCTGAACGGAGCTGTACGCATGAGGAGGGGGCCCGCACGCTGAGCGCAGATGCGTTGAAGTTCTGAGTCTGTGCAGCACCGTATCTGATGTGGCCAGCCATCCCGGAAGGAACGGCTGGCCCTGAAGATGTCCTGGCTCCTCCCAGCAATGGAGCAATCGAGACGGCAACATCATTAAAAGAAGGTAGGGCGCGTGTATGAAGTGTTTACGATGCCAAGGGCTGATGATGGCCATCGAGCTGAGAGATGCGTCGAGTCAGGATGCCGTGGGAGGCTGGCGGTGTCTGCTCTGTGGTGAGACGACGGATCCCGGCATTCAAGCCAATCGAGCGAGCCACCAGTCTCCGCCTCGGAGCCGGGCCAGGGTTCCCGGGGCTCCTCCCGTGCATCCAGGCAAAGGGAGGCCGAAGAGCGGCGCCCGGGTTCTTGGCAGGGCCACGGAGTGATGGGGGCTGGCGCCGCTGGAAGGGAGCATGACGGTGTGGAACTGGGAGGCGATCTGGCCGGCGGGCCTCGTGATGGGTTCGGTGATCCTTGCGATCATCGATGCCCTCAGGAGAGCCGTGGCCTCGAAACGCTGATCCCCAGGGAGGCCAGTGAGGCAGTGCTATCAACACAACGGAGGACGGTATGAAACAGACACAACGGACCTATGTGCTGACATTGAATGGTTCCCCGCAAAAGGGCCTTCGGCTATGGACGGGGAAGAGCCTTCATGCCTTGCGTCATTGCTCGGCCAAACAGATCGCTCAGGCCTTGCGTGAACTGCAACAGACCGTGGACAGCGTGCATGCTCCCGTCTTGCCGTCGAGCGGATCCTATTCGCTGAACCGGGGGCGATAGCTCACCCTGCCGATTCTTCGATCTCTGTCGCGTGCGTCCCTTCCCATCGAGCCGCGCGATCGCACACTTCTTGCGTCCGCTTGTGCAGCGGATTGCTCCCGAAGCATCAGGATCGAACAGGGAGACCCATGGATACAGTGCCTTCATTTGTTCCTTTGAGTGCAGAGCTGAACGAGCCGATACGCGCCGAGTTGTTTGGCGCCGAGCGCCTTGAACAGCATGCGGAGAGTCTGGCGGTGGCGCAGGTTGTGACGGACGACTCCCGGCGGGGCGGACTCCTCATGCCCCGCGTCCTGGAGAATGGACGGGTGTTGGTGGATTCCTACCGGACGATCGCCCGCGCGATTCGTGATGAGAAGGCCATTACCCCTGCCGCGGAGTGGCTGGTCGATAATTTCCACATTGTGGATGAACAGCTTCGCGAGATTGTCGATGATTTGCCCCCTGGGTATTACCGGCAATTGCCGAAGCTGGCATCCGGGCATTTGCAGCAGTATCCACGGGTATTCGGGGTCGCCTGGGCATTCGTCGCGCACACCGACAGCCGGTTCGATCCCGACATGCTGCGCCGGTTTGTTGTGGCCTATCAGCGTGTGCAACCGCTGACGATGGGGGAATTATGGGCCGTGGCGATTTCGCTGCGTGTCGTGCTCGTCGAAAACCTTCGCCGGCTGGCTGAACGGATGGTGCAGAGCCGCGCCGCCAGGCTGGAAGCCGACGAACTGGCAGACAGCCTGCTGGGGAGCGGGGCGGTGGCCCCTGAGTCTCCGGCCACGGCGTTGCGCCGGTTTGAACACAGGCCATTGGCCACGGCGTTTGCCGTGCAGCTGGTCCAGCGGCTTCGCGACCTGGATCCCAAGGTGCGTCCTGTGCTGCGGTGGCTGGACGAACGGCTGGCCGCGCAGGGGACGACCGCCGACGACATGGTGCATGCCGAGCATCAGCAACAGGCGGCCATGAGTGTGACCGTGCGCAATGTCATTACCAGCATGCGGCTGACCTCGGCTTTCGACTGGGCGGAGTTTGTCGAGCACGTCAGCCTGGTGGATGCGATGTTGCGGCGTGCTTCCGGTTATGCCGAGATGGATTTTGTCACCCGAGACACCTACCGGCATGGCGTTGAAGATCTCTCGCGCGGCACGGGGCTTTCTGAAATCGACGTGGCCACGCGTGTGGTGCAGCGCGCTCTGCAGGCGGGGGCTGAGGCTCATGCGTCGGCACAGCCGGAGCGGGAACGGCAGCGGGATCCCGGCTATTACCTCATCTCACAAGGCCGCCGGGCCTTTGAACGCGAACTGGGCTACCGGGAGTCCTGGAAGCAGCGGCTGGTGCGGTGGTATGTCCAGGCGTCGGCGCCTGGCTATTTGGGATCGCTGGCCGTTGTGACCGCCATGGTTCTGGCCTTGCCGCTGTGGTACGCGGATCACACGGGTGTGGGCATCGCGGGTCTCGCCTTGCTCGGTCTTCTGGCCCTCGTCCCTGCATCGGATGTCGCGATGGCGCTGATCAATCGGACCGTGATGACGATTCTCGGTCCGCGGCCTTTGCCCCGCATGGCGTTGCGCAACGGCATCCCGAAAGAGTTGCGGACGATCGTCGTGGTGCCCACGCTGCTGACGGATCCACAGGGCATTGAGGAGCACGTCGAGCGGTTGGAAGTGCACTATCTGGCGAATGCGGATGAGGACTTGCGCTTCGTGCTGCTTTCTGACTGGCGAGATGCGCCGAGTGAATGCCTGCCGGGCGATGCCGAGCTGCTGGCGAGCGCGGGCGAGGGGATCGCGCGTCTGAACCGGCGGTATGGCCCCGCGGCCGGAGGCGGATCGCGTTTTGTGCTGTTGCATCGCCGTCGCCTCTGGAACGAGTCCGAGCATCTCTGGATGGGATGGGAACGGAAGCGCGGCAAGCTGCACGAGTTGAATCAATTGCTGCGCGGTTCGGCAAGCACGACGTTCATATCCGTCTGCGGGCATCCTCCCGAAGTCATTCCATCGGTCCGGTTTGTCATCACGCTGGATGCCGATACACGGCTGCCGCGAGGAGCTGCGCACCGCTTGATCGGCACTATGGCCCATCCGCTGAACCGGCCCCGGTTCGACCCGCGCGCCGGTCGTGTGCTCGATGGCTATGGAGTCGTGCAGCCGCGCATTACGCCGTCGCTGCCGGGCAGCGGCGAGGGGTCCTATTTTCAACAAACGTTTTCCGGCCCCAGCGGGGTCGATCCCTACGCCTCGGCCGTGTCCGATGTCTACCAGGATTTGTTTCGGGAAGGATCGTACACCGGCAAGGGCATTTATGAGATCGACGCGTTCGAGGCGGCGCTGGCCGGGAAGGTGCCGGATAATACGATGCTCAGTCACGATCTCTTTGAAGGGCTGTTCGCGCGCGCGGCCCTGGCGACCGACATCGAACTGTTCGAAGCCTTTCCCGCCCATTATGAAGCGGCGGCCGCCAGACAGCATCGCTGGGCGCGCGGCGATTGGCAGTTGCTGCCCTGGCTGTTCGGTCGCGGACACACCGGTTCAATGCCTGCTCGACCGGTCACGATTCCCGCGATCGGCCGCTGGAAGATGGCCGATAATCTTCGCCGTACGTTGTCGGCTCCCACGGCCTGTCTGACATTGATCGCCGGGTGGCTGCTGCCGAAGGGATCGGCCTGGGTGTGGTCCGGATGTATTCTGAGCGCCATCGCGATTCCCTCGCTCGTGTCCGTTGTACTCGGGCTCTACCCACGCCGGCCCGGTGTGGCGCTGCGTACTCATTTGCGAGGGGTTGGCGCCGACCTCAAGTTGGCCGCGGCGCAAATCGGCTTGACGTCCACCTTCCTCGCGCATCAGGCCTGGCTCATGATGGATGCGATTGTTCGGACGCTCGGACGGCTTGCGATCACGCACCGGCCGATGCTGGAATGGGTGACAGCGGCGCAAGCCGAGCAAGCGTACACGTGCAACTTGACCGGGATGTACCGCCGCATGGCCGGCAGTGTGGCGCTGGCCGTCCTGGCAGGCGGCGGAGTGGCGGTGTGGGGAGGGGAGGGTTCCTGGGCCGCTGCGGCTCCGTTTCTCCTGCTCTGGGTGGCGGCTCCTGCCGTGGCGCGGTGGGTCAGTCTGCCGCCTCCACAGATCGGGGCCGAGCCGGTGTCCCCGGCGGATGCCAGAGCCCTGCGATTGATTGCGCGCCGGACCTGGCGGTTCTTCGAGACGTTCGTCTCCTCGGAGGACCATGCACTGCCCCCCGATAACTTTCAGGAAGATCCGAAACCCGTCGTCGCGCATCGCACATCTCCGACGAATATCGGGCTCTATCTGCTCTCCACCCTGGCCGCCCGTGATCTGGGCTGGCTGGGGACGGTCGAGGCGGCCGAACGGCTGGACGCCACGCTGGCCACCATGCACCGTCTCGAGCGGTGCCACGGACATTTTTACAACTGGTACGACACGCGTACGCTGTGCCCGCTGGATCCCAAGTATGTGTCCTCGGTCGATAGCGGGAATCTCGCGGGACATTTGGTGGCCGTGAGCAATGGATGCCGCGAACTGATTCAGTCCTCCTCTATCGACGGCAATCTGTTGGCCGGCATCGATGATGCCATCCAGTTATTACGCGAGGCACTCGCAGAGATACCGGATCAGCGACAGACACACACGGTGACTCGCAAACAGTTGAGCCAGGCGGTCGATCTGGTGGCGGCCGCGTTACGGTCGCGGCCGGGCGATGCCGCAGGGTGGACGAGCCGGATTGGCCACCTGCATACCGTCTCCCGTACGGTGGCCGATATGGCGCAGGCCCTCTCGCAGGAGCGGGGAGAAGGGCCGGACGGGGAGTTGCGCATCTGGGCCGAGGCGATCCGCGTCTGCGTCGAGAGCCATGTTCGGGACGCGGCGCTGGTGCTTCCCTGGATCCGCTTCAGTGACAAAGACCTTGCGGCTCTGTTCGATGGACCTTCTGGGCCGTCCCCGGAGTGGGCGGTCATTGCGCCGCACTTCCATCCCGTTCCCACGCTGGCCAGCGCGCCGGAACGGTGTGAGGCCGCGCTCCGTGCGCTCGACTCCCTGCGGAGCGAACGGCTCAGCACTCCCGCGCCGCACCGGGTCAGTTTGGGGCGGATTGCGGCCTTGGCTGACGCGCTGCGGCAATCGGCTGCCGATGTCACGCTGTTGACCCGGCGTCTCGCGGCAATGGCGGACGACGCGGAACGTCTGGTGCGCGCCATGGATTTCGCCTTCTTGTTCGATCCGACGCGCAAGCTGCTTTCCATCGGCTATCGTGTGGCGGACAACAGTTTGGATCCCAGCTGCTACGACTTATTGGCGTCGGAGGCCAGGCTGGCGAGCTTTCTGGCTATCGCGAAGGGGGATGTGCCGGCCTCGCACTGGTTTCACTTGGGCCGGGCGTTGACGCCGGTGGGGACGGGTTCCGCGCTGGTGTCCTGGTCTGGTTCGATCTTCGAATATCTGATGCCCGCGCTGGTGATGCGGTGCCCGCCTGGCAGCTTGCTGAGCCGGACCTATGACCTGATTGTGCATCGGCAGATTCAGTATGGGGCGGAACGCGGCGTGCCCTGGGGGGTGTCGGAGTCGGCCTACAATGCCAGAGATCTGGATTTGACCTACCAGTATTCCAGCTTCGGGGTGCCGGGTCTTGGCCTCAAGCGCGGTCTGATCGACGATGTCGTCGTGGCCCCTTATGCGACGGCGCTCGCGGCCATGATCGATCCCGCCGCGGCGGTGCAAGGATTCGCTCGACTGGCCGAGGCCGGCGGACGGGGCGCATATGGCTATTATGAGGCGCTGGATTATACCGGCACACGCGTTCCTGACGGGGCATCGGTGACGGTCATCCAGGCCTATATGTCGCATCATCAGGGCATGACGCTCATTGCCATCGCAAATGTGCTGAACGGCGGGGCGATGCGAAGCCGCTTTCACGCCGAGCCGATGGTCCGGGCGGCGGAGCTCCTGCTCCAGGAACGCACGCCGCGCGATGTGCCGGTGACGAGGCCGCGAGCGGACGAGGTATCTGCCGTGGCGCAGGTCCGCGATCTCATTCCGCCGGTCGTGCGGCGATTGACGTCGCCGCATGAGGAGACACCGCGCACCCATCTGCTCTCGAATGGGCAGTATGCCGTGATGGTGACGGCGGCAGGCTCGGGCTATAGCCGATGGCGGGATATGGCTGTGACGCGCTGGCGGGAGGATGCGACGCGGGATAATTGGGGCGCCTATGTATTTCTCCGCGACATGACGACGGGGGGTGTCTGGTCCGCGGGGTATCAGCCCAGCGGCGTCGAGCCTGACGACTATGAGGTGACGTTTTGCGAAGAACGCGCGGAGATTATCCGGCGGGATGGCAAGTGGAGCACCACGCTCGAGGTGGTGGTGTCATCAGAGGATGATGCCGAAGTCCGGCGCCTTTCGATCAGCAATCTGGGCGCCAGCGCCCGCGATCTGCAAGTCACCTCCTATGCCGAACTGGCTCTGGCTCCGCAGGCGGCCGATGTCGCCCATCCGGCTTTTGGCAATCTCTTTGTGCAGACGGAATTCGTGCAGGAGGTGGGGGCATTGCTCGCCACTCGGCGCAGACGGTCAGACGAGGAACCGGCGGTCTGGCTCGCTCATGTGGTGGTGGTCGAAGGGGAGACGGTGGGGGCCTTGGAATATGAAACGGATCGTGCCCGATTTTTGGGCCGCGGGCATCATGTCCGTACGGCCGTCTCGATGATGGACGGCCGGCCGCTGTCGAATACAGCCGGGTCCGTCCTCGATCCTATGATGAGTCTGCGCCGCACGGTGCGTGTGCCAGCTGGAGGGACGGTGCATGTCGTGTTTTCAACTATTGCCGGGTCCACTCGCGAGCAGGTGCTGGACCTGGCGGATAAGTATTGCGATGCGAGGGTATTTGAGCGGGCCGTGTCGCTGGCCTGGACGCAGGCGCACGTCCAACTGCATCATCTCGGCATTGAGACCGGTGAAGCGCAGCTCTTTCAGCGATTGGCGAATGCGGTGTTATATGCCGATGCCTCCCTGCGGCCCTCTGCAGAGACGCTGGCCGACAGTACGCTGGATCGTACGGCACTCTGGGCCCATGGCATCTCCGGTGATTTGCCCATCGTCTTAGCCTCGGTTGATAAGGCGGAGGATGTCGATCTCGTCCGGCAATTGCTTCGGGCCCATGAATATTGGCGCATGAGACAGCTGGCGGCCGATGTGGTCATCCTGAACGAGAAGGCGTCGTCATACGAGCAGGGCCTGCAAGGCTCGCTGGAGGCGCTGGTGAAAGGCAGCCGATTGCGCCTCTGTCCTGATACCGGAGCGCCACGGGGCGGCATTTATCTCCTGCGGACCGATCTGCTCTCTGCGCAAGACCGGCTGCTCTTGCAGCAAGCGGCCCGGGTTGTGCTGTTGAGCCGGCGGGGCTCGTTGGCGGAGCAGGTGACCCGATTACAGCGCCGGCAGAGCCCCCCGCCACCCACGGCGCCAATCCGGCGTGTTCAGAAACGGCTGGATGTGCCCTTGCCTGACCGGAACCTCGAATTTTTTAACGGACTGGGCGGTTTTGCCGATGAGGGCCGTGAGTATGTCACGATGCTTGGTGAAGGGCTGAGGACGCCGCGCCCGTGGGTCAACGTGATTGCGAACCCATCGTTCGGCTTTCTGGTTTCGGAATCTGGCTCGGGGTTCACCTGGTCGTTGAATAGCCACGAGAATCAGCTGACGCCCTGGTCGAATGATCCGGTAACCGATCTATCCGGAGAGGCGTTCTATATCCGCGATGACGAGTCACAGGAGGTATGGAGTCCCACGGCCCTTCCGATTCGCGATGACCCGGCACCCTATGTCGCCTGTCACGGACAGGGCTATAGCCGGTTCCATCATGGGTCGCATGGCATTCTGGCCGAACTGCTGCAATGTGTGCCGCCTGAAGACCCGATCAAGATTTCGAGACTGACGCTGCAGAATCTGTCCGGCCGTTCCCGGCGCTTGTCCATTACGGCCTATGCGGAGTGGGTGTTGGGGAGTTCCCGCAGCGACTCCGCGCCGTATCTCGTGACGGAGATGGATCCCGAGACCGGTGCGCTGTTTGCGCGGAATGCCTGGAGCGGTGAATTCGGCGGCCGCATCGCGTTTTCCGATCTCGCAGGGAAGCAGACGTCCTGGACCGGCGATCGTGCGGAATTCCTTGGCCGCAATGGCACTCCCGAGCGCCCGCTGGCGCTTGCGCTTGGAGGAACATTGTCTGGCCGTGTCGGCGCCGGCCTCGATCCCTGTGCCGCGCTCCAATTGACGATTGAGCTGGCGGCGGACGAACGGGCTGAGATCGTCTGGTTTCTTGGCCAGACGGAGGGACGGGAGCAGTCGCGTCTCTTGGTCGAGCGGTATCGCGGTATGGATATGAACGCGCTCCTGGGCGACGTGATCCGTCGGTGGGATGACGTGTTGGGTGCGGTGCAGGTCCGCACGCCTGAGCGGGCCACGGATGTCATGTTGAACCGCTGGGCCCTCTATCAGACGCTGGTGTGCCGCGTCTGGGCGCGGGCGGCGTTTTATCAGTTGAGCGGGGCCTACGGGTTTCGTGACCAGCTTCAGGATGTCATGGCCCTGAGTGTGGCGGCGCGCGATGTGACCCGTGAGCATCTGCTGCGGGCCGCCGCCCGGCAATTCGTCGAGGGCGATGTGCAGCACTGGTGGCATCCTCCGTCAGGTCGTGGTGTGCGGACCCGTATTTCCGACGACCTGCTCTGGTTGCCGTATGCGGTCGTTCAATTTCTTGAGGTCACGGGCGACATGACCGTGCTCGATGAGCTGGTGCCTTTTTTGGAAGGCGAGAGGTTGGCGGAGGGGCAACAGGAATCCTATTTTCAGCCAAGGGTGTCCGAGACGCGCGCCACGCTCTTTGAACATTGTGCGCGGGCCTTGGACCGGAGTCTGGCTGTTGGCCGTCACGGCCTCCCGCTTATGGGCGCCGGAGACTGGAATGACGGGATGAATCGTGTCGGCCAGGAGGGCAGGGGGGAAAGTGTCTGGCTCGGCTGGTTCCTGCATACGGTGCTCTGGGAGTTTGCCAAAGTGGCCGCCTCCCGAGGCGAGCATGTGCGGGCAGAAGCCTGGCGGCTTCATGTGAGCGCGTTGAAGGCCGCGATCGAGCGGGAGGGGTGGGACGGAGAATGGTACCGGCGCGCGTATTGTGACGATGGGACGCCCCTTGGATCTGCGGCGGGCCAGGAATGCCGGATCGATTCGATCGCGCAGTCTTGGGGTGTGATCAGCGGCGCAGCGGACCCGGCCCGCGGTGCGCGCGCCATGGCGGCGGTGGATCAGTACCTGGTCAACCGGCGAGACGGGCTGATCAGGTTATTGACGCCACCTTTTGACCAGACGGCAATGGATCCCGGATATATCAAAGGCTATCTCCCGGGCATTCGCGAAAACGGAGGCCAATACACGCATGCGGCCGTCTGGACGGTGCTGGCATTCGTGGCACTGGGTGATGGAGATAAGGCCGGCGAATTGTTCCGCCTGTTAAATCCTGTTCAACGCATTGCCTCGCGCGCAAACGTGCAACGGTACAAAGTCGAGCCCTATGTGGTCGCCGGGGATGTGTATGCCGAGCCTCCGCACGTCGGGCGGGGAGGATGGACCTGGTACAGCGGGGCGGCCGGCTGGTTCTATCGGGCCGGTGTGGAAGGAATGCTTGGCTTTCGCTTACGGGGCGCGACTCTCTGCATCGATCCGTGTATTCCACATAACTGGCCCGGGTATTCCATTCAGTTCCGGTATCATTCAGCGGTCTATGACATCTCGGTCGAAAATCCGCACCATGTGAGCCGTGGCGTGACGCTGACAGAGTTGGACGGGCAGCCGGTGACTGGCCGGGAAGGGATTCCGCTTGTTTTCGACGGCGCGCATCGCATTCGGATCGTGTTGGGGTGATGCGCACGGGGTGGTGTCGTACCGTATCCATTGTGTCTGCTTCGCAGGCAGGGGAGACGGCGTGTACTGAAAGGAGGACTGATGATGGGACGCAATGTCCACTCAATGACAACCAGCAATCGGTGGGCTGAGGCGATTGCCGCAAAGGTGTACCTGATTGCCGACGAGTTGGGGCTTCAGACGTACAAATTGACGGATATTAATTGTGCGACGTCCAAACGGCTTCAATCTCTGAACGGCAGCGGAGTGTTGTGCGCCAAGAAGATCGTACAGGGTCGGCCCTATCAGCGGACAGAGGATCTGGTGACAAGGCACGTGCTGTCGCAGGATGTCTATGACGGGATGAAGGATCAGATCATGGTGATGCAACCATGATAGGAGAGGCGGGAATGGGTGTGGGCAAGTAAATTGACGAAGGGAGATGGGCATGACAGCGGACGAACAAATTGTGAAGATGACGGCAGCTATCAAGCAGGCGATCAAGGTGATGGGGGACCGGTTTGGATCGACGGAGGCGGATGTTGCGAGGGCGATTGAAGGGTTGAAACTCTCAACGCAGGCCGACGTGCCGCCGCACCTGCCGTTCTCCTAGTCTTGGCTGGGGGCGCGATTACTGATTCAGTGTTGCTCGGGGACCGGACCAGATGAGGTACGGGGGCTTTTTCAACAGGCCGTTCGCCTGAGGAAAGTGCCGCAGCGCGTAGTCATAGGCATGCGATTGCGCGTGCAGGCTGGTCGAGGCCGACAGATGGTTGGAGACGATCTGAAAAGTAGCCTGATCGTCTTTCCCGAGCGTGGCGGTATAGAGCACGCAGGAAAACTCTTTCTCTTTCGAGCATTGCGTGCTGATGACCAGGTGTGAACCGTCGGGAAATGTCATCAGAAGGTCAAGATTGGTGCGGCTCATCAGTGCCTGCTCCTGTCAAGGTGGTGTTGCGTGCTCATGTCGTGTGCGTGATATGCGGAGTGACGTATAGCCGCAGCGATTGGCCGGCGAATTGCGTGCCCTCCAGCGCGAGGGCCGCGGTCAAGGCTTGCTCGCCGGAGCCCATTTCCACAAAACCGTATCCCGCCGATTTGCCGCTGTGTTTGTGCCGGACGATGGTGGCGCGTGCCACGGCTCCGTATTTCCTGAACAGGTCGCACAGCTCGATGTCCGAGATGCCTTCCGATAGTCCACCGACATAGAGAACCCGTTTCCCCATCGATATTCATATGCTCCCTGGCATGACCTGTTGGGCCTCCGGCGCTATCGTGGATCTCTGGGCTCAAAATAGCCATAGACCAGCACGCCGCACACACTGGTGATATAGACGACGGTGGCCGCACCCAGCGGGTTATGGCTGAACCACTGAAGAAGGTTGTGGAATACGAGCATGCTACGGACGGCCTTTCTTTCATGCCAGTTGCGCCAGGAGCGCAGTGCGTGGGGTCTCTAATCCCGTGATGTCTGTGAACGAGGCGTCTGAATTATCTGGCGTGTCGATCCGGCTGCGCCTCAGCGCGGCCGAAACACTGCCTGTCACGGCATCAGGAACCGTTTGCCGTGCAACGCATGGAAAGAGACGAGTTGGGGCGGGTGGTATGCCGTCGTCCCGCTCACGCAGCGGATTTACGGGACGCCGGCACTCCGGCCGCCAAGCCGCTCTCCCGGCTCTACTCGGCGGCGCCGGTTGCGCCGCGGCGGCTGGTTCTGCTTGCCGCTGATGGATGGTTTCGTCCCAAGGACTTACTTTCCTGAGCCGCGACGCGTGAGCGCGTGTCCGGTCCAATGCCGAATCGGGCCATAGACGACACTTCGAGTCTGATGGTTTCGATGGAAGGGGAATTGTCCACAAGATTGGGATCGGTCAGCCCCAGCATTTCCCAGCGGATCTTCGGTTTATGGACGGATCGGTTCTTCTTCTTGGTCGTCTTGCCGCTTTTCCAGACGGACGAAATCTTCATGGACATGCTCCTTCTACAGGGCCGTAAGATATGCGCCAGGGTGATCCCTGGGCACACGACGGAGAAACCGGAGTCGATCACCATGCAGGATGCCTCCTCGCGTGAATGGCACGAATAACCATTCAACAGGAGTCGGCATAAGCGCCGCTACACTACGGCGACTGTCGCGCAGAGACTGGGAGTGACAAGGGAGAGCGCGAAGGGAGGAATCTCGCTCGTACGAAGCCATACCCTATCATGGGCCTGGGTTGGAGTCAAACCGAGGCCGTGGGGGCTGCGGTTCTTGCGTGATGCCGGCGGCGGCTTACGAAGGCCGCGCGGATGTGGTTCCGGAATAGGAGGCCGTGCGCAGTCCAGAGGCGAGGCCCAGCAGATACAGACTGTAAATGAGCCATTTGGAAGGGTCGAAGTCGTACCAGTGAGGGCCGTTGCGATAGTCGCTGGGATACATGTGGTGGTAATTGTGGTAGCCCTCTCCGAAGGTAATCAGTGAAACCAGCCAGCTATCCCGGCTGGAATCTTTCGATCCATGCGGCTGACTCCCCCAGAGGTGGCAGATGGAGTTGATGCAAAAGGTGGAGTTCAAGACGGCGAACGTCCGGCCCACTCCCGCGAGAAGAAAGCAGCCGATGCCGCCGATGAGCCCGTTGGCCATGAATCCGATGAGGAAGGTCATCGCGAGTCCGGCCAGGACGATGAGGGCATAGTACTTGTGTTGCCAGATGGCGACAGGATCTTGCGCGACGCGCGAGGCATACTGGATATCATCATGCTTTCGCTCCGCGAAGAGCCAGCCGCAGTGGCTGTGCCAGAATCCGAGCTGGGCGTTGTACGGATCGGCTTCTTGATCGCACTGGGCGTGATGGCGGAGATGGTCGGCGGTCCATTTGATGGCGCTGTTTTGCAGAGCCCAGGCTCCGGCGATGAGGAGGGCCCCTTTGACCCAGTTCGGGCAGTCGAAACTGCGATGGGACATGAGCCGGTGATAGCCGACTGTGATGCCGAGCCCGCTGACCATGTACAGAATGCCGAAGAGCGTCCAGTCGAGCCAGGAGTAGTCGTAGAAATAGGCGTAAGTCGGAATGGCCAGCAAGGCGCCGGCCACAATGGAGAGAAAGAGCACCACGGTCCAGCCGACGTGATAACGGCGGGCCAATCGAATGGGAACTGCAGTGGTGGTCATCGTGATGTGTCCCTTTATATTTCCCGATTACGATAGCACAGACGGATACAGATGGCGACTACTCTAGCGCGTGATCCGTTGTGAAGAGCGGAGCACGTTCTTTTTTCAAACTGTGCAAGAGGTTGACGGCTGAACGGTCATGCTGTATGTTGTGGATACATTGGTTTCGCAGTAGTCCGGCGAGGCAATGTTCACACCATAACGGACTTCGCGATCGCATCGCGACCAGGTCCAGTCTGGAGTTGCACCCTTCGTCGGTTGTTTCTCCCCTCGGTTCTCTGATCCCGTCATAATGCGATCAAACTGAAAGGATAGTGCAGTGGATACGTCTGTTCACGAGAATTTTCATGCTCTGGGCTTGTCTGAGGCGTTATTGGGCGACCTCGTCAAGGCCGGGTACACCTCCCCAACTCCCATTCAAACCCAGGCCATTCCGCCTGCAATGGCCGGCCGGGATGTCATCGGCTGCGCGCAGACCGGAACGGGAAAGACGGCGGCGTTCGTCATCCCGATTATCGAGCGATTGGCGGTCTTGCCGAAAGGCCAGCCGCAAGCGTTGATTCTCGCGCCGACGCGCGAACTGGCGCTGCAGATTCTGGCCACCATCGAGAAGCTTGGCGCCGGCCGCCGCATTTCCGCTACCGCGATTATGGGTGGCGCCGATATGCAGGCCCAGGTGCGCGGACTCCGGCAGCGGCCGGACATTATCGTGGCCACACCGGGCCGGTTGCTCGATCATATGTGGAACGGCACGGTCAATCTGGCGCCGATCAAGATCCTCGTCTTGGACGAAGCGGACCGGATGCTGGATATGGGCTTTGCGCCGCAGATCAATCAGATTCTCGATGCGCTTCCGGAAGAACGGCAGACCTTGCTGTTCTCGGCCACGCTGCCGGCGGATCTCACCCGCCTCGTGCAGGCGAGCGTGAATAATCCGGTCAAGGTGATGGTCACGCCTTCTGCCACGACGGCGGACGGCGTCACGCAGGCCTTGCACCATACGACCCATGACGGCAAAGCCGATTTGCTGGTGGCGCTGCTGGGGCAGGAGCAGGATACGGTGCTGGTCTTCACGCGCACGAAGCATCGCGCCGACAAGCTGGGCCGGGTTTTGGACCGGGTCGGGCACAAGGTGGCGGTGTTGCATGGCGATCGGAGCCTCTCGCAGCGCCGGGCTGCGCTGGAAGGCTTCAAGCGCGGGACCTTTCGGGTCCTGGTGGCGACCGATATCGCGGCCCGAGGCATCGATGTGGCCAATATCGGCCATGTGATCAATTTCGATTTGCCGAATTCTCCGGAAGACTATGTGCATCGCATCGGACGGACCGCCCGGATGAAGACGACCGGACGGGCCACGAGCTTTGTGACGGCGGAAGATTCGCTGCAACTGCGGGCCATCGAGCAGCTGCTGGGGCATGCGGTTCCGCTTGCGCCGGGGAGTGCGAGTCCATCGTTGAGCTCCCATGCGCCGAGGGGGCTGCAGCGCTCGGGCCGGCCGGCGCAGGGGCGTCCGTCTGGGCAGCGAGACCGCCGGTACGCCGGGCATGGCGCGCCGCGAGGCGAGCAGCCCGTTCAGCGCACGACGGGAAATTAGCGAGGGGCCTCGAGATGGATCGCTCGCTCGCTCATTCATTTACTTTTAGAAGAGGATGTTATGCCTGAGACGCAAAGCCCATCGGCCACTAAAGGAACCTCATGGATCAGGATCCCGGATGGGACCAAAGTGCGGTTGCGGACGGACAATCAGGAAGGTGTCGTTGATGGGCTGACCGAGCTGGTCAATGGCCCCGGTCGAAATCCCGACGGGCGTACGCAGTACCGGATCAACCTGGGCGATCAAGCGCGGACGCTGGTCGTCGAGGACGATCTGTTCGTGCTGGTGGATGCCGAGGGATTGGTCTTGATGCTCAAGCAGAAAGTGGAATTTCGCCGTTTTATCACGCAACGGCTGCGCGGCGCGTTTGGGGCGGATCGGTTTGTGCGTCCTGCGTAATCACGCATGAGGAGGGGGCCGATGATCTCGGTCCCCTCGTCGGCGTCTGGCTAAAAGAGAGGGGCTTGCGGCCCCCATCGGAGTCCTGCCAAATCGGGGTCTTCCCCTTCGGGCGTCGTCCCACGGACATCTTTTTCGTTCTTGCGAATAATCCGCTTTTCTTCCTTTTCTTTCCGCTTGGCCTGAATCGATTTTTCGCGATCCCGCTTGGCCATGGTCGTTTTGCCTGGACGTGCGATGGTGACCTCCTTGGTGATCTCGTGAATGCCGGCCCTGTGGCGTCTTGCTCGAATCCCCGTCGGCTTGCGGCGGTCTTTCCTAACGGCTCTGATGCAGGAATCTCACGTGCATCAGTGTGATGCGGATGGCGGCTGCATCATTACGTCGGTCATGTGAAACAACACGCGGAAGACCTGGAGCGGGGCGAGAGGGATATTCCCGTTGCGTGATTGTTGTTTCACAGTACCATGAAGGGCTGGTTCAGTCAAAGCGGCACCGAGCCTCTTGGGCCGATGGGAACGACGACCGATCGGCCGATGCGCAGGTCTGGCAGAGAACAAAGAGGCGAGACGTCGGTTGCTAGAAAGCCGCGGAGCCCCGATGGGCAGGCTTCTGCAGGGAAGGGTGCGCCGCTTCCGCCAGCTGGCGCCGCTGTTCGTCCGATCGGAGGCGAATTTTGAAGATCACTCGCCGGCTCTTGCCGCGGTCAACGCCTGTGGCCGGATCGTAAATGAGGTCTTGCTTCCCGCGTCCGCTGGCCGATGTCATACGCTGGAAGCAGGCGGCGACCGACGGAGCGTCACGCTCGATCACGTCGAGTCCTTTCACCATCACCCGGAAAGACCGCTCCTGGCTCAGCCGTAAATTCACGGTGTCCTGGCCAAGGTCATCGGTGTGTCCTTCGATCACCACCGAATCGACGTGGCCGCGGAGCGAACCGCACAGTGCGGCGGCGTACCGGGGCATCATTTCCTGAAGAAAGCGTTCGGCGCTCTTGGTGAGCGTGCTCTGGCCGAATTCGAAGTTGAGCAGATCGTCGGGTATCACGATGTGCATCAGCAGCGGGTCGTGCGGATCGGCGTCTACGGACAATCCGAAGGGCTGCAAATGCCTGTGCAGGGCACTGCGGACATCCGGCTCCAGGACTGTGGCACGGGCCGGTGTCGTGACCGTTTCCGCTCGCGGGCCATCAGCATCCGATGGCGGCGCGAGGGAGGCCGCCAGGAGCAGGATGAAGATGATGGCAAGCGAGGTCATCAAGTCCATGAGGCCGTTAGTCGTGGTGTGCGAGACGACGGACTTGTGCGAAGTTTCGTTAAACGGCATCTCGACGCTCCTGGCGGCCGATGCGCGCATCGGCCTGATGATCGAGTCTCATGGGCGAAGCCCTCGTCCGGCGGCGTGGATTTTTCTGAACCATCCTGGCTGTGGAGTGGGAGACGGAGCGTGGGTGAGCTCGCGCTCGCTGTTGAGCCGTCCCGTCAGTTGATCGATCAGGTGGTTCACCTGGGTCGTGGAGGCATAGTGCTGCTGTTGCTGCGTATTCAAAATGTCGGTGAGCCGTTCGACGGTGCCGGTGAGGCCTTGTATCAGCGGAGCTAAGTTGTCTGACAGGATCTGCACAGGATCGGACTCGCGCGAGGGCTGCGTCGAGAGCAGGTGCGTGCGAAGGTCCTGGGTCAGCGTGTGCATCGCGTCCGTCATGGTCCGGATCGGCTGCGTCAGAGCGTCCGTTGGTAGGGACGATTCCGCGGAGTGTCGGACGAATTGGTTCGCGTGCGGTTCTCCCTGGGAGAGGCCGTGCAATCCTTCCAACAGTTGTTCCAGTGTTTTTCGCGGGAAGAGTTCATCGAGGTGGTGCATACAGGTCTGGTGAGCCGCGAGCAGCCGGAACATCGCCGGTTTTTCAATGAAGGTGAACAGGTTGGCGCACAGCAGCCCGATAATGGAGGTCAGAAATTTTCCAGCCAGGCCATTGATCAATCCTTGAATGCCGACGATGGTGTGTCCGTCCGTATGGAGCTGGAGCTTGCTGAGCCCGATCAGGAGGGCGACAAAGGTCAAGAGCAGGCCGAAACCGGTCAGGAGCGCGGGAACCTGGCCATACCACGCGAGGTTGATGCGGCTGCTGAAGAGTGCGTCCAGCGCGAAGAGGTCCTGCGCGGCGCGGGAACTGAATATGCGCGGTTCGACATACCAGGGTACCTGTTCGGTGACCAGGGTTTGCCGATACCGGTTCCAGGCTTGCGCGAGGAGGGGCTCTTGCCGAAAGGCGGTATCGACTCGTTGAAGGTCTTGCCCATCACGATGATTGAGCTCGGCAACCGGCCCGTTGGCGCTCATCGTTCGGCGATGGTGCGGGAAGCGGGACGTGGCTTGGCGCTGGCGTTCTTGCACCAAGGGCGCCAGCGTCTCACCGAGCCGTTGAAATGGCTGCCGGGCCTGTGCGGTGTGGCGGGAGAGCTGGATGATGTGCCAGGCAAAAAAGATGAGGAGGCCGATCGAGCCGAGCCAGCTGAGCAGCGGCGCGTGCAAGGTTCCGAGCGGGGCGACGTCTTGGGTGAGCCGGTCGAAGAATGAGGAGGTGTTCATTCCCGCTGTGATGTCCAACTTTCGTGCCACCGATGGCGCGCTCAAATAGTACGCCGAATGGGCTATGTGTCTTCAGCGCCGATTCTCTGCTTGTGTGGGCGGGAAGAATGTGCCGGGCACTGGGCACCGAATGCCAGGGGAAAAGGCGGTGGGAGTGGCCTGCATCTATTGGCGCATGGATTACGGGATGGTACTGGCAAAGAGGATGCGAGGCCAGAGGCTGGCTGATGTAGAGGGAAGAGGAAAAGGGGTGGCGTGGAATAGCCAGAGGCTATCCCACGCCGAGCTTGTGTTGCTTACTTGGGCGGCGCGAATGCGGCGGCTTCTTGGCCTTCGACGACGGGTTTCAGGTAGATTTCGACCCGCCGGTTCTGGCTGCGGCCCTCCGGTGTCGTGTTGGCGGCTTTCGGCTGAGATTCTCCACGGCCCTCCGTCAGGACGCGGGTTTGATGGACGCCGGCGCTCAACAGCTGTGCGGCGACGGCCTGCGCCCGTTGTTCCGAGAGCTGTTGGTTAAAGGCGGCGGTTCCCTGATCGTCGGTGTGGCCGATGACATGGACGGCGGTGCTGTCATACTGCGTGACCACACCGCCAAGTTTTGCCAAGACGTCGTGAAAGGAGGATTTTATCTCTGTGCTGCCCATGGCGAAGGAGGCTTCGCTTTTGACGTCAACCTGGATGCTGTTGTCAGGAAGCTTCTTGAGCTCGACGTCGTGGGATTGGAGTTCCTTGGCAAGCTTCTCCTCGATGGCCTTCTTCTGTTTGTCCATGTAAAGACCGACCCCACCGCCGGCCAGCACTCCCACCGCCGCGCCAATCGCCGCTCCACGCCCCCGATTCTTCTTGTCGATGGCGGCTCCTGCCCCTGCGCCGACTACCGCGCCGATCGCCGCCCCGATCTTCGTCTTCATATAGGGGTCCTCTTCCGCGCAGCCGGTTAGGATCAGGCCGCTTGATACACTGAGTGCAATGATTCGATGGACGTTCGTCATATCCTCTCTTCTCCTCTTGGCTTGTGCGAGACTGACTGGATCGTCGGTCTCGCGGGTAGAATAATACACTCGGCTATGCGGAGCTAGTCGTAGAGGCCTCTCACTGTCAACTTTCGTCATAGGAGGGTTATATTGGGAGGGTCCATGCGTCAAGGCCCGGGTTCCTTGGAGGAGTCCGGGCCTTGAGGGAAGGTCTATCCAGTTCGTCGGAGAATAGTTACTTGATCGCCACCGCCTTGACTTCTTTAAAGGTGGTGTGACCCTGTAGAACTTTCTGAATCCCGTCTTGCATCAAGGTCGTCATCCCTTCTTCGAGGGCCGCTCGCAACATATCTTCGGTCCGGGCCTTTTCTTGGATCATCCGTTTCATCTTATCCGATCCGAGCAGGAGCTCATGCAACGCAACCCGCCCTTTGAATCCTGATCGGTTACAGGTCTCGCATCCTTTTCCTCGGGTCAAGCGGAAGGTATTGTCCTGTTTGATGCCGAGTTTGTCCCAATATTCTGGCCCATAGCCTTGCCGGATTTCCTCATACTCTACCGGACTGCCCACATATTGTTCCTTGCAGTCTTTGCAGACCCGGCGGGCCAACCGTTGCGCGAGGACGCCGAGCATGGCATCGGCAAAACTGAAGGGATCGCAGCCCATGTCCAGAAGACGGGTGACCGTTTCCACCGCGCTATTGGTGTGCAAGGTGCTGAGCACCAAGTGGCCGGTCAGCGAAGCCTCAATGCCGGTATCGGCGGTTTCCTTGTCTCGCATTTCACCGACCATGATGACGTCCGGGTCGGCGCGGAGAAAGGCGCGCATCGCGGCCGCGAACGTGAAGCCGATTTTGGGCTGGACTTGGACCTGGCGCAGTCCGTATTGCGTGATTTCGACGGGGTCTTCCGCGGTCCAAATTTTAATGTCCGGAGTATTGATGTTGCCCAGCACGGAATGCAGCGTGGTCGTTTTCCCTGATCCGGTCGGTCCGACACACAAAATGATGCCGTAGGGTTTTGTGGAAATGTCCTTGATGCCTTTGAGGTTGCGATCCGAGAACCCCATCTTGTCGAGCGGCAGAGGTTCGCTGGCCGCCAGGATACGCATGACCACGTCTTCGTTGAAGCCCGCGGTGGGCAGCGTGGCGACGCGGAGTTCGATCTCCTTGGTTTCATTCAGCTTGAATTTGATCTTGCCGTCCTGCGGTTTCCGCCGCTCGGCAATATCCAAACTCGCCATAATTTTGAGGCGGGAGACAATGGCGCGCCGGTAGCTTTGCGGAATCTTCATGTATTCGAAACAGTCGCCGTCGACCCGGAACCTGACCAGTGTTTCGCGCTTTTCTCCATAGGGTTCGATGTGAATATCCGAAGCGTTCTGGCGATAGGCGTCGGCGATGATTTGGTTGGCCAGACGCACGATCGCACTGTCATTTTCATCCAGGCCGCTTCCCCCAGACGCATCCTCCATCGCCTCAGCCTGGGCCTCGGTGACAAGTTCGCCGAGAATGTCGGAGACATTTTCGTCAAGTTTGCGGCCCCCCCCTGTATCGCTCTGCCCTGTGGCGGAGGCGAGGAATTGGGCGATGTCGCGGCGCAGGCTGACGGCAAAGCGGATATTGAGCCCGGGGAACGTGCGTTTGATGTCCTGGACGCGGTCCAGATCGCCAGGGTCATCGGTCAGAATTTCAATCGCCGTGCGATCCCGCTTGAGCGGCATCCAGTGGTTCTTTTTCAAGTAATCGACGTTCAGATTTTTGAGCAGCTCAATATCGACGAGGGTGCGTTCGCTGTATTCGATGTAGGGACATTTGAAAAATTGGGCGAGCGATTTCCCCAGGTCGAGTTTGGGGACCTTGTACTTTTCGATCAGAATGCTTTCGAGGTCACTCATCCCTTTGCGGGACTCCGCGAGGGCGTTCTCAAGATCATTTTGGGCGATGCGGTTATTTGTGACGAGGAGGTCGAACTTGGTCGGATTCTTTTTGGTGACTTTTCGGAGGTTGAAAAAGGCGATGCCCAGGGCTTTGGCGATTTCGGCGACCGACTCCTCATCCTTCCTGGTAAAGCGGCTGCCGCTTTTCTTGTTCAGGAGCTGGAGGACGCCCATCAGATATTTATTGTCGGCAACGATCGGATAGGTCAGGACCTGTTTGGTCTTAAACCCGGTGCTTTTGTCATAGGAGGTGTCATGAAGCAGGGCTGGATGGATGCTTTGGAGCTCGGCCAGATTATAGGCATCGGCGATATTGACGGGGCGCAGGTATTTGGCGCAAAAACCGGCGAGGCTTTGCTCCGAGATGGGAATACGGACTTCTTGGACACCATCGACTTGCAGGACTTTGGAAAAGATTTCTTTTTTTTCTGAGTCGAAGGCAAAGAGTGTCAGGTCTTCGGCGTCGAATAAGCCAAGAATCTCTTTATGCAGGTCGAGCAGAATGTGATCGAGGTCGGTGGCCGCGTTGATTTGAGTCGTAATCCGTTTGACGTGCTCGGCATGCTCGGCTTTTGGCTGCAGTTCTTGAAGGTTTGGCGTCATTGGATTGCCTGCGTCCCGGCAGTTCTGTTTCGCTCAGCGTTGTGAACCAAATGGGCGCGTGGTTCGCGTCATGAGCAGCCGGCTTCCCGAAGAAGCGGCGCAGATTGCTCAATGAAGGTCAGTCTAGCCCAATGGCATGGGAAGGCAAGGAAAAGACAAGTTTATTCAAGCAGGAATAGGACGGTGCACGAAGGACTCACCGGAAGAGCGGGCGGATAATTATGGCTGGGGATTGGTCGCAGGGATTGCGGCGCGGAGATGCGGCAGCAGTTCAGCCGGCGCGATGCGAGTTTTGATTCCGGATCGACGGATTTTGACTTCCACGACGCCTTCCGCCAATCCTTTGTCGCCAACCACGACTTGGAAGGGGGCGCCGATGAGATCGGCATCGTTGAACTTGACGCCGGCGCGGTCTTCCCGGTCGTCCCAGAGCACTTCGAATCCGCCCGCCACAAGGTCCGCATAGATCGCGGCGGTGGCTTCTGCGGTCTTGTCCGATTGGCTGACCGGGATCAGATGGACATGGAACGGAGCGATGGGGAAAGGCCAGATGATGCCGCGCTCGTCGTGATTTTGCTCGATCGAGGCGGCCGCGGACCGGCTGACCCCGATGCCGTAGCAGCCCATGACGGCCAGACATTCCTTGCCCTGCGGATCCAGGAACGTGGCGTTCATGGCCTTGCTGTACTTTGTGCCGAGCATGAACACGTGCCCGACCTCGATGCCTTTGGTCGCTTTCAGCGTGCCGTCCTGTCGAGGGGAGGGATCGCCGGCCTGTGCGTTGCGGAGGTCGAGGACCTGGTCGGCCTTGAAGTCGCGCTCCCAGTTGGCATCGACATAATGCGTGTCGAGGCGGTTGGCGCCGACGACCACATTACGCAAGGCGGGAACGGCATGGTCGGCAAACATTCGAATGCCTTGTAACCCGACAGGGCCGGCAAACCCGACCGGGGCTCCGGTGGATTTCTCAACGGTGGCCGGACCGGCCAGTTCGATGTCCGTCACGCCCAGCACTTTCTTGAGCTTGATTTCGTTGACCGTATGATCGCCTCGCACGAGGACGGCCACGGTCTCTTTTCCCGTTGTATAGAGCAGCGTTTTGACGAGGCGGGCCGGGGAGATCTTGAGAAAGGCTGTGACCTCTTCAATGCTGCGGCAATTCGGCGTGGAGACGGTGTGCAGGGGCTTGAGGGCATCCTGTTCGGTCTGACTTGGAGGCAGGACTTCCGCCCGTTCGACGTTGGCGGCGTAGGTGCCCTGGTCGCTGTAGACGACGGTTTCCTCGCCGGTATCGGCCAAGACCATGAATTCGTGCGATGAGCTGCCGCCGATGAGTCCGGTGTCCGCCTCCACGGCGCGGAATGTCAGGCCGCAGCGGGTAAAGATCCGGTGATAGGCGTCATACATCTTCTGATAGTTCAGCCTGGCGCCGGCGTCATCGCGATCGAAGCTATACGCGTCCTTCATGAGGAATTCTCGTCCGCGCATGAGGCCGAACCGCGGGCGGATCTCGTCTCTGAACTTCGTTTGGATCTGATAGAAGTTCATCGGCAGTTGCCGATAGGATTTCACTTCCCGGCGGAAGAGGTCGGTGATGACTTCTTCGTGCGTGGGCCCCAGGCAAAAATCCCGCTCGTGCCGGTCTTTAAACCGCAACAGCTCTTTCCCGTAAAAATCCCAACGGCCTGTTTCGCGCCAGAGTTCGGCGGGAGAGGCCATCGGCATGAGCACTTCCTGGGCGCCGGCCTGATTCATCTCCTCGCGGATAATCTGTTCGACCTTGCGAATCACGCGCAGGCCGAGGGGGAGATAGGTGTAGATGCCGGCGGCGACTTTCCGGATCATGCCGGCGCGCAGCATCAGTTTGTGGCTGACAGTTTCAGCCTCACCGGGAACTTCCCGTAATGTGGGGATCAGGAGCTGGGATGTTTTCATGGGTGTTAGCGAAGGAAGAGTCGTTCGATGTCGTTCCAAAAAGCGAAAATCATGACGCCGACCAGCAAGACCAACCCGACTTGTTGGGCGATTTCCCGCTGCCGGTCGCCGAGTGGTTTCCGCAGGATGCCTTCAATGAGGAAAAAGAGCAAGTGCCCCCCGTCCAAAATCGGAATGGGAAGGAGATTGAGCACCCCGAGATTGATGCTGAGGATGGCAATCAGGAAGACCACGCTGGAGGCGCCTTGTGAGGCGGCTTCTCCGGAGATGTTCGCGATCGTCAGCGGTCCGCCGATATTCTTGCTCGAAATATCGCCCACGACCATTTTATAGAGCCCGACCGCCGTCAATTCCGTCCAGCCCCACGTCGCATCGAGTCCCTGATAGACCGCTTGCAGCGGGTTGTTCGCGTGCATCAGCGAGCGGCCTGGGCCGGAAATGCCGATTTTCCCCACCTCGATGGATTGCCCGTTGACGGTGGCTTTTTCGGCTGACGGCGTCACGCTGAGGCGAATGCGCTGTCCGTCGCGAAGGATATCCACTTGCAAGGGTTTGGCAGGATTATCCCGCACAATGGTCGTCATTTGGAGCCAGGTATAGATCGGCTGGCCTTCAATGGCCACGACACGGTCTCCGGCCTGGAACCCGGCGGTCGCGGCAGGCAATCCATGCATCACGGACGTGACCAGGGGGGGCGTTTCTTCGACGCCGATGGTGTAGGCGGTGTCAGCCGTTTCTGAAGGCTGGCCCTGCACCGGCACCGGAGTGACGGTCAGGGGCTTGACCTGGGCATCGCGCTTGACTTCGATCGTGAGGGGTTGGCCCTTGCTTTGCGCGACGGCGTCCAGCAATTCCGTTCTGGTCGAGATGTCTTTCCCGTTGACCTTGGTGATGCGATCGCCGATTTCCATGCCAGCCGATGCGGCCGGTGAGCCGGGAACGAGCGCTTCGATATCGGGACTCAGGTCGCGGAACGTGGGCACGAACAAGGGCGCGCCCGTCGAGAGCCAGCCGGCAAAAATCAGATAGGCGAGGATGAAATTGAAGCCTGGGCCGGCGGCGACAATCAGGACTTTGCCCCATAAGCCCTGATGGGCAAAGGACCGGCGCCGGTCTTCCTGCGTGGTCGCTTCGGTTTCATCTTCGCCGAAGAGTTTCACGTAGCCACCCAAGGGGATGGCGGAGAGCAGATATTCGGTTTCCCCCACTTGCCGGCCAAAAATTTTTGGGCCGAATCCCAGAGAGAATTTCAAGACTTTGACGCCGACCCAGCGGGCGGCCAGAAAGTGCCCCAGTTCGTGGAAGGCGACGAGGACGCCGAGCACGACGAGGAACCACCAGGCTTTTTGCATCAAGATCCAGAGCGTATCGGGGGACCAGGTAAAGGCGGATATCATAATAGTTGGTGCTCAGTGTGAAAGGTTCAGGATCTTAATCTAACATTCATCCGGTAAAAGTCAAAATGACCGGTCAGCGCGGCAAGGCGTGAACCAGCGATTCGGCTTTGTCTCTCGCCCACCGATCCGCATCGAGCGCGTCTTCCAAGGAGTGGATTTCTTTGGGGGCATGCGCGTCCATGGTCTGTCGAATGACCTCGGCGATTTCGAGAAACCGGATGCCTTTTTGAAGGAAGGCCTCGACCGCGATCTCGTTGGCGGCATTCATCGCCGCCGGCATCGTGCCGCCGATCCGCAGCGATTCATAGCCGAGCTGGAGGCAGGGGAATCGTTCGTGATCGGGCTTGCAGAACGTCAATTTCCCCACTTCGGCCAGGTCCAAGGAGGGCAGATCCAGGGGGAGCCGCTCCGGATAGCGCATGGCATAGGAAATGGGCGTGCGCATATCCGGCAATCCGAGCTGGGCGATCATGGAGCGGTCTTCGTATTCCACCAGCGAGTGAATGATGCTTTCCCGATGGACCAGCACCTCGATGCGTGATTCTGGAATGTCGAACAGCCAGCGGGCTTCGACGACTTCCAGCCCTTTGTTCATCAGCGTGGCGGAATCGATCGTGATCTTGGAGCCCATCTTCCAGTTCGGATGCTGCAAGGCCCGCTCGGGCGTGACATCGCGCAGCTGCTCTTTCGTCAAGGTCCAGAGCGCCCCGCCGGAAGCGGTGAGGATCAAGCGGCGGACGTCCTGGAGGCGATGCCCGACCAGGGATTGAAAAATGGCGCTGTGTTCGCTGTCGACGGGGAAGATGTTGACGCCGTGTTTGCGGGCTTCCTCCTGCATGAGTTTACCCGCCATGACCATGGGCTCTTTATTCGCGAGGGCGATGTGTTTGCCGGTGCGAATCGCGGCGAGGGTGGGGACCAGCCCCGCTGCGCCGACGATGGCGGAAATCACCATTTCGGCTTCCGGCAAAGATGCGACGTCCGCGATGCCTTTTTCGCCGGCGAGGATGTCGACCGGGATGCCGGCACAGCGTTGCCGAAGCGTCGCGGCGGCCGCATCATTGGAGACGGCGACGACTCTGGGCTTGAAGATCCGAATCTGTTCTTCGAGTTTGTCGATGTTGTTGCCGGCAGTGAGGCCGGCGACACGGAACTCTTCAGGAAATCGCTGGACGATGTCCAGCGTATTGGTGCCGATCGATCCGGTCGAGCCTAAAATGATGATGGTTTTCATAGCGTCTCCTGCCTAGGGCAGCGGCGAGAGGCCGCGGACCAGCGTGACATAGTAGTAGAAGGTGGGGGCGGTGAACAAGAGACTATCCAGGCGATCGAGCATGCCGCCGTGACCGGGAAGCAAGCCGCCGGAATCTTTGACGCCGACGCTGCGCTTGATGGCTGATTCACAGAGGTCTCCGAGGAGGCCGGTTCCGGTCATGAGGAGGCCCAGGATCAGCGCATCCGCAACGGTCAATTGCGGAACCAGCCAGAACTGCGCGAGCAGGGCGACAAGCAGAGAGAGCGCGAGCCCTCCCGCCAATCCTTCCCAGGACTTTTTCGGACTGATCGAGGGGGCCAGCGGATGTCGTCCCCACAAGGTGCCGGCATAGTAGGCGCCGATGTCGCCGGCCCAGGTGACGAGGGCGATGCACACAATCAGCCATTCTCCCCCGGGCAAGGTGCGTGTTGAGACCAGCGTGCTCAGGGTCAGCCCAACATAGAGCGAGCCAAATACGGCGACGGTCGTGTCTCGAAAACGCGATTCAAGCGGGTTCGAGGACAACAGCATGGCCAGCAGCGCGAGCAGCATGCCCGGCAAGACTATCGCGATGACGGGAACTGTGCCGTGGGGGCTGGCAATGAGCAAGGCGGTCAGGCCGAGAGCGATGCCGAGCAATGCCCGGTTGCGCCGGTCGCCGAAACACATCCGGGTCAATTCGAGCAGGGCCAGCAGGCCGCCGCATACGGCCAGAGCGGTCACGCCCCAGGCGGGCAGGTAGCGGATAATGCCGTAGACAATGGGGATGCCGATGAGGGCGGTATAGACCCGTCGAATGTCGAATCGTTTGGCCGCGGCGGGCGCAGACGGAGCCGGTGTCGGCCGATCGGCAGGGGGATCTACGGTTCCGAGATTGCCCACGGGAATTATGATGACACCGCGCTCAGGACCCGGCCGAACCGGCGCTCACGCCGCTGGTACTCGATCAGCGCCAGGAGAAATTCGCGCCGGCGGAAGTCTGGCCAGGGCGTGGCGGTGAAATAGAGCTCGGTATAGGCGAGTTGCCAGAGCAGGAAATTGCTAATGCGTGTTTCGCCGCTGGTTCTGATCAGGAGATCCGGATCAGGAAGCGGGTGGGTATACAGATACTGCTGCACCAGGGATTCGTCCAGCCGATCCGGCCTGATTTTTCCACTCTGGGTGTCGGCGACGATGCCACGCACGGCATCGACGATTTCCGCGCGTCCTCCGTAGCTGAGGGCGACGGTCAGGTGCATTTTGTCCAAATGGGCTGTTTCTTGTTCTGTGGTTTTCACCCAGTGCCGGGCCGACTCGGGAAGCGCCTCAAGGCGTCCGATTGCGCGGAAGCGGATGCGTTGCTCGATCAGGCTGGCCCGTTCGGTGGAGAGATAATGTTCCAGCAGACCCATGAGGGCTGAGATCTCCTGCATGGGCCGGTTCCAGTTTTCCTGGGAGAAGGCATAGATCGTCAGGTGTTGGATGCCCAGTTCGAGGCAGAGCGTAATCATTTCACGGACGGAATTGATCCCCTCCCGGTGACCGGCGATGCGGGGGAGGCCCTGCAGTTCCGCCCAACGGCCGTTGCCATCCATGATGACTGCGACATGTTTCGGGAGCAGTTCCGGCTCCAATTTGGCGGTCAAATCCTGTTCAGAAAGCTGTTCCAAACCGGGGGATGAAGATGACGGTTGCATGGGAATCGAGTCGGTGTCCTTTCTTGTACAGACACAAGGGCAGGTGAGCAAAGTCTACTGGCGGGGGTACACAATGTCAAACCATATTTAGTAAAAGCCCTATATCTGTCAATGGTTAATAGACGTCGCATTGCGGCTGCGGAAATGAATCAGCTATACTCGGCGCTTGTCCGTCCTTACTCGATGAAGGAACCGATCGATGTCCGATTCCGTTCAGCTTGCCAGATTCGGCATGACAGACCTGGAGGTCCGCCATGCGCTCGACCGGTTGAATGTCCGCGATGTCGATTATGCCGATCTCTACTTCGAGTCACGGGTATCCGAATCCGTGTCCATGGAAGAAGGCATCGTCAAGCGGGCGGCCAAGAGCATTTCTCAGGGCGTTGGGGTGCGGGCCACTGCCGGTGAAAAAACGGGTTTTGCCTATTCCGATGAACTGACCAAAAAAGATTTGGAAATTGCCGCCGATACGGCGCGCTATATTGCGAACTCTCCCAAAGGCGATCGGGGGCTGCCGGTGCCGGTGCAGCGGCGCCCTACGCGGGATCTCTATCCCATCGAGCGGGCCAAGGCGGAAGTGGCCACGGCCGACCGGGTGGCGCTGCTCAATGCCATCGATGCGGAGGCGCGCCGCTACGATCCGCGGATCAAGAATGTGCTGGCGTCCTTTAATACCGAATATAAGATTGTTGTGGTGGCCACGTCCGATGGCACGCTGATCGGCGATGTGCAGCCGCTCTCGCGGCTCCAAGTGACTTGTATTGCCGAAGAGAATGGCAATCGGCAGGTGGGGTCGTTCGGCGGGGGCGGACGGGTCGGGTTCGAGTTCTATCGCGATGAGAGCCGGTATGTGGAATACGCGAGAGAAGCGGCGCGCGAGGCGATTCTCAACTTGTCGGCGGTGGATGCGCCGGCCGGTGTCATGCCGGTGGTGCTGGGCGGAGGATGGCCCGGCATTTTGCTGCATGAAGCCATCGGCCACGGCCTGGAAGCCGACTTCAACCGCAAGAAAACCTCCGCCTTTTCAAGCCTGATCGGCAAACGCGTGGCGTCCGATGTCTGTACGATCGTGGATGATGGGACCTTGCCCTTCCGCCGCGGCTCATTGAACATGGATGACGAGGGCACGCCGACGGGCCGGACGGTTTTGATCGAGAAGGGCATTCTGCGCGGCTATATCACGGATAAGCTCAATGCGCGGCTGATGGGCATTCCGCTGACCGGCAACGGCCGGCGTGAAAGCTATCAAAGCGTCGTGCTGCCTCGGATGACGAACACCTTCATGCTCGCGGGCGAGTCGGACCCCGCTGAGATTCTCAAATCGGTGAAGCGGGGCCTCTATGCCGTCACGTTCGGCGGTGGGCAGGTGGATATCACCAGCGGCAAATTCGTGTTCTCCGCGAGCGAGGCCTATCTCATCGAGGACGGCAAGATTACGAAGCCGGTCAAAGGGGCGACGTTGATCGGCAACGGCCCGGAAATAT
This sequence comes from Nitrospira sp., assembly GCA_035968315.1. Taxonomy (NCBI): domain Bacteria; kingdom Pseudomonadati; phylum Nitrospirota; class Nitrospiria; order Nitrospirales; family Nitrospiraceae; genus Nitrospira; species Nitrospira sp. The sequence continues at coordinate 342,510 of JAVYIN010000005.1, forward strand.
TGACGAAGGTGTCCATGGTTGGACACGATCTCAAGTTGGATAACGGCATCGGCACCTGTGGCAAGGATGGACAGTCCGTGCCGGTGGGCGTCGGATTGCCGACCCTCAAAATCGATGAAATCACCGTTGGCGGGACGCAACGGTAAGACGATGAGCGACACCCTCCAACAGACGAACGGATATGCGCAGCTGGCTGCCGATGTGCTGGCTCGTGCGAAAGCGTGCGGCGCAACGGAAGCGGATATCGTGGTCGCGGACGGCGAAACCTTTTCCGTGCAAGTGCGGGTGGGCGTCGTCGATCGCTTGAGCAAGGCCCGGGAAAAGCGGCTGGGGTTGCGGGTGTTTGTGGGCAAGCACTCGGCCTGCACCTCGACCTCCGATTTTTCGACCGAGTCGCTGCATCGGCTGGTCGATGAAACCTGTACGCTGGCCAAGGCGGTGGTGCCGGACGAGGTGTCCGGGTTGCCGGATGCGTCGCAGATGGCGGCCGCATGGCCCGATCTCGATCTCTACGATGCGACGAAACTCAATCCCGATCATCAGATCGAGCTGGCCAAGCGGGCGGAGGCTGCCGCGATGGCGGCGGACCAGCGGATCACGAATTCCGAAGGCGCCGATTTCGATTCATCGTCCGGCCGCGTGGTGCTGGGGAACAGTCACGGATTCATCGGGGAGTACCGCAGTTCCAGTTTTTCGCTGGCGGTGTCGCCGATCGCGACGGATCCGGTGAGCGGCGGCATGCAGCGGGACTCCTGGTATGAAGTGCAGCGCAAATTTCTTAAGCTCTCTACGCCGGAATCGATCGGCCAGGAAGCCGCACGGCGCACCTTGCGCCGCCTGGGTGGCCGCAAGGTGGCGACCAAGCGCGTGCCGGTGATTTTCGACCAAGAAACGGCCGGGAGCCTGCTCGGCAACCTCTGTAGCGCCGTGTCCGGCTACGGCCTCTACAAGCGGGCGTCATTTCTGCTCGATCAACTGGGCAACCGCATCGCATCCGATCTCATTACGGTCTATGACGATGGGCGGATGGACGGGGGGCTCGGGTCCCGGCCGTTCGATGGAGAAGGATTGGCGACGCGCAAGAACATGATCGTCGAACGCGGAGTCTTGAAGAGCTATCTGCTCGATACCTATTCGGGCAAGAAACTGGGGATGGCCTCGACGGGGAATGCGTCACGGAGTGTGGGGGAAAGCCCGTCGGTTGGCCCGACCAATTTCTATCTGGTTCCCGGATCGAAAAGTCCGCAAGAGATGATTGCGTCCGTGAAAGACGGGCTCTATGTCACCGAGTTGATCGGGTTTGGCATCAATATGGTGACGGGCGATTACTCCCGCGGGGCCTGCGGCTACTGGATTGAAAATGGCGAGCTGGCCTATCCGGTCGAAGAGATCACGATTGCCGGTAATCTGAAACAGATGTTCCAGGACATCGAGATGGTGGGGAACGATCTGGTCTTCCGCAGCAGGGTAGCCAGCCCGACCCTCAAATTGGCCGAACTGATGGTGGCGGGAAACTAGGGCGAATGGCGGCTAGTCTATGGCTGATGGTTCGGATGCAGGGATGAAATGCGTGCAGGTGTAGCAAGGTGAAATATGGCTGAACCGATCAGAGAGACCATGGTGCAGTATCCGAGCGGTGACGTCACGGTGCGCGCCTATGTGACCGCGCCGCAGACGAAGGAGCGCCGCCCCACGATCATCGTGATTCAGGAATGGTGGGGGCTGAACGAGCATGTGAAGGATATTGCCAAGCGCTTTGCGGCGGAAGGCTATGTGGCGATTGCGCCGGATCTGTACTCGCGGCTTCAGAACGAAGTGGTCCCGATGAGCAATTCCAATCGGGCGGGCGAACTCATGGGCTTGCTCAAACAAGAAGATGGGTTGAAGGATTTGAATGCCACGGTGGCCTATCTCAAGACTGTGCCGGAAGTCGATCCGGCCCGTATCGGGGTCACAGGGTTCTGCATGGGCGGTTCCTATGCCTTGATGCTGCCTTGTGTGAACGGAGACATTAAGGCCGCGGTTCCATTCTATGGGCAAGTGCCGAATCCCGATGCACCGTTAGCGCAACTCTCGGCGCCGGTCCTCTATATCTATGGAGAAGACGACGGCTGGATTACCAAAGCCGATGTGCAGCGACTGGTGACAGCGCTGAAAAAGTACAAGAAGCCCGGTGAGATCAAGACCTATCCGGGTGCCCCGCATGCGTTCTTCAATGATCTGCGGAAAGATGTGTATCGGGCTGCTGAAGCGAAAGATGCCTGGGGCAGAACCCTCGCATTTTTCCAGCAGCATCTCAAAATGTAAGATGGGCAAGAGGCGAGGGGCCAGTGGCGAGAGACCCAGGCGTCCCTCTTACCTCTAGCCGCGTGCCTCTAGCCACTAGGAGTTTCCATGCCGCTTGATGCCGAACTCGGAAAGAAAATGCTCCAGCTGGTCACGTCGCGCTATGACGACCGGCACTGGCGCAAGAAAATTGAAAAGACGCTCA